>JBCBJG010000180.1:0-6941 GCA_038523655.1 Pseudomonadota bacterium | reverse complement strand
CGGTTCGAGACGTTCGATGGCAGGCCCGCGACGGATGGCGCGGATTGCAGCAAGCGTGCGGATTTGATGGCCGCGTTGGCACACGCCCGGCAGACGTTTCCCGGGTCGCATCTCGTCCAGTCAGAGCCGGCGCGTGCAACGGAAACCAGCGGTGCCACGGCGACAGGCGAGCCACCGCACGCGTCTTGATGGCGAGATGGCCAGATTGCGAGGGCGACGACATGCTGGGCCGCCCAACCCATCGCCTCACCCGATCGACTGCGGCCGTGGGTTGACTCCACGCACGAGGTTTTCGTCGCAGTCACCCCGAGGGGGCCGACCATCCGACCAAAGGTTGATGTGCGCACCTGCGTGAATGAGCGTGGCGATCTTGCACCGCAATATCAATCGGGCTACCCCACCGCCGGGTCTGACGCGCCGTGTCGTGCGCTCGGCGGGCCCGCTAGTGACAGGGCACCTGAGGGAGGACCGCAATGGCGCGGAGCAAGATTGCGCTGATCGGGGCAGGAATGATCGGCGGCACGCTCGCGCATCTCGCGGGGCTCAAGGATCTGGGTGACGTGGTGATGTTCGACATCACCGAGGACATGCCGCAGGGCAAGGCACTTGATCTCGCGGAATCGTCGCCGGTCGAAGGGTTCGACGGAGCGATTTCCGGCACCAACGCCTATGCCGATATCGACGGCGCGGATGTGGTGATCGTCACTGCCGGTGTGCCGCGCAAACCGGGCATGAGCCGGGACGACCTGCTCGGCATCAACCTCAAGGTGATGAGCCAAGTCGGCGCCGGCATCAAAAAGTACGCGCCGGATGCTTTCGTTATCTGCATCACCAACCCGCTCGATGCGATGGTTTGGGCGCTGCAGCAGGCGTGCGGACTGCCGACCAACAAGGTCGTTGGCATGGCCGGGGTGCTTGATTCCGCCCGGTTCCGATATTTCCTCTCCGAAGAATTTCAGGTGAGCGTCGAAGACGTCACCGCGTTCGTGCTCGGCGGACACGGTGACACGATGGTGCCGCTCGTCCGTTACTCGACCGTCGCCGGCATTCCGCTTCCAGACCTCGTCAAGATGGGCTGGCTGACCGAGGCGCGTCTCGAGGAAATCGTGCAGCGCACGCGTGACGGCGGTGCCGAAATCGTCGGCCTGCTCAAGAATGGCTCGGCCTATTATGCGCCCGCATCCTCCGCGATCGCGATGGCGGAGAGTTATCTCAAGGACAAGAAGCGGGTTCTGCCCTGCGCCGCCTACCTCAACGGTGAGTTTGGCGTGAAAGGACTGTACGTCGGCGCGCCTGTCGTCATCGGTTCGGACGGGGTGGAGCGGATCGTCGAGATCGATCTGAACATGCGCGAGCGCTCGGCGTTCATGAGTTCGGTCGAAAGCGTGAAAGGTCTGGTTGAAGCGTGCCAGCAGATCTCGCCCACGCTCGGCGAAGGCTAACGATCGCCACGTAGCGCATGTACGTGCGCGGGGCGCGCGACCGGGACGCAGATCGCGGACCCAGCAGATTATCGGAAAGCGAAGGACGCGGCCGAGATGAATATACACGAATATCAGGCGAAAGCCGTGCTGCGCGATTTCGGTGTGGCAACCGGGGAGGGTAATGTTGCGTTCTCGCCGGAAGAGGCTGTGAGCGTTGCCAAGCAGCTCGCCGGGCCGGTGTACGTCGTGAAGTCACAAATCCATGCCGGCGGGCGCGGCAAGGGCACGTTCAAGGAAGACGGTGATGGCGGCAAGGGCGGCGTCCGCGTCGTCAAATCGATCGACGATGTGCGGGAGAATGCCGAAGCCATGCTCGGCAAAACGCTGGTTACGCATCAGACCGGTGCTGAAGGCCGCGTCGTAAAACGGCTCTACATCGAGCAAGGCTCGGCCATCGCGCGGGAGCTTTATCTCTCCGCATTGGTCGACCGGGAAACGTCCCGCGTCGCCTTCATCTGTTCGACCGAAGGCGGGATGGATATCGAGGAAGTCGCGGCCTCCACGCCCGAAAAGATCGTCACGCTGACGATTGATCCGGCGACGGGATACATGCCTTTCCACGGACGTCGCATCGCGTTTGCGCTCGGTCTCGAAGGCGATCTCGTGAAGCAGTGCGTCGCGATGATCGGCAATCTGTATCGCGCGTTCACCGACAAGGACATGAGCCTGCTGGAGATTAATCCGCTCGTCGTGACGGAGGACGAAAAACTCGTTTGTCTCGATGCGAAAGTGAACTTCGATTCAAACGCGATCTACCGGCACAAAGACATCGCCGAGCTGCGCGATATCGAGGAGGAAGACCCGGCGGAAGTCGAGGCATCGCGATACGACCTCAACTACGTGAAGCTCGATGGCGAGATCGGCTGCATGGTCAATGGTGCGGGCCTCGCGATGGCGACCATGGACATCATCAAGCTCTACGGTTCCGAGCCGGCCAACTTCCTCGACGTGGGCGGCGGCGCGAACAAAGAGCAGGTCATGAATGCGTTCAAGATCATCCTTTCGGACCCGAACGTGAAAGGCATCCTGGTCAACATCTTCGGCGGCATCATGCGGTGTGACATCATCGCGGAGGGGATCGTCGCGGCGGCCAAGGAAATGTCGATCGAGGTGCCACTTGTGGTGCGTCTTGAGGGGACAAACGTCGAGCTCGGCAAAAAGATCATGGCAGAGAGCGGTCTCGCGATCGTTTCGGCAGATGACCTGAATGACGCGGCGGAAAAAGTCGTGGCGCAGGTGTCCGGCAGCGGCGCCGGTTCCGGAGGTGGCGCGACGCCCGGCGGCTACACGGGTGCATACGATGCGTGAAGAGAAAAAAGGGTTGAGGTCAGTCTTGCGCCGGCTCGTGAGCACCC
The DNA here is from genome assembly GCA_038523655.1 of Pseudomonadota bacterium. Taxonomy (GTDB): domain Bacteria; phylum Pseudomonadota; class Alphaproteobacteria; order Rhizobiales; family CALHAX01; genus CALHAX01. The sequence continues at coordinate 4,102 of JBCBJG010000180.1, read as the reverse complement.
TCGTGGTTGCTGCGACGGCGATGACGTTGAGCGCGTTCGCACAACCCTCAAGCGCCGCGGAAGAGGATCAGGATCCGGTCTTTATCTTCAACCGGATCTGCTATGCGCAGGTGCCGAACGTTCAGGCGATCCGGGACATGGCGCAGCGCCTCGCCTGGAAACCCATCGAGGGTGACGACCTCAAGCGTTTCACGGCGATCGAGAAGCCGGATGTCCTGCAGGGTTGGGATGTGCAGGTTGGGGTGCGGCTGTTCCGTGTCGGGATTGTGCAGTCCACGCCGGTCGAAGGGATGAAAAAGAGTTTTCCTGCGTTTGCGGACGGCACGGCTACCTCATGCAGCATCGTGCTGGATGGCGGGTTTCCGGTTTCAGTGTTCGCGAAAAACATGCAGGTCCTGGCCGGGAAGCCGCCGCTCACGAAGGACGTGCCCGAGGGCGATTTTCTCACCACCACGTGGGCGGGCGGAAATGAGGACATCAAGGTGTTCCTCGTCTCGAAGGCGAACATCGGTGGGCAAGGCGGCCTGCTGAGCGTTACCGTTCTTGCCAAAGGGACCTCGTGATGAACGGCGTCCGCGTCATCCGTCTGTCGCGATCCTGGCTGCCGCGATGAAACGCGCATTCCTCGTGCAGCACCTCATTCGATCGGGGTGCGAACTGACGGGCGAGGCGTCGACACATTCCACGTGGACCAACCTCGAGAACGACGCGTCGGCAGACGTTGCGCGGCAACCGGAAATCGAGCGCGTCGATGTCGCCAAAATCTGCCTGGCGCTCGGCATTGCGCAACCCGCCGACACCACGCCCATTCACTGAAACTGACCTGACCAGATTGCGAGACCGAAACGATGGCCATCCTGATCGATGAGAATACGAAGGTGATCTGCCAGGGGCTGACTGGCTCGCAGGGCACCTTTCACACCGAGCAGGCGATCGCCTATGGAACGAAAATGGTCGGTGGGGTGACGCCTGGCAAAGGCGGCGGCGAGCACCTCGGCCTGCCGATGTTCAACACGGTGTCCGAAGCGGTCGACGCAACTGGCGCGAACGCTTCGGTGATCTACGTGCCGCCGCCGTTTGCGGCTGACGCGATCGTCGAGGCGGTGGATGCCGGTGTGCCGCTGATCGTTTGCATCACGGAAGGTATTCCGGTGCTCGACATGGTGCGGGTCGACCGGGCGCTTTCCCGGTCCGGCTCACGTCTGATCGGGCCGAACTGCCCGGGCGTGATCACGCCGGACGCCTGCAAGATCGGCATCATGCCCGGGCATATTCACAAGCGCGGATCGGTCGGCGTGGTCTCGCGTTCGGGCACGCTGACCTATGAGGCCGTGAAGCAGACGACGGATGCCGGGCTCGGGCAGTCATCGTGCGTCGGCATCGGCGGTGATCCGGTCAAAGGCACCGAATTCATCGACGTGCTCGATCTGTTTCTCGATGACGATGAGACCGAGTCGATCATTATGATCGGGGAGATTGGCGGATCGGCGGAAGAAGATGCGGCCGAGTTCATCAAGGCGCAGGCAGCGAAAGGCCGTAAGAAGCCAATGGTCGGGTTCATCGCCGGTGTGACGGCGCCTCCCGGACGACGGATGGGCCACGCGGGTGCAATCATCGCCGGTGGGAAGGGCGGCGCCGACGACAAGATGGCCGCGATGGAGGCGGCCGGCATTACTGTCGCGAAATCACCCGCATCGCTCGGGACAACACTGGTCGAGGTGCTGGGTCGCTAGGCATGTCGGCTATGCCGGTAGCCGGGTTGCGATGCGCCGGTCTGGCTGGGCTGGCCGGTCTGGTTGGTTTGGCCGGTCTGCGGCGAGCATGACCGGCCGACGGGCATGATCACGCAGCTCCCGTGATCGTGCATCGGCCACGCCGGCTGGTTCGTACCGCGTGCGTCACTGCGTTGCGCACATTACCACTGCAGAAATCAGCGATCCTGTTCCTGCACACCGACTGTTCATCCTGGCAGACTGAATGACACCGCTTCGTCTTATCGCCCTCGAGCCTGAAGACCTGACCGTGATTTCGGCTGCGATGCAGGATGCCATCATCCGCGTCGGTGCGATTGAGTGGCAGCGTGGGCAAGGCACCTTTCTGCTTTCCGGCAATCGGTTCGCCTGGGAGGCGGATGATGGCCCGGCGAGCGCCGGCGGCGGCGAGCGTAGATATGCGGCGCTCAAGTTCGCGCGGGTCGAGGGGGTCAGCCTGCAAGGGATCTCGCGGGATGACCCCGAGATGATGCTCTCGCTGCTCTCGATCCAGTTCACACCGGGGGATGCTCCGAGTGGGCGGATTGTCCTGACGTTTGCCGGGGACGGGGGGATTGCGCTCGATGTCGAGTGCGTCGAGGTGGAACTCGCGGATGTCGGCCCCGCGTGGGATACCCCGCGCACGCCGAGCCACAGCATCGTCGGGGATGACGATCAATCGCCGGATACCGAAGGTGACGTAACCGGCGAAGACGCGCGGTTCAGCGACGGAGACTAAAAAGATGGTGCTGCGGCTCGAGGCGCGTGACGCCGGGTTCGCCACGGCGTTCGACGCGTTTCTCGGCTCCAAACGCGAGACGTCGGAGGATGTCGACGCGGCCGTTGCGGAGATTATCTCCGACGTCCGCGCGAACGGCGATGAGGCGTTGATCGCGCTGAGCCAGCGGTTCGACGACGTCGATCTCGGCGCGCTCGGATTGCGGGTGCGCGACGACGAGATTGACGCGGCTGCGGCGACGATCGATGCCGCGACGCACGATGCGCTTGCTTTGGCACACGCGCGGATCCATGCCCACCACGCGCGCCAGATGCCGAGCGATGACCTCTATACCGACGCGGCCGGGGCAACGCTCGGGCATCGCTGGACGGCGGTGGAAGCGGCGGGCGTCTACGTGCCGGGCGGGACGGCGAGTTATCCGAGTTCCGTGCTCATGAACGCCGTGCCGGCGAAGGTCGCCGGGGTGCCGCGGATCGTCATGGTCGTGCCGTCGCCGCGCGGCGAGCTCAACCCGTTGGTGCTCGCGGCAGCCCGGATCGCCGGCGTTGATGAAATCTACCGGGTCGGTGGCGCACAGGCTGTGGCGGCGCTGGCATATGGCACCGCGACCATCGCGCCGGTCGCAAAAATCACCGGGCCTGGGAACGCCTATGTGGCGGCCGCCAAGCGCCGCGTGTTCGGCACGGTCGGGATCGATATGATCGCCGGGCCATCCGAAGTTCTGGTGATTGCGGATCGTTCGGCGCGGGCGGACTGGGTGGCAGCTGATCTTCTCGCGCAGGCGGAGCACGATGCCGTCGCGCAATCGATCCTCATCACCGATGACCGTGCGCTCGCCGACGCGGTGAGTAGCGAAGTGGAAGCGCAGCTCACACGGCTTCCACGGGCAAACGTCGCCGGCGCGAGCTGGCAAAACTTCGGAGCGATCATCAAGGTCGACGATGTGGTGCGTGATGCGGCTGCGCTCGCGGATCGGATCGCGGCCGAGCATCTCGAGATTGCCACCGACAACCCGCGGGCGATTGCCGATCAAATCCGTAACGCCGGCGCGATTTTTCTCGGCCATCACACGCCCGAGGTGATCGGTGACTATGTCGGCGGCTCGAATCACGTGCTGCCGACGGCGCGCAGTGCACGGTTTTCATCGGGGCTCGGCGTTTTGGACTTCATGAAGCGCACCTCGCTGTTGAGCCTGACCGAAGATGCGCTTTCCGCGCTCGGGCCGGCTGCGATGCGCCTCGCGGAAGTCGAGGGACTCGGCGGGCATCGGGCGAGCGTTGCCATTCGGATTGGCGATGATACAGCGGGCTGAGCCACGGACGGAGCGACGTTGATCGTCCGATGGTGGCGGCCCGATAGCCGCACGCTTGTCACCTCGTTGAGATCTCCGGGGCCGCCGAATTCGCCGTGTACGTCCGGGTAAGTTGACACAGGACACGCATTTTCCCCCACCGACGCCTCACGTCGCGCTAAGGAAGTAGACTGCGTCATCTGGGCGCGGTTCTGTGCGATACTGCTAGATCGCGGGGTGTTCGTTGGCGGAGGGGCCGCTCGCGAGCGCGTGAGAGTGGTGGAGGAGACGCGCGATGACGACGCGCACTGCGGAGGGCGT
>JBCBJG010000179.1:0-6962 GCA_038523655.1 Pseudomonadota bacterium | reverse complement strand
TCACTGTCCGCAAAGCTCAGCGCGTGATCGACGAGCAGGGCGATCGCCTGTTCGGCTGATCTTCCTGACGTGGCCCATCCGTAGCGCAAAGGAACCGGCCGCGTCCTCGCAGGCGCTTGCCCGCGAGGACGCGGCTCGCCATAACCCGGCAAAACTTCACGCCCTGCCGGAGCCCTGCCGTGTCTACTTCTCGCACCGTCCTGATCGACAAACATCCGGGCCGATCCGCCCAGACCATCGGGATTGCCCGCGAACTCGGGACTGACCCGGCTCTCATCCACGCCCCCTCCGTCGGCGTCGTCGGCACGAAGGGCGACAGCCAGTGCTACCTCGGCGTGCAATCGAAAGTGGAGGCAATTCACGCCGCGCTTGCCTCCCGCGTCGGCATTGGCGACGGCCTGATGGCACTGCGCCTCGTGCAGCCGGAATATACCGTCGCGACCTCGGACGGTATCCGCAACGGTACGCGCGAAATGCGGTACTCGCTGATCGGCCGAGAGGTCACGAACGATGCGCTCTGCGAACATCTGAGCGCGACGGGGCTCGAGGGCACGATCGCCGTTGTCGCCTGTGACAAGCCGCCGGTCGGCACACTCTCCGCGACCCTCGAGCACAATCGCCCGGCGATCATCATGTCCGACGGGCCGATCCACCCGGGCAAAGACCCGGAGACCGGCGAAGACCTCGACATCGTGAGTGCCTACCAGGTCGCGGGCCACGCCGACCCGTCGGTGCGCACCCGGATCGCCGAGGCAGCCTGCCCCGGTTACGGTAGCTGCGGCGGAATGTTCACCTACAACACGATGCAGACCTTTATCGGTGTCGTCGGGATGCAGCCGCTGCACATGGTTGCGCCTGCGTCGGACGATCCGCGTCGCCGCGATCAGTTCCCGGGAGAATTGGCAGATTATCTCCGCGACCTCATCGCGAACGAAACCACACCGCGCGACATCGTTCAGCCGGACAGCCTACGCAACGCGCTGATCGTGGCGATGGCGATTGGCGGGTCCACCAACGTCGTCCTCCATACGCCGGAAATCTCCCGCGCAGCCGGCTACGCGCATTTCTGGAAAGACGTGATGACGCCGGAGGAGTTCAATCATCTGTCCGAGCACGTCGTCCCGGTCATCACGGATGCGCGGCCGTACGGAAAATATTCGATGGTCGACATCGACCGCATTGGCGGCGTCCAGGTCATCGTCCGTGAGTTGCTCGATGCCGGATTGCTGAACGGCGAGATGCGCACGTGTACCGGCGAAAGTCTCGCCGAACAGGTCGATCGTCTCGAGACACCACTTCCAGACAGCACGGTCGTCTATCCGGTTGAAACACCGTTCAAGCCAACCGGCGGTCTGCGCGTTCTTGGGGGCAACCTCTCTCCGGAGTACAGCGCGATCCTGAAGCTCGCCGGCGTCGAGCGTGGGCTGGAGGATAATGTGTTCCGCGGCACCGCGCGTGTGTTCGAAGGTGAGCAGGGACTCCTCGACGCGCTCGACAGCGATCCGGACCAGTTCCAGAACAATGACATGATTATCGTCCGCTACGAGGGGCCGAGCGGCGCGCCCGGTATGCCCGAAATGCTGGACGCCACCTCGCGGATCACCACGCTTTGCCGCGAACGCGAGATCGTCGTCGCGCTGATGACGGATGCGCGCTTCTCCGGCGGCTCGGTCGGCCTCGTGATCGGCCACGTTGGACCGGAAGCCGCGCTCGGCGGGCCGATCGCGCTGGTGGAGACCGGTGATGAGATCGTCGCTGACCTCAATGCAAACGAACTGTACTGCCCGGCGCTTGACGACCCGTCGACCCGCGAAGCCCGCAAACGCGCGTGGGAGCAGGCGGTGGCAGACAACGGCGGACAACATCCGGCTGTCGGCGTCGCGGACACCCGCCTGCTGAACCGAATGCGGCAGTCTGCTGTGCCGGCAACCCTCGGTGGTGGGATGCATCCCGGTCGCGAGATTTTCGTCCACGCCCCGCGCACAGCTGCGCCAGGCGGTTTCACGCCTTCCAACCGACACCGCCCGGGCAGCAGTAAGTCATTCGCCTGAGCACCTTCGAGGAGCGGAGAGCCATGGGAATCAATGCCGACTTCGCCCGTCGTGTTGCCATCGATACCCGTGCGATGCCGTGGTCTCCGTCGCCCATGCCGGGCGTGGACCGGCGCATGCTCGACCGGATTGGAGAGGAAAAGGCCCGTGCGACCAGTATCGTGCGGTATGCACCGAACAGCTCATTCCCCTCGCATCGACACCCGGGCGGGGAAGAACTTTTCATCCTGGAGGGTGTGTTCGAGGACGAGCACGGCAGTTACCCCGCAGGGACGTACGTGCGTAATCCGCCCGGCACCGCGCACGCGCCGGCCTCGACGGACGGCTGCGTCATCTTCGTCAAGCTCTGGCAGTTTGACCCACAGGATGATGTGCCCGTGCGCATCGATACGCCCGAGGCACCTTTCACATCCGCAGGTGCGCCGCACGGAAGCACCCAGCTCCTTCTGCACGTGGGGCCGCAGGAAACCGTACGCCTCCTCCGCCTCCCGGCCGAGACGAAGATCACGCTTTCCGCACGTGACGGGCTTGAAATTCTCGTTCTGGACGGCGCCGTCCGCATTGATGGCGATGGCTTGACGCAGCAGGGCTGGTGGCGCGGGCGGGAAGAAAAAGATGTGTCGGTAACGTCCGGGGACGACGACGCGCTGATCTACGCCAAGTCCGGCCACCTTGCCCACGTGCGCTTTCCCGATGATGTCGCGGTGTGAGCCGTTCGGACGGTTCGGGTTGGTAATCGCCGCTTGTGGCTTGCGGCCGTGAAGCGCGTCTCACGAGACGAGCGGCAGACATAAAACGGGTCGGCGGCTACTCCTGTGCCTACCGTGGCGGCTGACCCGGTGCGTCCCTCGGCGAATGTGCCGCGCGCGTCGTCATCTGACTGTTGTATGCTTCCGGAACCTTGGTGCTCGGCTCAGCAACACGGCGGAAAATGGTATGACCATCCACGCGGACGCATCCCACGATCTCTCGTTCGATGAGTTTGACGAGGCGCACTCCCTGCGCCAAGAGGCGGCGGCTTTCGACCGGATCGCGGACACCTCGACGCTTTCAGGATCGCCCACACGCCGCGATTTGCTTCGCGGTGGCGTCACGCTGGGCCTTGCCGCATTCCTTGTGCGATATGGTGCCGTCAGCGCTTCTGCGGCAACCGACAGCGCGGACCTGATTGATGGCTTTGATTTCTCTCCGCTGCCGGCGTCCACGGCCGACAGCGTGTTGGTCCCGCCCGGCTACAGCGCCAAGGTGTTCCTGCGTTGGGGAGATCCGCTCACCACGCAAGCTGCCGACCCCGCGTCACTGAACGACGGGCTCGGCACTGCCGCGACCCAGCGCGAAGCCGTTGGTGACAACAACGATGGGATGGCGTTTTTCTCCGCGAACGGACGTCACGTGCTCGCGGTCAACAACGAGTACACCAACATCCACAACCACCTTGGGCACGCCCCGCGCAACGATGACGAGCGCGCGCTGACGCAGGCTGCATGCGGCATCACACTTGTCGAGGTAGTTGCCGGGCCGAACGGATGGCGGCCACGGCGTTCGGGCTCCCTCAATCGCCGCATCACACCGGAAACCCCGATCGAGATTGCGGGGCCGGCACGCGGGCACTCGATGATGCGCACCTCGGATGATCCTGACGGCACCCGCGTGCTCGGCACCTTCGCGAACTGCGGCTGCGGGCAAACGCCTTGGGGCACCTACCTAACGTGCGAAGAGAATTTCAACGGTTATTTCTCCGCGTCTGATCCCGCCTACACACCGGACGACGCGCAACGCCGCTACGGGCTGCGTGCGAAAGATTGGGGTTACGGCTGGGCGCAGCGCGATGCCCGGTTTGATGTTAGCCGCCAGCCGAATGAAGCAAACCGCATGGGCTATGTCGTCGAGATCGATCCGTTCGATCCGGAGGCCATGCCCCGTAAGCGCACCGCGCTCGGCCGCATGAAGCATGAAAATGCGGAGGTCACCCGCGCCGCGGACGGGCGCATTGTCGTCTACATGGGAGATGATGAGCGCGGAGAATATCTCTACCGCTTCACGAGTGCGGCCCCGTGGACTGCGGATGACCCGAACCCGGGTCGATTGCTCGACGACGGCACGCTTGCGGTCGCCCGCTTCGAGGCTGATGGCACGGGCCGCTGGCTTGATCTGACACCCGGCACAACCGGAATGAGCGAAGCGGAGATCTGTATCTTCACCCGGCTCGCCGCCTCGAAAGTCGACGCCACCACGATGGATCGGCCGGAATGGGTCGCCGCCCACCCGGAGAGCGGCGAGGTGTTTTGCGCCCTTACCAACAACAAGCACCGCGGCATGCGCGCGAACGCTGGCGGTGACGCGCAGCCGGTCGACGCCGTGAACCCGCGGGCAAAAAACCGTTACGGCCAGATCGTGCGGTGGCGCCCGGACGGTGGTGACCACGCGGCAGCGTCATTTTCTTGGGATCTGTTCGCGATGGCCGGCAACCCGACAGTGCACGACGATGCGTACGCAGGCTCGCCCAACATCACCCCGGAAAACATGTTCAACGCGCCGGACGGCGTCACGGTCGACACGCGCGGTCTGCTCTGGATCCAGACCGACGGCAAGATGACCAACCGGGGCGACTTCTCCGGCATGGGCAACAATCAGATGCTCGCCGCCAATCCACGCACCGGAGAGATCAAACGGTTCCTGACCGCGCCGCGCGGCGCTGAAGTGACGGGACTGACCTGGAGTCCTGATCGCCGCACGATGTTTGTCGGCATCCAGCATCCAGGAGAAAAATTTGAAAGCACCTGGCCGGACGGGAGCATGCCGCGCTCCGCGATTGTCGCGGTCACGCGGGAGGATGACGGCCGCATCGGGTGAACGCACATCCGCGCTTTCACGTGCAACCCCTCAGTTTTCCGGTTTGCGCATCATCCGGTTGAGGTCAGCGAACCCGCGCGCGCTCGAAAGGAACCGGAACGACCCTTCCTCGCGCACGCTCCGGGCGGCATCCTCGAGCGCACTGAACGCTGCCTGGATCAGCCGCGGGCCGAGGGAAATGCGTTTGACGCCGAGCCACTGAAGTTCTGCGGGAGCGAGCGTGGAGTCATCGACGACGATCACGTTTAGTGGCGCTGCGATGTCTGAGACGAGCCGGGCGATCAGCTCCCGGTCCGCGGGCCCGGGGACGAAAATACTGTCAGCACCCGCAGAGATCCACGCCGCCGCCCGCGCGACCGTGTCGTCGTAAAGCGCGTCATCGGTCCGCCCGAGCAGGTAGCCATCGACCCGTGCATTGATCCAGAGCAGCAAGTCACCCGCCGCCTCCCGCGCCGCGGCGATCCGCGCCTGCATGTCGGGGATCTCGCGTTGTGTTCGCCCGACCCCGTCCTCGATGTTGATGCCGACCGCACCCGCCGCGACGATCTGCTTGATCGTCTCCGCCACGTCGTCGGGCGTGTCGCCGTAGCCACGTTCGATGTCGGCAGTCACAGGAAGCTCTACCGCGCCGGCGATCTGGCGGACGGCGGTGACCGCGTCCGCGCGCTGGAGCCCTTCCCCGTCGCGCATGCCGTAGGCCCACGACACGCCGGCACTCGCCGTCGCCATCGCGGGAAACCCGACGGAGGCGATCACGCGTGCACTGCCCGCGTCCCACGCGTTCGGCAGGACGAGGATGTCGTCTCCCCGGTGAAGCTCGGCGAAGCGCAGCGCGCGGGCGTGCTGGTCGGAAGCGGTCATGGATGCGGTTCCTTGTTTCGGCAGTCAGACACAAGCAGTCAGGCAAAAGCAGTCGGGCACAAGCCGTCAGGTTCGTGTGGGTCCGATGACCAAGCGCGTTGGCGAACCGTGCGCTCTCAATATTTACCGTCGCCCGCAATCGCTATGCGCGCATTCCCGCCGCGCGACGAGCGGAAATGGTTTCAATGAACGGGCAACCGATCTAGCGTTCGGCATCACCGCGCGTCGAGACGTTTCGCATCGTTCGGCGCCCGCCAATCCGGGGATCGAGCCGATGAACATCGAAGCGAGACCGAATTCCTCCGTTGCCCGTGACCAGGCCTACACGCTGCACCCGTACGCGAACGCACGCGTCATTGAGCAGGCCGGCGCGCTGGTCGTTGCGCGAGGCAATGGCGCCCATGTCGTCGACGAGGATGGGCGCGCATACATCGAATCGGTGGCGGGCCTCTGGTGCGCCGGCCTCGGCTTCACCGCCAACGAGAAAATCATCGCGGCGGCGACGGACGCGATGCGCACCCTGCCGTACTACCATCAGTTCGGCCCAAAGGCGCACCCGAACGCCATCGATCTGGCCGAGCGGCTGATCGGCCTTGCCCCCGCCCCGATGTCGAAGGTGTTTTTCGCCTGCTCTGGATCGGAGGCAAACGACACCGCGCTCAAGCTCGTCCGCTATTACAATAACGTCCGCGGTCGCCCGGAGAAAAAGAAGATCATTTCGCGCCTGCGCGGCTACCACGGGGTGACCCTCGCATCGGCCAGCCTGACGGGCCTGCCGTACAATCACGCGCTATTTGATCTGCCGATCAATGGTGTGCTGCACACCCATTGCCCGCACCATTATCGCGGTGCTGAAGCGGGCGAGAGCGAGGCCGAGTTCGTCACGCGGATCACCAACGATCTGGAAGCGATGATCCGTGAAGAAGGATCCGAGACGATCGCGGCGTTCATTGCCGAGCCGGTTCAGGGCGCGGGCGGCGTCGTGGTTCCGCCCGCGGGGTACTTCGAGCGCGTTCAGGAAATCCTCGCCGCGCATGATATTCTCCTCATCGTCGACGAGGTCATCACCGGCTTCGGTCGCACCGGCAATCTCTGGGGAGCGCAGACCTTCAACATTCGCCCGGACATTCTAACCTGCGCGAAAATGCTGACCTCGGCCTACGCCCCGCTTTCCGCCGTCATGGTCCGCGACGAAAT
>JBCBJG010000178.1:0-7040 GCA_038523655.1 Pseudomonadota bacterium | reverse complement strand
CGCGGCAAGCCGAAACGGCACGCGTCCCCGCGCGCGCTGCGCCGCCTCGGTCGCGAATGTGCAACTGCGATACGCCGCGCTTAGTCGGCGATGGCGATCCGCGTGACCACCGCCGCTCGCAGCGCGCACCGCATCGATCCGTTGCACCGAGACAGCCTCGAAGATCCCCGCGCCGCCTGAAGTTGCGATCCCGACAAGCTCACCGGCGTCGTTGACGACTGCGCCGCCGCTGTTCCCGGGCTGCGTATGTGCCGTGTGATGCAGTCGCGCGAGCGCGTAGCCGTCGGCCGGCGGAGAAATAACCCGCCCCTCGAGGTAGACCCGGATTTGCCGCTGCGAAAGGTCGTAGCCGACGGTACGCACCGTATCGCCGCGGCGCACGCGTTGAGAGGCGGGCAGCATCGTGGGCCCGGCGGGAAGCGTCACCTGCAGCAGCACCAGATCGCCGTCGAACGACGAAGGGAGCACCGACGCCGTGCGTTTTTTGCCTGCGACATAAACCGCTACCTCGTTGGCGTCCGCCACGACATGGCGGTTCGTGACGAGAAGACTATCCGCAATGCGTACAGCACTCGCAAACGGAGAAAAACTCTCGATCCGGAACACGGCGGATCGGCTGGCGCAGACCGGCGCCGGCGCAAGGCAGGCCCCGGTGTTGGCTACGGCCCGGTCGGGCATCCACGCGCCGGCGATAATCGTCAGCAGCGGTACGGCAATTCTGCGCAACGTGCAGGGGTGCATGGGTTTCCTTTCGCAGGTCATTCCGCTGCCGCGTGTCCGGCCTGCGCCACCCGCGGCAGCACCACCGTCGCGGGGGAGAGTGGCTGTCCGGCGCATTCGCGCTCCGGCAGGGGAAGAATATCCTCGCTCGGCCATCGACCGGTGACGAGCGCTTCGGCGTAAGGGAGCGATGTGCCGGTGGCCGCGCGTTTCGCCGATGCCGTCGTCGCATCGTACGTGAGCGGATGGGTCGATGCGACGAGGCCTCCCGCGCTGCGTGAGAGCATGCCGTACCATGTCTGCGGCGAGCCATCGTTCGCCGGCATGCCGATGACACCGGCATTGAACCAGAGCCGCGCACGGTCACGCAGCGTAATAAACGGTCGTCCGCTGTGCCCGGCGATCACATGGTCTTCAGGAATTTCGCTCAGCTCCTCGTCGATTGCGTCGGTGTCGCTCGCGAAGATGAACCGGTTCATCTGCCGATGCCCGCCGTGGATCACGCGAAATCGCTCGCCCGCAAACGTGAACGTGGCGGCCCGAGGCAGACTGCCGAGCCACATGCGCGCGGGCTCATCCACGCGCCCAGACGCGAACGTGTACCATTGTCGCGAGAGCAGGTCGCAGGCCGAGCCGTCGCCGAAACCACACCCGCAGTCGTCGGCGCCTTGGGCGAGCTGCACCTCGCAATTCCCGGCAACGACATGACAGCCCCAGTCGCGAACCCGCGCGATCACCTCAGCCGGATTCGCGCAATATGCTGCAAGGTCGCCGGTACAGATCACCGCCGACGGTTCGATATCATGCACATTCGCCTGCGCGATGAGCGCGTCCAGCGCCTCGAGATTCGAGTAGGGCCCGCCGAATACCAGCAGCCGATCCGCACCCCCGAGCGCATTGGTAATGTCGACTGCAGCAGGCTCCGTCGGCTGATCCATCACGGATTGTTTTCCTCCCGGCAGATCGCGGCTACGCAATCGCAGATCACGCGCTCACGCAAAGGCCGCACGTGCAGTGCTTGAAAGTCGCCGCGCGCACAGTAAGCTGACGAGGGGAGAAACGCGAACCAAGCGGATAGTGACATGACGGCGGTCGCCTATCGCGCCGGCGCCGGCGCAGCTTTGCAGGACAGCAGCATGGTCGATTCGTTCGGTCGCCATGTCAGTTATCTACGCGTGAGCGTGACCGACCGATGCGATTTCCGCTGCGTTTACTGCATGTCGGAGCATATGACGTTCCTGCCGAAGCGGGAGCTGCTCTCGCTGGAGGAGCTCGATCGGCTCTGCGGTGTCTTCATCGCGAAGGGCGTCCGCAAGCTGCGGCTGACTGGTGGTGAACCGCTCGTACGCAAAAACATAATGTGGCTGTTTGAGCGTCTGGGCATGCACCTTGAAGCGGGCACGCTCGACGAACTCACGGTAACGACGAATGGCAGCCAGCTCGCCCGCCATGCGGAAGGTCTGTTCGCCGCCGGCGTGCGTCGTGTGAATGTCTCGGTCGACACGCTCGATCCGATCAAGTTCAAGGTCGTCACCCGATGGGGCGACCTCGCCAAGGTTATGCATGGCATCGACGCGGCGCAGGCAGCGGGCCTCCGCGTCAAAATCAATGCCGTCGCTGTCAAAGGTGTGAACGACCGCGAGATCGACGACATGATCCGCTGGGCCCACGGCCGCGACATGGATCTGACCCTGATCGAGACGATGCCGCTCGGTGAAATCGACGAGGATCGAACCGACCGATATCTGCCGCTTTCCGCGGTACGGGCAGACCTCGCGACCCGCTGGACACTAACGGATCTTCCGCTGCGCACGGGCGGGCCTGCTCGATATGTTCGAATTGAGGAAACCGGCGGTACCCTTGGGTTCATCACCCCGCTCACGCACAATTTCTGCGAAAGCTGCAATCGGGTCCGCGTCACCTGCACCGGCGAGCTGTTCATGTGCCTCGGCCAAGAGGACCGGGCCGACCTGCGCACCCCGTTACGGGCGTCGCAGGACGATGAACTGGTTGCCGCCGCGATTAACGAAGCGATCACCCGTAAGCCGAAGGGCCACGATTTTGTCATCGAACGTCGTGGCGATGCACCGGCTGTCGGTCGACATATGTCGGTAACCGGCGGCTAATCGGCAGCTCGGGCGATCGCCCTGACCTGCCAAAGCCCTGCAACCGCGCCTCTGTCACGGCGCGTTCGGCCAACGAAAAAGGCATTTCCGGCGTTGGCCAGAAATGCCTTGGTGTGCCGGCGTGTCGGCAAGCAGCGCCTTGTTTCGCGGAACAGCCGCGGCGCGCTCTCGTTTTGGTCGATCAGGCGACGCCGACAAGCGACAGAACTGCCACCACGACAACGATCAGGCCGACGACATAAATCACATTATGCATTTTCTTCTCCTTGGTCCGAGTGCGCATGCCGCTCGCGGCGACGAGGGTTTGCTCAATTAAAAGGTCACATGGGTACGTACGCCGACATCCGGCTCCGAGTTCCCAAATTTTGCCTTTGCGATTTCCCAGCCGAACTTCAGTGAGCTGTCAGTCGACGCCCAAACGGCGGCCTCATCGGGCTTGAATTCCAAAAGCACGAGATTTGGATCGTCTTTACCTTCATCGTACCAAGCATCGACAACGGGATTCCAATGTTGCTCGATGATCGAGCGATCCGTGTTCACCCGCAGTGCACCGTGAATGCACGCATGGTAATCATGATCTTCACCGATGAAGGTGAATTTTGCGGTCTGATTACCGTGCATGCTTTTCACAAGATCAGAGTCGCGTTTGGTGAAAAACAAGATCCGATTTTGCGCCCGATCGATTTGCGGCGCCATGGGCTGCATGTGCTGGTCTGATCCAGCCAGGCCCAGCATGCCGGCCGGGATGTCTTCGAGTTCTTCCCAGAGTTGGCCTCGTGGGTTCTCTTTTGCTTGCTCGAGGTCAGCCATAAATAGTCCTCTCTGTGCCGTGGATTTGTTCTGTAAACACATGGGCCCCGCGGTCCGTTCCAAGCGGCGAGTAGGGCCGTCTCCAGCCGTGCGGTGCCATGTGCGCAAAGAAAAACCGGCACTCCGAAGAGTGCCGGCTGGCCAAAACGTCAGACGTTATGTCTGCGCCAGTTCTACTGGTTCTTCCGCTTGTAGGCCGGAGCTTTCTCGAGCATTTCTTTCGACGAGTTCACGACGAGGAAAAAATCTTCCGATCCGTTTTCTTTTACGAACTGAATGCTCTTCATGTCCATGGCGACATCTTTCTCGCCAATGCCGAGAAACCCGCCGACGCCAAGGACAACCGCCTTGACCGCGCCATCGCGGCTGAGAAGGACGTTGTTCACTTCACCGATATCGTTCCATTCACGCTCGGCGCCTTTTTCGACACCGTCGGTCTGGACGGCTTTCTCCGTGGCATAGATCCGCATTCCGATGAGTTCGGAAGCGAGGATGTCACTTTTGTTGGCGTCGACATACTGGACGGATTTCGTCGCCGTCGTGTTGTCGGTTGTCTCCGTGGCCTGGGTGTCAGCAATCGCAGGCGTGGCGAGCGACAGAACCAGTGCGGACGTAGCAAAGAGGCGTGTCATTGTTGTTATCCTTCTCTTTCATTTATCCAATGCTCGGACGTGCGGAGGGGTGTGCCCGTTTTCCGAACATCTGTGCTGCAAACGCAATGCGTTGAGCGGAGTTCCGGAATAATAAAGCGCGTCGGTGGGCGGATGGATACGCGGGCCGGGGGCCTGAAATGCTTCGTCTGAACATTGTGCCGGATCCAAACGCCACGGCGATCGAGCGTTAGCGTGGTCTCCTGCGTGCGCTGAAGCCACAGCGTTGAATGCGTCGCAGTTGTCTGGGCATGGGAGCGCTGGACGCGCCGGAAGGCTGCCAATAGCCTTCCGGTCATCGGCGGGGTTCAGCATGCGCAAACCGACAGGGCGGCGACATAGAAAGGCAACGCGCGAGGCACGCGCCTCAGCGCGACACCTGCTGCAGGTCTCGGTCGCATCGTTCGCGATCGCGTCGCTCGCGCTGGACGATGCGACGGCTCAGCAACACGATCTCAAGGTGAAGATCGGTGCAGCGACCGCGCGCGGCGCTCTGGTGGAGACGGAACGCTGGCTCACCCCTCGGCCCCGCAGAACACCCCGCACCTACCGTCACATCCGCCTGCCCGAAGGTAACGTCAAATGGGGCGATCCGCGGCGCGGTGCCGGCGCGACCGTGCGCTTTGCGGTGCTGACCGAACCTGCGCGCTTCGCCGGAGCTCGCAATTGCCCGAGGCTCCTCCCGATCATCGGCTACGAGACGCGGCTCGGTGTATCGGCGCCGGCCTTTGACCGTGCATTACGCCGCGCCGTTGCCGCGTGGGAAGCGGTCGCCGACATTCGCTTTGAACGCGTCGCTAAGGCTGATGCCGCGCACATCCTGATCGGCTTGCAGCAACGCCCGCGGGGCCGCGCGTATGCCAATGTCTCGACCAGCCTACACGACCGTCCGCCGGCGATCCGAACGCGCAAGCCGCCGACTAAACCCGCAGCTGAAAAGCTGCCGCCAGGGAAAAATCAGCCGCCAGTCGTTCGCCTCACGCGTGCACTCGTCTGTCTCAACCCCACTGCGGCCTGGAAGGTCGGCTTCGATGGGGACCTCGACCGTTACGACCTGCGATACACGCTCATCCACGAGCTCGGGCATGCGATCGGCCTGGATCATCCGCGCGATCGCGGGCAGCTAATGCATTTCCGCTATAGCGAAGCGTTCCGCGGGCTCCAGCCGGGCGATATCGCGGGCGTCCGTGCGCTGTATGGCCCGGCGAAGAGAACCCGGCAGACCGCTGTCCAACGCGAAACGCCGGCCCCGCTGGACCGGCGTTGAACGGCGTCGTGTGGTGAGCGAGTCGGGACGTGCCCGTCAGTCGCTCTTCTTGAGCGACTTCGCGTAGTAGGTGTCGACGCCGCGCTGCCACGTTTTGTCGGACATCCAGTTCACGCTCGAGCGGTTGAACCGAGGCGCGTCAGCAAATTGCTCCTCCGACAGCGGAAGAAAAATGGCTGACTGATCGGGCGTCACTTCCAGCGACTTGAACGGGATTGCCGCCTGCTCCTCGCCGATGCCGAGAAATCCGCCATACTCCACGATCACGTATGCCGGCGCGCCGTTCGCATCGAGCACAACATCCTCAACATGGCCGATATAGCTGTTGCCCGCGCCACGGATCTCTGCATCGAGCACCGTCTGTACGCTAAGTTTGCCACCGGCGTCCGCTACGGGCATCCGGGCCAGTTCCTGCGGAGGATTATTCGCCAGCTCTTCCATCGCTTCGACGACCTCGGCGCACGCGCCCTGCTTGTCGTATTTACCGAGGATAGTTAGGGCGCCCCGGAGTGTACGCAGATCTTTCACGACCGGCTGAAATGGCTTCTTGCGCACTTCGCCGGAGATGATCCGGTTTTGAAACGCGTCGTCGTCGAAGGTGCAGTTCGCAAGCGCAGGTGTTGCGCTGGCTGCAAGCAGAGCCGCGCCTGCGATGAGTGCCGAATGTTTCGACATGTTTAGTCTCCCTCAGTGCTGAGAATGGTCGTCCGCATGCGTTCGCCGAACGTCGGCAACGCCTGGCTCTCGAACGTGCGCTCGGGCAGATTGTTCCGCAGACGCCGCAACAGCACGCAAGCGTTCGCCGTCTCGGTGATCTCGCGTGCAGAAGAGAATAAAGACGAAGCGAGCAGCTAGTTGCGTGCCCACTGGTCGATCGTGTGCGCGAACCACCGCGTCTGGTCGACCATCGGCAGATGCCCACTGTGGCGATGCACGCGGAGCCGACCGCGGGTTCGCGCCGCGACGTGACGCTGATGGTCGAACGGCACAACACGGTCCTGGGCGCCGGCGATCACGGTCGTTGGCGTGACGATGGCAGACAGCCGATCCCATGCGCGGCACGATGATAGCCATCGCACGACGCGGTGCAGCCCGTGCGGATTGGCCTGCCGAAGATCGACGCGAACGCGCTCACAGATCGCCGCGAAGTCCGGGCAGTTTTCCGTCGCGCGCCAGTCGCTGACCATCTCCTTCATGCCGGCACGGAACGTATAGGCGTTCGCCGTCCACGCCTTGACCGCCAGGCCGAGCATCGACGCCCCGAGCGGTGCATTCAGCACCTGCTCGCGCACCCATGTCTGCTGGCCGGCGAAGGTCCCGTCTGCGAACCCGCCGACGAGCGCGAGCCGCGAGACGCGCGAAGGATGTCGCGATGCAAGCAGCATCGCCACCAGGGCACCTGTCGAGTGGCCGAGCCGGTGAACGTGGTCGGCCACTCGACAGGTGCCCTGGTGGCGATGCTGCTTG
>JBCBJG010000177.1:0-7068 GCA_038523655.1 Pseudomonadota bacterium | reverse complement strand
CGCTCTGCGACGTCGATACCGCGGTCTGGCTCGATGAGGAGCTTGCCGCCGCAGCGCCGGTCGTGGAGTGGCTTACCTTTCACACCGGTGCGCAGCTCACGCACGATCCAGCTGCATCCGACTTCGCTTTTGTCTCCGCGCCGCAGACCATGCCGCCGCTTTCCGCTTTCGCGGAAGGCACCCCGGATTATCCCGACCGCAGCACCACCGTTGTCATGCAGGTGCATGCATGGTCCGGCGTGAACGTGGTCCTGAGCGGCCCGGGCATCCGCACGCAGGTGGCGTTCGCCGCGGCGCCTCTGCATGATGATTTCTGGCAGCGCGCCCGCGAAAACCACGCACGCTTCCCCCTCGGCGTCGACCTGCTGTTCACGACACGTGATGAGATCGCCGGGCTTCCGCGCTCGACCCGGATTAACGGGGAAGGAGAATAAGTCGTGTATGTCGCCTCGAAAGGTGGAGAGGAAGCGATCCGTAACGCGCATGCGCTGTTCGCGGATCGTCGGCGTGGGCGTCGCGACCTCCCGACACTCACACTTGCGCAGATCGTCGAGCAGCTCAGCTTCGCGGTCGATCGCGTCATGTGCGAGGGCGCGCTGTATGATCGCGAGCTCGCGGCACTTGCCGTGAAGCAGGCGGGCGGCGACCTCATCGAGGCCGTTTTCCTCCTGCGTGCCTATCGCACGACGCTTCCCCGTTTCGGTTACGCCGAGCCGCTCGACACGACCGCGATGCATCTTGAGCGCCGTATCTCCGCAATCTTCAAGGACCTGCCGGGCGGCCAGGTGCTCGGCCCGACATTCGATTATTCGCACCGGCTGATGAACTTCGAGCTGGTCGACAATGACGACGTACCGCAAGCAACCATGTCGGACACCGTCCCGCACGAGCATACGCCCCGTGTGAGCGATATTCTCGGTAGCGAAGGATTGCTCGAGCAGGATGCCAGACCGGCCATCGCTGCGGACGGTTCGCAGCCGGCAGCGGAGGTGGGCGACCTGACCCGTGAGCCGTTGTCGTTTCCGGCGGATCGCGATTTACGCTTGCAGAACCTCGCGCGGGGCGACGAGGGTTTTCTGCTCGCGCTCGGATATTCGACGCAGCGCGGTTATGCCCGAACCCACCCCTTTGTCGGCGAGCTTCGGGTCGGGGCCGTGGAGGTCGAATTATTTTCCGACGAACTTGGCTTTAATCTCCCACTTGGGCGGGTGCAGATCACCGAGTGCCAGATGGTCAACCAATTTGCCGGGAGCGCCGAGCAGCCGCCGCAGTTCACGCGCGGCTACGGTCTTGTGTTTGGCCAGAGCGAGCGAAAGGCGATGGCGATGGCGCTCGTGGACCGCGCGCTGCGTGCCGGCGAGCTTGGCGAAGATATTGTCGCGCCGGCGCAGGACGAGGAGTTTGTTCTCTCCCACTCCGACAACATTCAGGCGACCGGCTTCGTAGAGCATCTCAAGCTGCCCCATTACGTGGACTTCCAGGCGGAGCTGGACCTCGTGCGCACGATGCGCGCCGAGTTTGCCGAACACCATGCTGACCCGTCAGATGGATCGACAGACGAATTGACCGACGTTGCCGTTGTCCCGGAGCCAACCGACCCTTCGCCGGAGATCGCGCAGTGACCAGCCTCGACGATCTCGACGACGACCGCATCGCGTACAACTTCGCCTATCTGGATGAGCAGACGAAGCGGATGATCCGGCGCGCCATCCTGAAGGGAATTGCGGTCCCCGGATATCAGGTGCCGTTCGCCTCCCGCGAAATGCCGATGCCGTACGGCTGGGGCACGGGCGGCGTACAGGTGACCGCCGCAATCCTTGGCCCCGACGATATCCTCAAGGTCATCGACCAGGGCTCGGACGACACGACCAACGCCGTCGCGATCCGCAATTTTTTCTCCGCCACCGCCGGGGTCGAAACCACGACCCGCACGGGCGATGCGAGTGTTATCCAGACCCGCCATCGCATTCCGGAGGAGCCGCTGACATCCGGACAGATCCTGGTCTACCAGGTGCCGATCCCCGAGCCGCTCCGCTTCCTCGAACCACGCGAGACCGAGACGCGCCGCATGCACGCGCTCGAGGAGTATGGCCTGATGCACGTCAAGCTTTACGAGGACATCGCGCGGCACGGGCACATCGCAACGACCTACGCCTATCCCGTGCGCGTCAACGCCCGCTACGTGATGGACCCTTCACCCACGCCGAAGTTCGACAACCCGAAGATGCATCGCTCGGCCGCGCTTCAACTCTTCGGCGCCGGACGTGAGAAGCGGATTTATGCGCTGCCACCCTGCACCGATGTGGTCAGTCTCGACTTCGAGGACCATCCCTTCGATGTCCAGACATGGCCGGGTCAGGCCTGTGCTTTGTGCGGCGCGACCGAAGTCTACTTCGACGAGGTCATCACGGACGACCGAGGCGGGCGGATGTTCTGCTGCTCGGATACGGACTTTTGCGAGCGCCGCCGCGCAGCAGGGCACGTCGGCGCGCCGCTTGGAAGCGCGGCATGACGGACACTGTGCCACTGCTCGATGCGAAGTCCGTCGCGAAGTTCTACGGCGGGCATATCGGCTGCATCGACGTCACGTTCGATCTCTGGCCGGGCGAGGTGCTGGCGATCGTCGGCGAATCTGGCTCCGGTAAGACGACGCTGCTCAACTGCCTGTACGGCTCTCATGCGCTCGACAGCGGTCAGGTGACCTATCACATGCGGGACGGCCAAACCCGTGACCTCGCGACCATTCCCGAGGCGGAGCGACGGATGCTGATGCGGACGGACTGGGGCTTCGTGCACCAGAACCCGGCGGACGGTCTGCGGATGGCCGTGTCCGCTGGAGCGAACATCGGCGAACGACTGATGGCGAATGGCGCACGTCACTATGGTCAGATCCGCAGCACCGCGACGGACTGGCTGTCGCGTGTCGAGATCGCGGCCGCACGCGTGGACGATCTGCCGAAAACCTATTCGGGCGGGATGCGACAGCGGCTTCAGATCGCACGGAACCTAGTGACGGCACCGCGGCTCGTATTCATGGATGAGCCCACCGGCGGGCTCGATGTCTCGGTGCAGGCGCGTCTGCTCGATCTGCTGCGCGGCCTCGTCAGCACGATGAACCTCGCCGTGATCCTCGTGACCCATGACCTCGCCGTCGCGCGCTTGCTCTCCCACCGCATTCTAGTGATGCGGAATGGCCGCGTGATCGAAAGCGGGCTGACCGATCAGGTACTCGACGATCCGCGTGAGCCGTACACCCAGTTGCTCGTCGCCTCCGTGCCACAAGTGGGAGGCTGAGCCATGGCTGAGCCCATGATCGACCTCCGCGACGTCGCGAAACGCTTCACCATGCATCTGATGGGTGGCATCGAACTGCCGGTGATGTCGGGCGTCACGTTCACGGTGGCCGCTGGCGCGTGTGCGGTACTGACCGGCCCTTCAGGCATCGGCAAAAGCTCGATCCTGAAAATGATCTACGGCAATTACCGGACCGACGAAGGGCAGGTCGTACTCAGGACATCGACGGGTCTGCTCGACATCGCCACCGCGAGCCCCCGCGAAATAATCTCCGTACGCCGAGATACCATCGCCTATGTCAGCCAGTTCCTCAGCGCGATTCCCCGCGTCGGCGCCCGAGATCTCGTCGCGGCGGCTGCCCGGGATGCGGGGCTGAATGAGGCGGATGCTTCAGAGCGCGCAGCCCAACTGTTGAGCAGGTTAAATCTCCCCGAGCGCCTGTGGACCCTGCCGCCTGCCACATTTTCCGGTGGCGAGCGCCAACGAGTCAACATCGCCTGCGGGTTTGCAGGAGAGCATTCTGTGCTGTTGCTCGACGAGCCCACCGCGTCGCTCGATGCCGCCAATCGCGATGTCGTGGTCGAGCTCATCAATGAGCGGCGCCGCAGCGGCTGCGCGATCCTCGGCATTTTCCACGATACCGACGTGCGTGACCGCGTCGCCTCGCATCACATCGACGTCACGCGGTTCGCACCGCAAACCGCAGCCGCCTGATCGAAACCCTGCGGTCATCCGCGCCGCGCGAAAAGGTCTTGCATCGGAGGCGTAGGGAAGCGTCCGATACATGAGCCAGCCACACCGATCCGAACAAGCCCCGCGAGCGGCAACGGAGAAAAATCATGAGTGAGACGCTGTTGTTGGCCGACGAATTGGTTCTGACGAACGCGCGACTGGTCCTCGCGGACCGGATCGTGACCGGATCGATCTGCATCCGCGACGGGGTCATCACCGCGCTCGACGAGGGGCCGGCCCGCGGCATCGATTGCGAGGGCGACCTCATCATCCCCGGCCTCGTCGAGCTGCACACCGATCAGGTCGAAGCGCATTATACACCGCGTCCCGGCGTGCGATGGCCCGCGCCTTTCGCCATTCAGGCCCATGACGCGCAGGTCATTGGCTCCGGCATCACGACCGTATTCGACGCGTTATGCCTCGGCGTTGGCGAGCAGCGTTTGTCGAGCGCCGATTTGCGCGAACTCGTCGCCACCACGACGGCCGTCCAGCGGGATGGACATCTGAAAGCCGAGCATTTCACCCATCTACGCTGCGAAACCTCATCGCAAGACATCACCGAGGCGATCTGCTTTTTCGAGGGAGACCCGAGTGTGCGCCTCGCGTCACTGATGGATCACGCGCCCGGGCAGCGCCAGTTCGTCAGCCTCGAAAAGCACAGGGAGTATTATCAAGGCGCCTACGGCATGTGCGACGCCGAGTACGAGAAGTTCGTCGGGGATCGCCAGGCGCAGTCGCTGAAGCTCGGGCCGCCGAACCGCGCCGCCGTTGTCGCCTATTGCCAAGCAAACGACATCATGCTCGCAAGCCACGACGATGCCACGACCGACCACGTTGCGGAGGCGATCGACGATGGCGTGCGCATTGCTGAATTTCCGACGACCCACGAGGCGGCCGGCGCCTCGCACGCGGCCGGTATGGCTGTGTTGATGGGAGCGCCGAACCTCGTGCGCGGCCAGTCGCATTCCGGCAACATCGGCGCGCGTGAGCTGGCGGCGGCCGGTCATCTCGACATCCTGTCGTCGGATTACGTACTGCTGAGCTTGCTGCAGGCGGCGTTCCTGCTGCCGCAACTCGGCCTTGGCTACGATCTTCCGCGCGCTATCGCACTCGTCACGCGCAACCCGGCGGAAGCTGTGGGTCTCTCAGACCGCGGCCAGCTTTCGCTCGGTCGCCGCGGAGACCTCGTGCGCCTGCGCGAGGCGCCCCACGGGCCGGTTGTCAAAGCTGTCTGGCGCGAAGGCGCGCGCGTCGCCTGAGCCGCCTATACGCGATCGGCAGCGTATATTTTCTCCGCCTCGATCCGCCATCGTGATCTCAGTCCAGAATCGATGGCAGCGTAAGGCCGTTTTCAACGGCGCAGTCGCGCGCGGCCTCGTAGCCGGCATCGGCGTGGCGCATGACGCCGGTCGCCGGATCGTTCCAGAGCACCCGGGCAATCCGCGCATCCGCCTCCTCTGTCCCGTCGCAACAGATCACCATGCCCGAATGCTGCGAAAAGCCCATGCCGACACCGCCGCCATGATGCAGTGACACCCACGTTGCGCCGGACGCCGTGTTCAACAGCGCATTGAGCAGAGGCCAGTCCGACACCGCGTCCGACCCATCCTGCATCGCCTCGGTTTCGCGGTTGGGCGAGGCGACTGAGCCTGAATCAAGATGATCCCGGCCGATGACGATCGGCGCCGAAAGCTCGCCGGTCCGCACCATTTCGTTGAATGCCAGCCCGAGTTTGTCGCGCACGCCAAGCCCGACCCAGCAGATCCGTGCCGGCAGTCCCTGGAACGCAATCCGCTCGCGCGCCATGTCGAGCCAGTTGTGCAGATGCGGATCGTCGACGAGTTCGCGCACCTTCGCATCGGTCTTGTAGATATCCTCCGGATCACCGGAAAGCGCACACCAGCGAAACGGCCCGATACCCCGACAGAACAGCGGACGAATATAGGCCGGCACGAAGCCCGGAAAGGCGAACGCGCCCTCGAGCCCCTCGTCCTTCGCGACCTGGCGAATGTTGTTCCCGTAATCGAGCGTTGGCACCCCGGCGTTCCAGAAATCGACCATCGCCTGGACCTGGACCTTCATGCTGGCGCGCGCGGCCTTTTCGACAGCCCGCGGATCGCTCTCCTGCTTGTCGCGCCACTCCGCGACCGTCCATCCCTGCGGCAGGTAGCCGTGCAGCGGATCGTGCGCACTGGTCTGATCGGTCACCATGTCCGGCCGGACGCCGCGTGCAACCAGTTCGGGGAAAATATCGGCAGCGTTCGCGATCAGGGCGACAGACTTTGCCTCCCCCGCCGCAGTCCAGCGCTTGATCATCTCCAGCGCCTCGTCGAGCGAGTGCGTTTTTTCATCCACGTAGCGGGTGCGGAGGCGAAAGTCGGCCCGAGTTTCATCGCATTCGACGGCAAGGCAACATGCGCCGGCCATGACTGCTGCCAGCGGCTGTGCGCCGCCCATCCCACCGAGCCCGCCGGTCAGGATCCAGCGCCCCGTCAGCTCACCATCGTAGTGCTGGCGCCCCGCCTCGACGAAAGTCTCGTACGTGCCCTGTACGATGCCCTGCGTGCCGATGTAGATCCACGACCCGGCCGTCATCTGGCCGTACATCGCGAGACCTTTTTTATCCAGTTCGTTGAAATGATCCCAGGTCGCCCAGTTGGGCACGAGGTTGGAATTCGCGATCAGCACACGAGGCGCATCGCGGTGCGTGCGGAAGACGCCGACAGGCTTACCCGACTGGACGAGCATGGTCTCGTCGTCACCGAGCGTCTTTAGCGTCGCGACCATCGCATCGAAGTCCGACCACGTCCGCGCGGCACGGCCGATCCCACCGTAGACGACGAGCTCGTGCGGATTTTCCGCCACATCTGGATGGAGATTATTCATCAGCATCCGCAACGGCGCCTCGGTCTGCCAGCTTTTCGCTGAGATTTCGGTCCCCGTGTCCGGATAGACATCCCGCATGTTGTGCCGGTTGTGCGTCATCTGTGAGCGTCCTCGGTAAGATCGATGTCAGGGGCGAGCAGCGCGGAAAGCATTTCG
>JBCBJG010000176.1:0-7076 GCA_038523655.1 Pseudomonadota bacterium | reverse complement strand
GGGCGCGCTGGTCTCACGAAGTACGGCACGCATGCGATGCTCGATGCGATGCAGAAGTTTGGCGGACTGCCGACGCGTAACTTCGACGACGTGAAATTCGATGGCGCGAAGAATGTCGGTTCGCGGGCGGTTCGAGAGCCGAACGAAAACGGCCACGTCAATCTCATCACCAACAAGGCCTGCTTCGGTTGCACCATCGCGTGCGGGCGGATCGCGCACATCGACGAGACGCACTTCACGATCGTCAACCGACCGCATTACCGGCACGCGTCCGGTGGGTTGGAGTATGAAACGGCCTACGCGTTCGGCCCGCTCGTCGGGGTCGATGACCTCGATGCGCTGACGTTCGCGGGGTTCATGACGAACGAGCATGGTTACGATCCGATCTCGTTCGGCGGCACGCTCGCTGCGGCGATGGAACTCTACGAGATGGGCGTGCTCACCAAGGAGCAGACCGACGGGATCGAGCTGACGTTCGGCAACGCGGAAGCGCTCACCGTGATGGCGGAGAAAACCGGCAAGAACGAGGGGTTCGGCAAGGATCTGGCCCTCGGCGCGAAGCGGCTCTGCGAGAAGTATGGCCATCCGGAAGTGGCGATGGTCGTGAAGGGGCAGGAATTCGCGGGATATGACAGCCGCGCGCTGCAGGGGATGGGGCTCGGCTACGCCACATCGAACCGTGGCGCGTGTCACCTGAAGCACGACGTTTTCACCGAGGATCAGGAAGATCAAACCGGCAAGGGCAAGGCCGAACCCTGCAAGAATTCGCAGGATCAGATCGCGATGATCGATTCGACCGGGCTCTGCCTGTTCACCGCCGGCGATTTCGGGACGGAGGGATATCGCAAGCAGGTCGATGCCGCGTGTCCGGGGGACTGGCCCGAGGAGCGGATGCTGGAGATCGGCGAGCGGATCTGGAACCTGGAGCGGATGTTTAATCTCGAGGCCGGCCTCACCAAGGCGGACGATACCTTGCCCAAGCGCCTACTCGAAGTGCCGGCCCCGTCCGGTACCGCGAAGGGCAAGGTCGCCGAGCTCGATGTGATGCTGCCCGAATACTACGCCTTGCGCGGCTGAGGTGAGGACGGCGTGCCAACCTCGGAGACGCTGGATCGGCTAGGGCTCGAGGCGCGGTAGGCGATCATGGCTACGGAAGAAAAACCGTTCTTGGTCATCGGTGCCGGTCCAGCCGGGATCATCGCCGCGGAGACATTGCGTGAGACTGCGCCGTCCCGGTCCATTGTGGTGATCGGCGATGAGCCGGAGGCGCCGTACTCGCGGATGGCGCTCCCGTATCTCTTGGCAGAGAATATTGCCGAGGATGGTACGCATTTGCGTCGGACGGACGGGCATTATGCGGCCCACGCGGTCGAACTCGTCCAGGGGCGCGTCGATGCAGTTCGCCCGGATGCCCGCGAGGTCTCGCTGTCGGATGGTTCGACGCGGGGCTACGAAAAGCTGCTGGTCGCAACGGGGTCGCACGCGATCCGCCCGCCTATTCCGGGCATGGATCTCCCGAGCGTTGCGAACTGCTGGACGCTCGAGGATGCGCGCGAGATTTCTGCAAAGGCCGCCAAGGGCAGCCGCGTCGTGCTAATGGGCGCCGGGTTTATCGGCTGCATTGTGCTCGAGGCGCTGGCAGCCCGCGGGGTCGATCTGACGGTTGTCGAAATGGAAGACCGGATGGTGCCGCGGATGATGGACCAGACCGGCGGCGCAATGATCAAGCGCTGGTGCGAGGCGAAGGGCGTTCGTGTGCTTACGTCGACCAAGATCACCGAAGTAACGGAAAAAAATGGGTCGTTGCGACTTTCGACGGAGAGCGGCGAAGCGCTTGATGCCGACCTCGTGGTCTGCGCCGCGGGTGTTCGACCGAACATTGCTTTCCTCGACGGATCGGGGATCGCTGTCGACACCGGCATCCTCGTGAACGATCGCCTGCAAACCAGCGATCCGCATGTCTTCGCTGCGGGCGATGTTGCGCAGGGCGTCGATTTTTCCACCGGTGCGCAGGAAATTCACGCGATCCAGCCGACCGCGGCGGATCACGGGCGCACGGCTGCGCTCAATATGGCGGGTGTCGACACGCCGTTCCCGGGCAGCCTCTCGATGAACGTGCTCAATACGCTCGGGCTGGTCACGTCGAGTTTCGGGCAGTGGGACGGTGTGCCGGGGGGCGATGAAGCCGTGCTCGCCGACGATGATCGGTTCCGATATGTGCGTTTGTCGTTCAGGGACGATGTGCTCGTCGGCGCGTTGTCGCTCGGCCTCACTCAGCATGTCGGGGTCATCCGCGGGCTGATCCAGACGAAGGTGCGGCTCGGGCAATGGAAGCAGCGATTGATCGATAACCCGCTGCTCGTGATGGACGCGTATCTCGCACGGACGCAGGGCGCGGTTCGCGGCATTTAGCCGATCGATCCGGAATGGCGGCGCTCGGCCGAGTGGATCGGGCCCGTGTGTTCGGCAGGGTGCGTGGGACGGTTTCAAGCGCGATCGGAAACCAGAATGCCGATTACCATCACGGTGGCAGTGGCGGACAGCCTGACGGCGTATCTGGACGGTCGCGACACCGCGCAAATCGAGGTGGCCGACGGGGCGAGCCCGCATGCCGCGCTCGATGCACTGACGATCCCAAAGGATGCCGGCTATCTGCTGCTGGTGAACGAGGAAATCGTGCCGAAGGCCATGCGCGACAGCCACGCGCTCGCAGCCGGTGACACCCTCGAAATTCTCCCTCCGCTCAAGGGCGGGTAGCGGCGCGATTTTTCTTGTCGGGCTGGCGGTGATCGTCCACGAACCGCGCCTGCCAGCCTTCGTATGACTGATCACACGGAGAGTTGCCGGCACGAGATCAGCGTGGGGGATGATATGTCGTTCGATGCGGATATCGACGCCTATCTTGCAGCGCATGGGCGGCCACATCGCGTCGATCTGTTGCTGCCCGATATGCACGGCCGGATGCGTGGCAAGTCGATGCCGGGCGCGGGGCTCGAGAAGCTCGCAGCAGGTGACGTTCGGCTGTGCTGGGGGACGCAGGCGCTCAACATCTGGGGCGTGGATGTCGAGGGCACGGGCGTCGGTGCTGAGATCGGTGACCCGGACGGGATCATTTTGCCAGTGGCCGGTACCCTGGTGCCGGTGCCGCACGCCGGTGCGTCGCGTGCAGAGGATGGGGCAGCGGCGGCTCAGGTCCTCGTCACGATGGCGATGCCCGACGGCTCACCCTGTTTTCTCGATCCGAGGGCGCGTTTCGTTGCGGTCCTCGAGCGCTATACGGAGAAAAACTGGACGCCGGTGACGGCGCTCGAGGTCGAGTTCTACCTCGTGGCGACGCCGAGCGAGGCGGACGGATGGAAAGCGCGGCCGGCAACCATTCCCGGCGGCATGCGTACGGCTGATGACCCGCAGGTCTATGACATGGATCTGGCAAATGGCTTTCGCCCCCTGATTTCTGCGATCGAGGCGGACTGTGCGCAAATCGGTTTGCCGATCGACGGAATGATCGCCGAGTACGGTCCTGGCCAGTTCGAGATCAATCTCAAGCATTGCGATGACGCTGCCCGCTCGGCCGATCACGCCGTGCTGTTCCGGTACACAGTGCGGGAGGCGGCGCGGCGGCACGGTCTGCATGCAACGTTCATGGCGAAGCCCTACGGAGATCAGGTCGGCAGCGGTTGCCACGTGCATGCGAGCATCGTTGATGACGCTGGGGAGAATATTTTCTCCGCTGCGGGAAGTGAGGCATCAGCCCGGCTGCAGCATGCGATCGGCGGGTGTCTCGCAACGGCGCCGGCACTCACGGCGATTTTTGCGCCGCATCTCAACTCGTATCGGCGATACGTGCCGGGGGCCTTCGCGCCAGCGCAGTGCAACTGGGCGCATGACCATCGTGACGCGGCTATCCGCGTGCCGGAAACCACGGGGCCCGGTGCCCGCCTCGAACATCGTCTCGCTGGTGCGGATGTTAATCCTTATCTGCTATCGGCGGCTGTCCTCGGTGGCATGCTGCATGGGATCGAAAACGAGATCAATCCTGGTCCGCGGGTAGCCGATCATGCGCGGGAGATCGCCGGCGAGCGATTGACCTGCGATTGGTCAACCGCGATCGAGCAGTTTGCAGCCTCCGATATCGCGGGCACACTGTTCGGCGAGGAATACCGGAACGTCTATGCCGCGGGTCGGCGAAGTGAGCTGGCGGCAGCGCTCGCGCATGTCACCGATTTCGAGTACGCGACGTATCTGCCGCGGATTTGAATAACCGCGTTTGCCGGGGCTCCGTTTGTCAGGCGGGCTCAGTTCTTTCCTTTATTGAATAGGTCGCGGCGATGGCATTGATGCTCGGGATCGATACGGGCGGCACGTATACCGACGCAGTGCTCGTCGATGATGCACTGGATGTCCCCGATGCGGTGGTCGCGTCGGCAAAAGCGTTGACGACCCGCGATGATCTGAGCGTCGGAATCAGTGGTGCTGTCGATGCTGTGCTCGCCGAGCGGGAGAGCGCGGCAGCGGATATCGCGCTTGTCTCGCTGTCGACGACGCTTGCAACGAATGCGGTTGTCGAAGGGCAGGGCGGGCGCGTTGGGCTCGTACTTATCGGGTTCAGTGAGCGGGCGACCGAGCGGGACGATTTACGCTCCGCGCTTGGCGACGGGCCGCTGCTGCTGATCGCGGGTGGGCATACGGCGCATGGCGCTGCGCAGTCGGACGTTGATCTCGATAGCGTGCGGCGATGGCTCGATACTGAGGCGGGGGCAGTGGACGGGTTCGCCGTCGCGGGTGAGTTCGCGGTGCGAAATCCGGAGCATGAATGCGCCGTTCGCGATGTGCTGCGTGATGCGAGCAAGCGACCGGTCACGTGTTCCCACGAACTCTCGAGCAAACTCGACGGGCCGCGGCGGGCCGTCACGTCCGTGCTGAACGCGCGTTTGATCGGCCTGATCGATGATCTGATTGACCGATCCGAGCGCCTGCTCGGTGAACGGCAGATCGCTGCGCCGGTGATGGTCGTGCGCGGCGATGGTGCGCTGGTGTCGGCGGACGTCGCGCGGCGTAGCCCGGTGGAGACTATTCTGAGTGGACCGGCGGCGAGCCTGGTTGGCGCTGCGTTCCTGCATCGCTCGGACCATGCGGTGGTCTCCGATATCGGGGGAACGACAACCGACGTCGCGCTGCTGGTCGATGGATTTCCGCGGCTCGATCCGGCCGGTGCGTCGGTGGGCGGGTGGCGCACGATGGTCGAGGCGGTGGCCATGTGGACAGTCGGGCTTGGTGGTGACAGCGAGGTCCATCTTGTGCCTGAGGGGTTGGATGCTGCCGTTAGGCTTGGGCCGCGACGGGCGATCCCTCTCTCGCTCCTGGCTGCGCGGCACGGGACACGCGTCACCGATGCGCTGCAGCGACAGTTGCGCAAGGACCGGATCGACGAGCGCGACGGGCAATTCGTCGTTCAGGTGCGCACGCCGAGCGATGGAGGAAAACCGCTGCGCGACGTGGAGCGCGGACTGCTCGAGCGGTTGGGCGACGGGCCGGTTGCACTCGACGAGTTGATCACAGTTCGCATGCAACTCGGGGCGCTCGATAAGCTTGTTGCGCGCGGCCTGGTGATGATGTCGACGCTGACGCCGTCCGACGCCGCGCATGTGCTCGGTCGCTATGACGCGTGGCACGGGCAGGCAGCGCACGCGGGTGCGGAGATTTATGCGCGGCGTCGCAACGCCCGCGGCCTGGCGGTTGCAGCTGATGCGGATGCAATGGCGCGCATGGTGCTCGATGCGCTTACCCGCCGATCGGTCGAAACGGTTTTAGAGGCGGCGCTCGCGGAAGATGGCTTCGATGCCGAGGCGGTCATGGCGGCGCCGGTGTTCGAGGCCGCTGTTGCGGGGCATCGGCGGACGGTCGCGCTCTCTGCGTCGCTCGCCGTACCGCTGATTGGTCTTGGCGCTTCTGCCGCGACTTATTATCCGGACGTCGGAGTACGGCTCGGTGTGCCGACGCACATTCCCGAGCATGCCGATGTCGCTAATGCCGTCGGCGCAGTCGTCGGGCAGGTGCAGGTGCAGGCGACGGCGTCGATCTCACAGCCGGAAGCGGGGCGCTATCGCGTCCACTACCCGACGTCGATCGAGACCTATGCAACGCTGGAAGAAGCCGAAGCCGAAGCCAGCGAGCGTCTTGCCGTGTTCGTCTCTAAAGGAGCGCAAGAGGCAGGTGCTGAGGAATTTACGATTGCGGCTGACAGGGCGCTGACGACTGTCGATACGGGTGGACAGACGATCTTTGTCGAGTGCGTGCTCACGGCAACGGCAACCGGGCGTCCGCGCCGGGTGCAGGCGCACACATAGGCTCTGGCCTCCACGTCCAAGCGGCTTGAGAGGTTAATCACAATTAACATCCCTTTAATGATTCGGGCGCACGGTCTCGAGCCAATGTTTCCTTGACGGCCTTCGGGAGGGGCCGCACGCCTGATGATGCGTTTATTCGCCATTCTTGCCGGGGGCTGCCTCGGTTTCGCTTTCGCTTTGATCCTGGCCCACTCCACGGCGCTCGATGATGGTGCGCGCGTGGTGATCGCCGAGCCGGACGGCGAACGCTGGGCGTCGCTAGGCGAAAACCCGTCTAATCCGTCGCAAGCGTCGAGGGCGTCTGAGCCGTCAGGTGCAGCGGTGGAACGGCCGGCCGCGCCGTTGGCGTTTCCGGAGAACCACGCGCTGTCCGAGTTTCTTGCCGAGCGCGGTATACGAACGGGCGAGCAGTTGCAGGGCACGGAGTCACGCGATGTCCGAGATATTCGTGCGCGGGGGGTGGGCGCTGCGGCATCAAAATCCTCGGCGACGCCGGATTTTGTCTCCGCCCGACTGGCGGCACAGCGCGCGTCGGACATCTACCGGTTGCAGACTGCGCTGGCTCAGGTGGGCTGCTTCGATGGTGCCATCGACGGGAAGTGGAGCCTCGCGTTCCATCGCCAGCTCACCCATGTGCTCGTCACGAGCGAAGCGACGTTAGCGCCGGATGTGCCTGCCGCGTCTGTCTTGCCGATTATCGCTGAGACTGATGCGGTGGTGTGTGGCGCG
>JBCBJG010000175.1:0-7130 GCA_038523655.1 Pseudomonadota bacterium | reverse complement strand
CCCGGCGATATGATTGGCATGCGCGATTCCGCTGCGCGCCAGGCGACAACGAACCTTTCAACCCTGACGGACTGCACCTTCTGCCCCTTCGAGAAGGAGGGCCTCGCTCCGGTTTTTGAAGACGCGCCCCGCCTCGCAGCGCTGATCTACACGCTTACGCTCCTCGAGAGCATGATCTTCGCCGACCGCCTGCGCGCCGTTGCCCGGATGCGCGGTGAGGAGCGTTTGGCGCACTTTATTCTCCAGGTGCAGAGCCGGTTACGCATCACGAACCCCAACATCGGCACGCGCTTCCGGTTCCCGTTCACCCAGGAACTCGTCGGTGACTGCATCGGGCTGAGCCAAGTCTATGTGAACCGGACGTTCCAGAGCCTGATCGACCGCGACTACATTCGGCGCGTCCGAAACGAGATCGAGATCCGCGACGAAGACGGCATGCGCAAACTGTGCGACTTCGAAGACCGCTACTATGACTTCGACGCTGGATGGTTGCCGGGGAGCGTTGCGCGCGCAACCCACGCCGACACATTAAGCGAAGCCGCGGAGTAAGTGCGGACCCGCCGGCCCGCTACCCTTATGCCGGCGGGTGTTGCAGCCCATCGGTGATTGTGCGACTGCGGGCGCCGTCAGCCAATCTGCCCGCGGCGAGCCACGTGTCTTCAGATCAGGTCATTGCCGTCGTCGGCCTCGGGTATGTTGGTCTCCCCCTTGCCCTCGCGTTCGCCCGCCACGTACCGACGGTTGGCGTGGATCCCGATACGGCCAAGGTCGATGCGTATCGCGACGGCGCTGATCCATCCGGCGAAGTCGATGCGGAGGCCTTCGCGGCCGCACATCACCTGACCGTCACCACAGATCCCGCGGCGATCGCAACGGCAGACATCATCGTCGTTGCCGTGCCAACCCCCGTCGACGAGGCGCACAAGCCGGACATGTCTGCCCTGCGCGCAGCCTCGCGCAGCGTTGGTCAGTACATGAAGGCCGGCGCAACCGTCGTTTTCGAATCGACGGTCTATCCGGGCGCGACGGAAGAAATATGCGTGCCGATCCTGGAAGAAGCCTCCGGTCGATCGCACGGCTCCGGGTTCAGCGTCGGCTACTCACCGGAGCGCATCAATCCCGGCGACCGTGAACGTACACTCGAAAAGATCGTGAAAGTCGTGGCGGGCGATACGCGTGAAACGTGCGAACGGCTCGCTGCGATGTACGGCCGGGTGGTTGAAGCCGGCATCTACCAGGCCGAGAGCATCCGCGTTGCCGAAGCCGCGAAGGTAATCGAGAACGTGCAGCGCGATATCAACATTGCGCTTGTCAACGAGATCGCAGTGATCTGCCACCGCCTCGGGATCGATACGGGCGCAGTCCTCGACGCTGCATCCAGCAAATGGAATTTCCTTCCCTTCCGGCCAGGCCTCGTTGGCGGGCACTGTATCGGCGTCGATCCGTATTACCTCACGTATCAAGCCGAGCGCGTCGGGTATCATCCGGAGATGATCCTCGCCGGTCGCCGGCTGAACGATGGGATGGCCCGCTTCATCGCGACCGAAATCATCCGTGAGCTCATCGATGCCGATCGCCCGATCAAGGGCGCTGACGTCATCGTGCTGGGCGCAACATTCAAAGAGAACTGCGCTGACCTGCGCAACTCGAAGGCGATCGATCTCGTGCGCGAACTCGAAGCGTTCGGATGCCGCGTGCACCTGCACGATCCGCTGGCTTCGGACGACGCGTGTCGGCACGAGTACGACCGCGCCCTGACAACCTGGGATGCGCTGCCGACCGGCGACGCGTTGGTGCTCGCCGTTGCGCATGAGGCGTACCTCACGCGCCCGCTTTCCGACCTTGCGGACAGGGTGTGCCCCGGGGGGCTGATCGCTGACGTGAAAGGTGCGCTCGCGCCTTCAGCGGTGCAGGAGCAAAATCTCCGGCTCTGGCGGCTTTGAGATGCAGGCGTGCCTCCGAAACCCTGGGCTGCTCCAGCCCATGATGCCGAGCAACAATAAGCCGACGAACCCATCGTGCGGGAGCACCGCGGTATGACCATCCTCGTCACCGGCACTGCCGGGTTCATCGGCTATCACACCGCCGAAGCGCTACTGCAGCGCGGCGAGACGGTGATCGGCGTCGACAACATCAACGACTATTATGATCCGCAACTGAAGCGCGCGCGCCTCGAGCGGCTCCAGCCTCACGAACGGTTTTCTTTCCATCAGATCGATGTGGCAAAACGCGACGATCTGGCGCGCGTGTTCGACGCCCATCCGATCGATCGGGTCATCCATCTCGCAGCGCAGGCAGGCGTCCGCTATTCGATCGAAAACCCATCCGCGTACATCGATGCGAACCTCGTCGGGTTTTCAAACATTCTCGAAGCGTGCCGTCACGCCGATGTGCGGCATCTCGCCTACGCGTCGTCTTCCTCGGTGTACGGCGCCAACCGCGCGCTACCGTTTTCAGTCCACGACAACGTTGACCATCCGCTCAGCTTGTACGCCGCGACGAAAAAATCGAACGAGCTGATGGCGCACGCGTACGCGCACCTCTTTAATCTCCCGGTCACCGGCCTACGCTTTTTCACGGTCTACGGGCCCTGGGGCCGCCCGGACATGGCGCTGTTCCTCTTCACGAAAAACATTCTCGCCGGCCGCCCGATTGACGTATTCAACAACGGCAATCACGCCCGTGATTTCACCTACATCGACGATATCGTGGAGGGGGTGATCCGGGTCCTCGATCGCCCGCCCGCTGGCGATCCGAACTGGCAGGGGGAGGCGCCTGACCCGGCGACATCCCGGGCGCCGTACCGCGTCTACAACATCGGCAACAACGCGCCCGTCGAGCTGATGCACTTCATTGCGTGTATCGAGCAAGCGGTCGGGCGCAAGGCCGAGCTGAACATGCTGCCATTGCAGCCGGGCGACGTTGAAAAGACCTACGCCGACATCGAGGCGCTGACCCGCGACACCGGGTTCCGCCCGGCCACGTCGATCGAGGATGGGATCGCGCGTTTCGTAAAGTGGTATCGCGCGTACTACGACGCCTGAGCATTCTCACGCTGAGCGGCACGGCCAACCCTGCGAAACCAGACGATCAGGCCCGCGGTACTGACGAGGCCGATCGCAAGTGCCGTCCAGATCGTGGGATCGAGCCCGACGCCGGCAAACGCGCCGGCCCCTGCGAGCGCAAGGAGTGCCAACCAGGCATTCAACACAAGGATCGCACGGCACGCGTCGGCATGGCTGCGGCCCGCGCGAACGAACACCTGATAGGCGTGCGAGCGATGCGCTTGCCAG
This sequence comes from Pseudomonadota bacterium, assembly GCA_038523655.1. GTDB lineage: Bacteria > Pseudomonadota > Alphaproteobacteria > Rhizobiales > CALHAX01 > CALHAX01. The sequence continues at coordinate 3,837 of JBCBJG010000175.1, read as the reverse complement.
AGTTTTTCTCCGCGTCGCCAGCGCAAGAACATCGTCGAGCCACTGTCGGCCAGATAGTAGAGCGCCGGCAGTGCCAGTGTCGCGATCGGAAATGTGCGTGACGCTGAGACCAGCACCGCCCCCGTCAGAAACGCGAACGACATGCTTCCGACATCGCCCATGAACCCCCTGGCCGGGTGCCAGTTCACGATCCCGAACCCGATAGCCGCTGCGAGGAGCAGCAGCGCCATTTGGAGCGTGAGTGGCAGCTCCGTCGTGGCCGCAAAACTCAGAAGTGCGATGACGGTTAGCGCGATACTTCCGGTCTGCGAAACGGTAATGCCGTCGATCCCGTCCATGAAGTTGTAGAGATTGATCCACGCGATGATCGACAGCACCAGTAGGAGGCGCGCGATCCATTCCGGGAGGAAAAATGTGAACGGCACGAGGGCGCTGTCGATGCTAAGCGCAAACACCATCGCCAACACGAGATGGATCGCGAGCCGCGGCGCAACCTGCAGATCGCGCACGTCGTCGACGAACGACACGACGGCGAGCACCGCTGTACAGCCGAGCGCGAGAAGCCAGTAGAGCCGCTCGGCGCGCGCGAGCGGGCTGCTCGGATCGTCGCCAGCAAAAAGCACAGTGATCGCCATGGCGATCAGCAGCGGCGGCACGAAACCGATCCCGACACCTTGCACCACCCGCCCGGTATGAGAACTGCGTGAACCCTCGACAGCCACAACATCGCGCGCCCGCAGAAAGGCGATGACCCGTAAGGATGCAAAGAGACACGCGGCCCCCGTCGCGACCGCGAACACGAGGAACGGGAGTGTCATTATTGTTCCCGTCCGCCGCTAGCAACCGGAGCAGCTGTAGCGGACACTGGCGCGGAGCCGGGTGACGTGGCGGTCTGTACAGGCACGCCGTACAGCTCGAGGAATTGCGCAATGACCGTGTCCAGCGAGAAGACGTCCGCCACGCGCGCCCGAGCCGCAGCACCCAGTCGTCGACGCAACGTGGCGTCTGCGATCACATCGGCGAGCCGGTCCGCCAGCGCCGTCGCGTCGCGCACTGGCGCGAGCAAACCCGTTTCACCATCGACCACCACGTCGCGGCATCCCGGCACGTCACTCGCGACAATCGCACAGCGCGCGGCCGATGCCTCGAGAAGCGCGCGCGGCAAACCCTCGTGATAACTCGGCAGGCAGACGATCTGTGCCTGGGCGTACACGTCGCGCATGTCGTCAATCCAGCCCCAGGCATCGATGAGACCGGCGTCTTGCCATGCATTTACCTCCGCCTCGGTCACGGATGTGGGGTTGAGCGGATCGGGCTCTCCGACAAGCGCGAACCCGGCCTCGACGCCGCGGTCCTTAAGAAGGCGCGCCGCCTCGACGAACTCATAGACACCCTTGTCCCGAAGCAGCCGCGCAGGCAGCACCACGGTGGGTGGCTGATGGTTGGCATCGCACGGCGGAAAGCCCTCGGGATCGACGCCCGCGCCGCGGATCATGCGGATGGTCTGAGGGAGGACAATTCCCGCATCGACGAGCAGATCGCGATTGGCATCGTTCTGCAGCACGAGCAGACTGCGTGGATCACGTAGGGCTCGGCGCAAGAGCAGGCTCGCGATCTTCCTTAACAGGTTGGCGCGCCACGAGGTGGAGGAAAATACGTAACCAAGCCCACCGAGCGCATTCACCAACCGGCGCACCGGCACTCCGCGCGCCGCAAACGTTCCGTAGATGACCGGCTTCAACGTCTGATTGTGGACGACGTCGGGGGACAGCTCACGAATAAGCGATCTAAGCTGTCGTAGCGTACGCACCTCGTGCAGTGGATTGAGCCGCGCTCGGTCGAAATCGACGAAGTGGACGTCGATGCCGCGCTGCGTGATCTGCTCTGTGTACCCACCATCGCGGGTCGCGACCGCCACCCGCATGCCGGCCGCTTGTGCTGCCTCGGCGAGCGGCAAACGATGCGTAACGAACGCCCGGTCCTCGGGTGCCACGAAGAGCAGCAGCGGGCGCGTGCCATGACTCGCGCGGACGGCAGCCGTTGGGCAAGGTGCCGCGCGATCATCGCCACAGCGCGCAGCCATATCGGCCGGGCCGAAAGCGGCCGCGTCGGCTTCGCGCTCGCAGGGCGACGCCACCGCTGAAGGGCCATCGAGACCGCGTCGAGACGTCATCATGTCCCCGCCGACACCGCGTCCATGCCGATATCAACCGCCGGCGCCGACTGCGTGATGCGCCCGACTGAGATTGCATCGACGCCGGTCTCGGCGATGGCGCGGATCGTCTTCAGCGTCACCCCGCCGGAGGCCTCGAGCACGGCACGGCCGGCCACTCTAGCAACCGCTGTGCGCATATCCTCGAGCGCCATGTTGTCGAGCATGATCACATCTGCCCCTGCCGCGACCGCCGCGTCGACCTGAGCGTGCGTATCGCATTCCACCTCGATCCGCGTCAGCAGGGGCGCCGCGGCCCGGGCCCGCGCAACCGCTGCATCGATCGAGCCGGCGACCGCGATGTGGTTGTCCTTGATCATGATCCCGCCGTCGAGCGCGAGGCGATGGTTGTGCCCCCCGCCACATCGTACCGCGTACTTCTCGACGGCCCGTAGCCCCGGTGTGGTCTTGCGGGTATCCAGCAGGCGGCAGCCGGTCCCCTCGATTTCCGAGACGTACTGCGCCGTCAGCGTCGCGACGCCTGAGAGATGCTGCAGAAAATTGAGTGCGGTGCGTTCCGCGGTGAGGAGCGCCGCAACGGGTCCCGTCACGGTGGCGAGCCGATCTCCCGCGCCGCAAGCATCACCATCCGCAACCAACCGCTCGAAGCGGCACGCGCTCGTAAGCGCCGCGAACGCCTCCGCTGCGAGATCGAGCCCGCAGACGACCAGTTCTGCCCGGGCAACCAGCGCAAAGGCAGCCGTCTCAGCCGGATCGACGAAAACCGACGCGGTCAGATCCCCGAACCCGACATCCTCGGCGAGGGCCACCCGCACAATATCCTTCACCGCCAATATGTTGAGCATGGGGGCGCTTTCTAGTTGGGATAATCCCGGCGCGGGCAGTACTCGTACTGGACACCATGGGACAAATCACGACACACTGTCGCAGAATTACCCATTGAGGCGTCAAGCATGTTGACCGAGTTTGCAGACTTGCGTGATCGCACCGGCATGACCATGGCGGCGACAGCTGAGTTCCTAGGCGTAAGCCCTCGCACGGTACAGCGTTACGTGCGCGGGGATACGCGTCCGCGCCCGAGGGAGCTGCAAGCGATGAAAGGACTTGCAGCTGCCACGTGGCTACCCATACCGGTCACCGAATCAAGTGACAACTTTCGCTTTGTTGATCTTTTCGCCGGCATCGGTGGCCTCCGCGTTGGGTTTGAGGAGATTGGGGGCAAGTGCGTGTTTACCAGCGAATGGGACAAGTTTGCGCAACAAACCTACCGGGCAAACTTTCCTAATGACGATCATGAGATTGCGGGCGATATCACGGCGATTTGCGAAGAAGATATTCCGGCGCATGACCTGCTATTAGCCGGTTTTCCGTGCCAGCCGTTTTCAATTGCAGGCGTTTCAAAGAAGAATGCGTTGAATCGTCCTCACGGCTTTGCAGACAAAACACAGGGTACACTGTTCTTCGATGTCGCGCGCATTCTTGCGTTCCACCAACCCAAAGCGTTCGTGCTTGAAAACGTACGCAATCTTGCCAGCCATGATCGAGGTCGAACACTTCGTCTCATTATGCACACGTTGACAAACGAGCTTGGTTACAACGTCGAGACCAAGATCATCGACGCCAAACCGTGGGTTCCGCAACATCGCGAAAGGATTTTTCTCGTT
>JBCBJG010000174.1:0-7134 GCA_038523655.1 Pseudomonadota bacterium | reverse complement strand
TCCTGCTGCGCGGTACGCCATGCCGTCACGGCGTTGTCCCAGTCCGTCGTCGCGCAGCGGTCAGCCCGTGGAACGTCCAGCACGAGCGCCGCCATGTCGAAGCCGCACGCGAGCACCGCGCTGTAGGTGGCGCCGGCGCGTTCCCAGTCACCCCAGTCGAAGGTGTGATAGTCGAATGGGTTGTCGACGGTCACCAGCGGATGGGTCGTTGCGTCGACCTGCGCTTTTTCCTCTTCGGTGAAGGGACGGAAATCCAGAGCCAGCGTCTCCGCGCGGTCCGAGACAAGGAGGGCTTCGCCGCCTGAGCAGCTCAAGGTCACGATCGTATTGCCGGGCAGGCGTCCGTGCACGTGGGTTATCTTGAGCGCTTCGAGGAGGGTCGGCACAGACGGCACGGTGATCGCGCCGATGTCGCGGAAGTAGGCGTCCATAACGTCGGCGGCGCCGGCAAGGGAGCCGGTATGGGTGAGTGCCAGCTCGGCGCCTTTGCGTGAGCGCCCGGCTTTCAGCACCACAACGGGCGTGTTCTGCGTTTCCGCGTTTGCAACCGCTTCGGCGAACTCCGCGGCATCGCCAATGCCTTCGAGGTAGATGCCAATGGCGGTCACACGCGGGTCGTGCGCGAAGGCGCGGATCAAATCGGCAATGCCCGTTTGTGCCTGGTTGCCGAGCGTCGCGACGAAAGCGATCGGCACGCCGCGCTGTTGCATCGTCAGGTTGATCGCGATGTTACCGGATTGGGAGATTATTGCGACGCCGCGCGTGCGGCGGGTGCCGCCGTGCTGGTCTGGCCAGAGTAGCGCGCCATCAAGATAGTTGATGATGCCGTAGCAGTTGGGCCCGAGCACCGGCATCTCACCAGCGCGGTCGACCAGGGCGGCTTGAAGGTCGCGACCCTCCTCACCTGTCTCGGCGAAGCCTGAGGCGAAACAAACCGCACCGCCGGCGCCGAGTTCCGCAAGGGCGCCGATCGCATCGACCGCTGCATGCCGGTTCACGGCGATGAAGGCCGCGTCTGGCGCTGCCGGTAGTGCCGACAGGTCCGGCAACGTCGCGATGCCGCCGAGTGTGCTTCGGCTCGGCGTGACCGGCCAGATCTCGCCTTCGAACCCGGTGGCCCGACATTGTGTGACCACCCGTTCCGCCCAGGTGCCGCCGAGCACGGCGATCGAGGCCGGGCGGAGGAGCCGGGAGAGATCGCGCGGCGTTCGCGTCACGCGTCAGCCGCCGAGTGGGCGGAGCAGACCGCGGGAGATAATATGCCGCTGAATTTCGCTGGTTCCTTCCCAGATGCGCTCGACGCGGGCGTCGCGCCATATCCGCTCCAGCGGAAGTTCTGCCATCAACCCCATCCCACCGTGGATCTGGATGGCCTCGTCGGCGACCATCGCCAACATCTCGCTGGCCTTGAGTTTAGCCATCGCCATGTCTGCGTCGGTTACGGTGCCCTGATCGTATTTCCAGGCCGCTTCGAGGGTAAGCAGTTCGGCTGCCTTAAGCTCGGTCGCCATATCTGCGAGTTTGAACGAGATGCCCTGGAACTTGCCGATCTGCTGGCCGAACTGCTTGCGGTCGACGCACCATTGGGTGGCGGCGTCGAGCGCGCGTTCGGCGCGCGCGATGCAGGTCGCGGCAACTTGCAGGCGGGTCGCGCCGAGCCATTCGTTCGCCACGTCGAAGCCTTTGTGGACGTCGCCGAGCACCGCGGTTTTCGGCAAACGGCAGTCGTCGAACTCGAGAATGGCGTTGCCATAACCGCGGTGGGAAACATTCTCGTAGCCATCGCGGATCGTGAAGCCTGGATGGCCTTTGTCGACGAGGAACGCGGTGATCAGTTTTTTCGGGCCGCGGGGCGTTTCCTCTTCACCGGTCGCTGCGAACAGAACTACGAAGTCGGCTTCGTCGACGTGGGAGATAAAATGCTTGGTGCCGTTGACGAGAAAATCATCTCCGTCGGGGCGCGCAGTCGTTTTCATCCCGCGGAGGTCTGAGCCGAAGTCCGGCTCGGTCATGGCGAGGCAGTCGGCTTTTTCTCCGCGGACTGCGGGCATGAGGTAGGCGTCGCGTTGATCGCCGACGCAGGCCATCAAAATGTTCGAAGGTCGTCCGACGCAGGTCCAGTGCAGCGCGTAGTTCACCCGGCCGAGTGCTTTTTCGTAGAGAATCCACGTGAGCGTATCGAGCCCGGCGCCACCGACCTCCTCGGGCATGTTCGCGGCGAACAGGCCAGCGTCGATCGCCTTAGCCTTCAGCGCGTCGCGGGTATCGGGGCAGAGGCGGCCCTCGCGTTCGACGATGTCGTCGTACGGCATAAGTTCGTTATCGACGAAGGCGCGCGTCGTCTCGACGATGAGCTTCTGCTCGTCGGTCATCGCGAAGTGCATGGTGCTCTCATATGTTTGGCTGGCTGTGCGCCATTTGGCGGGACGCTACGGGCTTTGGTTCGCGGGCGCGGCCCGCGGCGACACGCCGACGGGTGCCGCGGGCCTCGTTGAGCAGGCGGGTGCGTTGTTGGTCACGCGCGATCCGGTCGATGCCGAGGTCTTGCGTCGTCAGGGTTCCGTGAGCGTCCTCTCCCCGCATGGCGGCACGATGTCCGGCAAGGCGCGCCCACACCGCCTCCCGCTTGCGAATCTGGTGGGGCTGGAAGGTGTTCAAGTCATCGATGCCGATCGTGTTGCCGCGTGTCAGAGCGCCGGCAACGAAAGCGCGTTTGAGAAGATCTTCGCCAACCCCGGAGCGTGCGGCAACGGCGTTTTCGCCTGCGTCCTCGCCGGTTGGTGCACCGCCCGGCCAGCAATCTGCGGCGATGATATCCGCGGCCATGCCGATCGCGTCGGGGCAGATCTTGCAGCGATGCGGAAGCGCCCAGGACGTCTCGTCTTCCCACAGTTCGAGGTAGCTGATCTGCCGGGTATTGCCATCGCTCAGCGTGGCGGTCGTCGGGCCGGGGTTGCCGTGGCCGCGGTAACGAAAATCGGTGAGCTGTTTTTCCTCCACCTGCCAATTCGCGAGGAGGTCCGCAGTTTTGCTGAACTCGGACTGGCCGCCGCAGACGAGTGCGAGGTGCACGCGGCATAGCTCGGCGAGTGCTGCGTCGTCGCGGGCTCGCAAGCGCAGCGCACTGACGTCGCAGGGTTTGCCGACGAAGGCGAATGGCTTGCCGGCTGCGAGTGCGCTACCGAGGGCTTCGAGGGGTGCGGTTGGCCCGTAGCGTGATCCGTTTCCTGAAAGGACGTCGGCTCGGGTGCGACTAAGCTGCGCGCGGGAACGGGCGGCATACTGTGGGTCCGGGCCCACATGAAGGATGGCGTCGACCTCCCCGCTTTCCAGGAGGAAAATCGAGAGCGCATTGAGCGCGCCGCCGGTCGAGCCGGTATGGCGCACTTCGGGATCCCCAGCCCACGCGATGCTGCTCGTTGCAAGCCAACCCCAGATGTCATCGTGAACCGCGTTGCGAGCGGCGGCGTCTCGCGGGAGCCCGGCAACCGTCACGCCGGGGCAGGCGGCGGCGATGGCGGTCATCGTCTCGGTGTCGATCTCGGCTTCGGTCACGGGACGCAGGCGCTCTTCGGCGGTCCAGGCCATGCGAATCGAGGTGTGACCCGTTATCGCGGCGCATAAACCGCAGCCGATGCAGAGGCCGCCTTCGACGATCGCGTCGACGGATACGGGCGCCGAGATTGGGATCGCGTTGGTCACGGCGGCGCTCATCGTGGGTCTCCGATCGCGCGACCGAGACCTTCGGGTCGTTCGAGCTTTGCGTGGCCCTCGGCGATGCGCGCCAGTGCATCGATCACGGGGCGTTCTGCCGAGCAGGCCCGGCTCGCCTTCGCGTCAACATGCAGGAACATCTGCTCACCGGTAGCGAGTATTTCTCCGGTCTTGCCGTGACGGATCCACTGGAACAGCTGCATGCGTTTTTCATCGTGGCTTATGAGCTGTGTATCGACAGCGAGCGGCTCGAGTGCGGCAACCTCGCGGATATGGCGGATGTGCGTTTCGACGGTGTAGTAGCTTTTTCCTCCAGCGACATATTCCGGTGTGACGCCGATCAGATTCAGAAATGCATCGCTCGCGTCGCAGAAGACCTGAAGATAGCGCGCCTCGTTCATGTGGTTGTTGTAGTCCGTCCATTCCGGCTGAACGGCGGTCTCATGCAGGCGAAGCGGACGGGAAACATCCAGCTCGTGTTTGTCGGCGTTGCCGTGGGCGCGGGCGTACAGCTGCTTTTCATAGGCGGCGAGCGTCGCACCGGCACCCCAATGGCGGGCCTTGAGCGCCTGCATGATCGCGATGAGATTGTCGTCGCGGATGCGCTCGAGATCGCGCACGCCGAGCCCTTCAGACTGGGCTTCGCATTGCGTCGCGATCTTTTCGATCAGCGCCTCGTCCATCTCGGGCGTATCCATCAATTTGGTCCACGGCCATTTCAGAGCAGGGCCGAACTGGGCCATGAAATGACGCATGCCCTGCTCACCGCCCGCGACGTTGAAGACCTGGAATGTGCCCATCTGCGCCCAGCGTAGACCGCAGCCGTAGCGGATCGCGTCGTCAATTTCCTCCGCGGTGGCGATGTCGTCGTTCACGAGCCAGAGGGCCTCGCGCCAAAGCGCTTCCATCAAGCGGTCGGCAATGAACGCGTCGATCTCCTTGCGCACATGAAGCGGGTGCATCCCGATTGCGGCATAGAACTCCTTCGCCGCTTCGATGATCTGCGAGGACTGTTTTTCTCCCGCGACGATCTCGACGAGGGGGAGGAGATAAACCGGGTTGAATGGGTGCCCGACAATGAGCCGTTCCGGGCGACGCATGCGGCGTTGCAGGTCTGATGGTTTGAAGCCGGAGGTCGACGAGGCAATGATCGTGTCGTCGTCGATGTGGTGCTCTATGTCGGCGAACAGTTCCTGCTTGAGCTCCAGCCGCTCGGGTGCGGCTTCCTGTACGAAGGCTGCGCCGTCGAGCGCATCGGCAAGCTTAGAAGTGAGCTGGACATCGCCGCGGCGCGTCCGCGGGGCAAGGGTGAGGCGCGCATACGCACGCTCGGCGAGGCCGAGTACCTCGTCCAGCTTTGCCCGGGCGTTCCGAGCGGGGTCGTAGACGCGGACGTCGAGACCGTTTTCACGAAAGCGCGCGGCCCATGCAGCGCCGATAACGCCGCCGCCAACAACGGCAATCGGTGCGTTGTTCTCGAACATCTGACAGCACTCCTTGCCGCGGTTTCGTGCCCCGCGCCTTCTGGTCTCGGCCTTAGGCGTGGCGCTTCTGCAGCTTCAGCTTTTCGCGGGTCTCGTCCGGGCCAATGACGCGGCATCCCATTGCCTCGAGGATCGTTACGGCGCGTTCGACGAGCTGGCCATTGGACGCGAGCACGCCGCGCGAGAGATACAGGTTGTCTTCGAGGCCGACGCGGACATTGGCCCCGGCGAGTGCCGCCGCGGCGACATAGGGCAATTCCATCCGTCCGATGGAGAAGGCGGAGTAAACCCAGCTTTCGGGCATGTTGTTCACCATGGCGAGCAGCGTATTGAGGTCGCTGGGCGCGCCCCATGGGATACCCATGCAGAGCTGGACGAGCACCGGGTCTTCTATCAGCCCTTCTGAGACGAGCTGTTTCGCGAGCCACAGGTGGCCGGTATCGAACGCCTCGATTTCGGGGCGAACGCCCGCATCTGTCATCTGCCGGGCCATCGCCCGCAGCATGCCAGGCGTGTTGGTCATTACGTAGTCGCCCTCGCCGAAATTCATCGTGCCGCAATCGAGCGTGCAGATTTCCGGCAGCAGTGTGCGCACGTGTTCGGTTCGCTCGGTCGCACCGATCATGTCGGTGCCGGCCGCGTCGAGCGGGAGCGGTGCCTCGACGCTGCCGAGGACGATATCGCCGCCTGTGCCAGCGGTCAGATTGATCACCACATCGGTGTCCGCGGAACGGATCCGATCGACGACTTCGCGGTAGAGCTCGACATCGCGGGAGGGCTTGCCCGTCTCCGGATCGCGAACGTGGCAGTGGGCGATGGCTGCGCCGGCCTTTGCCGCCTCGATCGCGGCGTCTGCAATTGCTTTCGGGGTGACGGGGACCTTATCGGATTTGCCCGTCGTATCGCCGCCGCCGGTCACCGCGCAGGTGATGAAGACTTCCCAATTCATTTTTCTCTCCACGCCACGTGCGCTGCTTGGTGCGTGCCGCGACTGCCGGTGCGCGACGGGCGTGAACGCTGCCCGAGATCACGCTCTAGAGCCGGCGATGGCCCAAGCGCAAGCGCGTTACGTGCGGGAGGTCGAGGATCGCAGGTTGGGGGTCGCGCATGCGTGCTTTGCCTCAGTCCCAACGCCGCTCGAGTTGGGCGCTGGCGCCAACGGGCTGAGCTTGCATCGGTGGGTCAGGCCGCGGCGACCTGTGGGGCTGGCGCCGGGGCGGGCAGCAGATCCGTGAGCTCGGCTGCCACGATCAGCGTGTTCCACGACGGGGCGGGAACGAGGCCGACATGGATGCCCGGCTGCGAAGTTGCCTGCGGGGTGTTGCCGTCCATTGCCACGAAAAGGCCCGCGCCGGCGGCCTCGACTTCATGTGCGGGCGAGACCGTGACGGCTTTGTCGCGCAGGAAGCGACCGAACTTGGCGGAGAGCGACAGGTCGAACAGCGATGTCCGGTCCGTGGTCTCGACCCGCACGCAGACGAGGGGTGCGTCCGGGGCGAGGTCTGCCTTGCCGGCGTCGGTGAGGAGGTTGCGGCCAAAGCCGTGACGGGCAAGCACGGCGATCGCGGTGCAGCGATAGTTCATGCCGTCGATTGCGACATCGAACCGGGCTGGAGGCTTGGAGAGACTGCGGGTCATGCCAAGGCCGCCGGATTTGCTGATGCGGCTCGGCAGGGTTGCGGCCATGGTCGTGGCCAGCAGCTCGGCATCGCTTGCGATGCCGACGCCGGCGAACGCGGTCCGGGTCGGCGCGCCGGGATCGGCGACGTTGAGTAGATCGAGTGGCGTCACGGGGCAGCTTACCGACTGCGCGAGGGATGCCCCGATCTGGCGCGGCTTGCTGCGCAGGCCGCATTGCGCCGCGGCACCGGTGCCACTCGCAACAGGAAGCAGAGCGATCGGAAGGTCCGGCCCGGCATGGTGCGCGGCGACCGGC
>JBCBJG010000173.1:0-7157 GCA_038523655.1 Pseudomonadota bacterium | reverse complement strand
TAACAGGCGGCCGCTTCGACCTACCGACCTTCACGATCGCGCGATCGTGAAGGTCGGTAGGTCGAAGCGGCCGCCTGTTAGCGCCCCTCCCGCCACCACATCGCGGAGATCAATAGAAGCAGCGCCGCGAGCGCGAGAAAGCCGTTGAAAAGCGGATAGAGCCGCACGCCGCGGGTCAGAAACGCGCGCCGGTCCCGCAGTCCCATCCATCCGTTGCCATGCATGACATTGGCTGAACGCAGCATGCTCACCCGCGGCATGGTGATCGCCGTAGCGTCATCGGCGCCGGCGCGAGCCAGCCAGAAAGTCCCGCCGCCACTCGCCGTGATCGGTTCGGAAAGTTTTTCCGCCGTCGCCGTCACCTCGGCGAGTTCTTTCGCGTTTGGTGCGCCAACCCGGGCAACCGCCGTCAGCCCATCGGAGCTGAGTTTGTACAATCCGAGCCCGGTCGCTTTCGCAGTCCCGCGCCAGGTGCCGGGTTCGACTTCCCGCAGCGTCACGGCCTGTGTCCCACCGTCCGGCGCAAGCACCTCGACCGGCGGGACGGCGTCCTTCATCGTCCGCCGCTCGATCTCCAGCGTGTCCCCGGAGCGCTTGGCGGAGAGAAATTCTTCCTCCAGGTCAGGCTCTTTCATGAGCCAGTGCCCCAGCCGCCGCAGCAGCGTGGTATGTGGACCGCCACCTTCGAGCCCACGCGCCCATAGCCAGGCGTGATCACTGAGCAGCAGCGCGACCCGGCCTTTACCCCGGCGGTCGAGCACGAGCAGCGGCTTTTCCTCACTGCCCTCCATGATCGTCTGGCCGCGCGGGCGATCAGTCTCGATCAGTCGGAACCAGCGCCCCCAGCTCGGATCTACCGGCGCGGAACCGTCCGCGGGCCGCGGGGCCGCGCCTGGGAGGTCGCGTGTCACCGGATGACGCCGACCAAGATCCGTGATCTGCGGCTTGAACGGCCGCTCGATGACCCGTCCCGTCGGTGCGGCTGGCAAAACATCTGCTAGCGGCGTCATGTAGAGTGAAAGTGGTTCCGCATAATCTTCCCCCGCCGCGACGAGCACCGCTCCGCCGTGCTCCTCAACGTAGCGGGTGATATTCTGGAGATAAATCAGCGGAAGCACGCCGCGCTGCTGATACTTGTCGAAGATCACGAGATCGAAATCGTGCAGCTTTTCCGAGAACAGCTCGCGCGTGGGAAACGCAATGAGTGAGAGCTGATTGATCGGCGTGCCGTCCTGCTTTTCCGGTGGCCGCAGGATCGTGAAATGCACCAAGTCGACCGCCGCATCAGATTTCAGCAGGTTGCGCCAGGTGCGCTCACCCGCATGCGGCTCGCCGGAGACCAGCAGCACGCGCAGGTTTTCCCGCACACCCTGCGCTGAGATCACCATCCGGTTGTTTGCGGTCGTCAGCTCCCCGTCCACTGCCTCGAGATCGAGCTCAATTATGTTCGTCCCGGCGTGCGGGAACGCGAAATCGACGACGACCTCTTCACCCGGCCGCGCGGTAATGCGCTCATCCGGTACCCCTTCACGGCGCACCCGCAGCCGTGCCGGCGCGTTGCTGGCCGCGGACTGCCGATCGCCGCGCCCCTGCACCTCGACGGTAACACGCACCTCGGTTTCGCTCCCGACGATGCCGTAGCGAGGCGCCTTCAGCACCTTGATCCGCCGGTCGAACTCACCGGGTGCGCCGGTCAGAAGCGCATGCACCGGCACGGATGGATCGAGCGCCGCAAACGTCTTCGGCACGTCATGCACCTGTCCATCGGTAACGATCACGACACCGGCCAGCCGGTCCGATGGGATATCCGAGACCGCCTGCTCGAGTTCGCCGACCAGTAGTGTCCCGCTACGCCCGTCGTCCGTTGTCCGGCCAGCCTCGACGACGCGAATTTCGAGGTTCCGGATTTCGCCGAGCCGTTCTTCGAGCGCTGCCCGCGCGTTGGCCGCCTGCACGGTGCGCTCGGCGATCGTCTGGCTGGCGCTGACGTCCACGACCGCGACAGCGATGTTAGAGAGAAATTCACGCTCCTCCTGCTTCAGCGTCGGGTTCGCAAGCGCGAGCAGTAGCGTCGCCAGCCCGGCGAGCCGGAGCACCGCACCACTCTGCCGCCGCCAGAAGAACAGCACGGCAATCGCGAACGCGACGACACCGAGGCCAATGAGAACGGCCCACGGAACGTAGGGAGAAAAAGTCAACGACCACGTCATTGTCCAAGCCTCCGCAAGAGATCGGGCACATGCACCTGATCGGCTTTGTAATTCCCCGTGAGCGCATACATCACGATGTTCACGCCGGTCCGGTAGGCCATCTCGCGTTGGAGCGTGCCGCCGGGCACGACCGCGAACAGCGGCCGCCCGCCGTCGTCGACCGCCCATGCGGCGGCGAGATCGTGCGAGGTCACAATGATCGAGGTGACCCCGTCAGACTGCTGCGCTTCTCGGCTGGTCGCCTCGCCGGGCGCAGCAACGCTCCCGGCCTCGACCCAGGTGTCCCCGCCACTCCAACGCCCGGGAAAGTCGTCGAGGAGATAAAAGGACTTGGTCAGGACGTGGTTGGCCGGCACCGGCTCTAGGCGGGGTACATCGAGCGTGCCGATCAGACGTTGCAGTGGCGTCTCGGCCCCGCCCGAAGCAAACGCATTGCCCTGATCGCGCGTGTCGAAAATGACCATGCCGCCCGTCTTCATGTAGGCGTCGACTTTCGCGAGCACCGTTCCGGAAAGGGCTTCCGCATCGTTGGTGACCGGCCAGTACAGGATGGGGAAAAACGCGAGTTCGTCGCGTTCCGGATCGACACCGACGGGCTCGCCGGCCTCGACCGCCGTGCGTCGGGCGAGCACGGTGCGCAAACCGGAAAGCCCCTGGCGTGAGACATCGTCGACCGCCGCATCACCCGTAAGCACGTACGCAAACCGGGTTTTCGTCGTCGCTTCAAGCGCGAACGCGGTGAGTGCCGCGTCATCGCCGCGTGCGCTCGATGCCGTATCGCTGGTTGCCGTACTGCCGGTCTGCGCGACGGCATCATCGGCGCTGACGATGAATGTCGCCAGCACTGCCACGCCGGCTACTGTAATTAGTCCCGCAACCTGCGCCCGGCGTCGGAACATCGTGGCCAAACCGCCGAGCAGGAGCACGGCGAGCGCATCCAGCAGCAGCAGTCCGAGAGCAAGCGCAAACAGCCAAGGTTTGAGGGATTGTGCCGATCCGCCCTCGTAGGCGGCCGCGGTAGCCCCGGCAGGCACCGAAAGCGCGGAAAACGTCATGTCGGAAGATACAGCATTAAGCGCGCGACTGGCCGTCGTCGCGCCATAGTATCCGGGCGGATGCTCAGGTCCGATCGCCACATCCGACAGCGCGTTGAGCGCGACTGGTTTCGCGGTCGGTGGCGGGGGGCCTAGTACACCCCGTCCGTCGAGCGTGCGCCGCGGTGCCAGCAGTGAGGTCGTATCGGCTGCAACCTGCGGCGCATCATCGGCAACAGTCACAGCGCGCGTGTCTGCACCGGAGCCCGGTGCTGTACCACCGCCAAGCGTCAGAATGCGCCGCATCATGTCGACGAAGGCGCCTGAGAGCGGCAGGTTTGACCAGTCCGAATTCGCCGTCGTGTGAAACAGGATGAGCCATCCCTTGCCGCTCTGTCGGGCCGTGACCAGCGGTGTCCCGTCTTGCAGTTGCGCCCAGACCCGGGTTTGCGGCGTGACCCGCGTCGGATCGGCGAGCACCTGGCGCCGGACGACGACCTCCTGCGGCACGCTGATGCCGGCGAACAAGCTATCCTCGTCCATCGGTGCAAGCCGTTGTGGCTCGCTCCAGGAAAGCGCGCCACCGAGCGTGCGACCACCGAAGCGCAACGGCGTCGCGATCAGTTTGTCGGCGCCCTGCTCCAGCCGCGATCCGGCAAAGCGGACCAGTACACCCCCGCTCTGCACCCACGTATCGAGCCGCGCTTCGGTATCTCCATCGAGTGTGCCGATGTTCGCCAGAACCAGTGTCGACGCCCGTTGCGCGATGAGATCACGGACCTTGGGCCCGGTCCCGCGCTCGGTGCTTTCCGCGACGTCGGTAAAGGGCGTGAGCGCGCGGCGGAGGTAATAAAGAGGCGAGAGCAACGGCTGGGAGGTGACGCCCGTCGCCGCCGCGATGAGCCCGACCCGACGCCACTGCGAGCGCGCATCGAGCAGCGCCACGGCCCCGGCCGAAGCCACAGAGTTTATTTCCAGCCGGCTGATTTGATTGCGGATTTCAAGCGGCAGCGCAAAGCGCACCGTAGCCGCATCGCTGCCAGGGGCGAGTGCAAAGCGTTGACTGGCAACTTGTTGTCCGTTCGCCGCCACAGCGCGCACCGAACCGCTCCGCGCCACGTCGGATGCGAGCGTGCGCACATCGGCGAGCAGCGCGCCCTGGTCGCCGCGTCGCTGCGTGAGCCCGACCGGCGCCTCGTCCGCGCGCGGCGTGAGCACGGTCACTGCGCCCGCATCCCCCACCAACGACACGAGGCTGTCGGCAAATGCGTTATCCTCCGCAGCGCCGAGCCCGTTGCTGAGCCAGACGATATGCGTCGAGTTGGCACCGCCCGCGTTGATTGCGGCGGTCAGACGTTCGAGGCTCGCTGCCCGGTCGGGCAGCCACGGTTGCGGCCGCAGCCCGGCGGCAGTGTCGCGCGCCCGCCCCGGCTCGCTGAATTCGGCCCGACCGGCATCGCTTGCTGAAGCAGTCGCAAACACAAGCGTCGCCTGCCGTGCACCGGCGCCTTGCTCGATCAACCGCTCGATCGTGGCGGCCCGCAATTCCCACCGATCGGCGGCCGCCCAGCCATTGTCGACGACGATGGCAAGCCGCTCGGCTTCGCTTGGGCGTACCTGCGTCGGGTTGAGCACGGGCTCGGCGAGCGCGAGGACCACCGCAGCCGCGGCGAGCATCCGGATCACAGTGAGCCACCACGGACTGCGCGCCGGCGTTTTCTCCCGGCTGATGAGGTCGGCGAGTATGCGGGTCGGCGGGAACGCGACCCGCTTCGGCCCCGGCGGCGTCGTTCGCAGCAGCCACCAGATGAGCGGCAGCGCGAGCAATCCGGCCAGAAGGAATGGAGACGCGAACGCGATACCGCCCATCAGCGCACCACCTGGAGTTTCGGCGTCAGCGGTAGGTCTTCAGGCGCGCCCGTCGCGTCACCGTCAGAAGACACCGACCGGTAATCGCCACCGCTACCGGCAATTCGGTTGGAGAGCGTGAGCAGCGCTTCCCCCGCGGGCCTGTCGGTATGGTGGACGAGGAACGACCAGCCAAAACGGTTGGCCATAGTTCGCAATGCCCGTCGATGCGCCGCGAAGCGCGCCTGATACGCCTCCCGCAGTCCGTCGACCCGCTCGGCCATCACCCGTTCTCCGTCCGCCATCGGGAGGAATTCCACACGGCCACTGTACGGCAGCGTTTCTTCCGCCGGATCGACAATCTGCACGAGATGGCCGTTGACGCCGGTCGATGCGAGTGCCGCGAGCCGCTGCTCGGTCTCATACGGAGGGGAGAGAAAATCGCCGATCAGGACAACTTCGTGGTGGCGCTTGGGTCCATCGGTGACCGGCAGACCGTCAAACGGTCCGCTCCGAGCGCGCTCGAGCAGTGCCTGCGCGAGCACTTCGATCATGTTCCGCGCGCTCCGCGGCGGCATGGCGCCAAGAAGCCCAACCCGTTCGCCGCCCCGGGAGAGAAGCGCACCGAGCGCCAGACCGAGAACCAGCGCGCGGTCGCGCTTCAATGTATCGGAAAGCCGGCTGCGAAAACCCATTGAGGCCGACAGGTCGAGCCAGAGCCACGCGGACTGCGCTGCTTCCCATTCCCGCTCGCGAATAAAAAGATGATCTGAAGCGCCGGAGCGTCGCCAATCGATCTGTGCCCGTGTGTCCCCGTCGCCGAACTGGCGAAACTGCCAGAACGTCTCACCGGGCCCGGCGCGCCGTCGCCCGTGGATGCCGTGGATGACCGTTTGCGCAACCCGGCGCGCATCAACCAGCAATTCGGGGAGCGCAGCACTCAGACCATGCGCATCAAGTTCGACAGGCGCGACCGTTTCTTCGGAAAATGTCTGATCGACGATGTCGTTCACGCGAACCTCACTTGTGAAGGTCTTGCGCGGCGGCGATCCCGCGCGTCGTCAACGTTATGGCCGGTCTGCCGCTCGTCAGCGGGGCACACCATGCACCCGGCAGGGGAGCCCGTTCCTTTGGCGGCGGGCATTCCGCCCCGCGTCGCCGATGGCTGAACCCTAGCCGAGCCGCTCCGTAAGCTGGCGCACCACGTCTTGCAGCGATACCCCGTCCGCGCGCGCGGCAAACGAAAGCGCCATTCGGTGTTTCAGCACCGGCTCCGCCAGATCGATCACGTCGTCGATTGACGGCGATAGCCGACCGTCGATCATTGCCTTGGCCCGGCATGCCATCATCAGTGATTGGCTGGCGCGCGGGCCCGGACCCCACGCGAGGTATTTGCCGAGATCGTCTGCATTCTCAGCACCCGGTCGCGCAGATCGCACAAGCGCGAGAATCGCATCGACGACCTGATCACCGACCGGAATCTGTCGCACGAGCCGCTGCGCCGCCTGCAGCTCAGCCTCGGAGTACACGGTTTCGAGAGCCGGCTTGGCGTCGCCGGTCGTCTCATACAGCATTCGCCGTTCGGCAACCTCGTCCGGGTAGCCGACATCGATCTGCATCAGGAAACGGTCGAGCTGCGCTTCGGGCAGTGGATACGTGCCTTCCTGCTCGAGCGGGTTCTGCGTCGCGAGCACATGGAATGGCTGCGGAACGTCATGCCGGACGCCAGCGACCGTGACGTGGTTTTCCTGCATCGCCTGGAGCAAGGCCGACTGCGTTTTCGGGCTCGCGCGGTTGATCTCATCGGCCATCAGCAGCTGCGTGAAGATCGGACCCGGGATGAAGCGGAAGGTCCGTTCGCGGGTCGCCGTTTCCTCCATGACCTCAGTGCCGAGGACATCCGACGGCATCAGGTCAGGCGTGAACTGAATGCGCTTGGCATCCAAACCGAGCACCGTCCCCATTGACTCGACAAGGCTGGTCTTCGCGAGGCCCGGCACGCCGATCAGAAACGCGTGTCCGCCGGACAGGAGTGTCGTCAGCGTCAGATCGATCACTGTATCCT
>JBCBJG010000172.1:0-7213 GCA_038523655.1 Pseudomonadota bacterium | reverse complement strand
GTTGTGGGTGTGGATGCCAATGTGGTTGCAGGGGAACCGCTCGGTGACCGCGCGGGTGATCGCATGGATTTCGTCTGGCAGCGTTCCGCCGTTGGTGTCGCAAAGCACCACCCATCGTGCACCGGAGCTGAGCGCCGCATCGATGCAGGAAAGCGCGTAGGCGGCGTTCGCCTTGTAGCCGTCGAAGAAGTGTTCGCAGTCGATGAGGGCTTCGCGGCCGTCTGCGACGACGGCGGCAACGCTCGAGGCGATCGTCTCGAGATTTTCTCCGTTCTCGATGCCGAGGGCGACGCGGACATGGAAGTCCCACGACTTTGCAACAAGACAGATTGCTGCCGATTTCGCCGCGAGGGTGCCTTGCAAGCCGGGATCGTTGTCCGCAGAGCGGCCGGCGCGTTTGGTCATACCGAAGGCGCTCAGTCGCGCATGCGTCAGCGCATGATCGGAAGAGAATAAATCCGTATCGATCGGGTTCGCACCCGGATAACCAGCCTCGATGTAGTCGATGCCGAGATCATCGAGCGCGCGGATGATGGCGCGCTTGTCATCGAGCGAGAAATCCACGCCGCTCGTCTGCGCCCCGTCGCGCAGGGTCGTGTCGTAGATGTAGAGGCGTTCGCGCGTCATTGCGGGCGCTCCGTCTGCGTCGCGGGTCCAAGTCCGGGACCCAGGTCGTCTTCGGCGATGTTCAGCGCTTGGCCGAACGCGAGGATATGCCCGTCCGGGTCAGTCACGTCGAAATCCCGACAGCCGTAGTACCGGTCGTCCACATCGCCCAGGGCCTCAACGCCTGCAGCGACGAATGCCGCGTGAAGTGCATCCACGTCGGAGACATACAGATACGCGGACCAGTGCGCGGTTTTCGGCGGGGTATCGTGCGTTAGGCAGAGCCCGAGTGTGATCGTATCGCGTTGGCAAATGGTGAAGGAAGGTGGATCGCCCCACTGCGTTGTGCGGAAACCCAATTGGTCCCGGTAGAATGCAACGCTCCGCGCCATGTCCGATACATCGATGATCGGCATGCTGCGCGCGAAGGTCGGATGTGCCGAAGACACGTGCTCGTTCATCGCGCCAGTTCCCACGTCGTGCCGTCCGGCCCATCCTTGAGGGTTACTCCATCTGCGGCAAGTTCGTCGCGAATGCGGTCGGCTTCGGCGAAATCCTTGCGGGCCTTCGCGGCCGTGCGTTCGCCGATCAGGCGTTCGATCCGTTTGTTGTCGACCTCGGCATCGGCCGGCATCCAGGCGGCCCAGTCCTTGGCGGATGTCTCCAGCACACCGAGCAGCCTGGCCGAGCCCTTGAGGGTACGCGCAGCCTCACCGTCGCCGTTTGCCGCCTCACGGCGTAGCTCGTGGAGGATGGCGATCGCCTGCGGTGTGTTCAGATCGTCCGCGAGGGCGGCGACGACGTCGGGATCCGGGCTGCCGGCTTTCACGTCCGCGGTCAGGGTATGCCAATGGTCGAGAACCTTGCGGGCATCCGCGAGCGAGCGCGCGGTCCAATCAATCGGCTGGCGATAGTGCGTCGACAGCATCGCAAGGCGGATCGCCTCGCCGGGTGCCTGTTCAAGCTGGGCATTGATCGTGATGAAGTGCCCGGTGCTTTTCGACATCGTCTCGCCTTCGAGGCTGAGGAAACCGTTGTGCATCCAGATGTCGGCCATCTCCGAGGTGCCATGCGCGGCGCACGATTGCGCGAGTTCGTTTTCGTGGTGGGGAAAGACGAGATCGATCCCGCCGCCATGGATATCGAAGCGTTCGCCCAGATGTTCGGCTGACATCGCGGAGCATTCGATATGCCAGCCGGGCCGGCCGCGACCCCATGGGCTGTCCCACCCCGGGAGCGTTTCGTCCGACGGTTTCCAGAGCACGCTGTCCGCCGGGTTTTTCTTGTAAGGCGCGACCTCCACACGGGCGCCCGCGATTATCTCATCGAGGGAGCGTCCCGAGAGGCGTCCGTAGTCCTCGATCGCAGCGGTATCGAGCAAGACGTGTCCTTCCGCAGCGTACGCGGCGCCCTTGTCGATCAGCGTCTCGATCATCGCGACCATCTGCGGGATGTGTTGGGTGCACCGTGGCTCGACGGTTGGGCGCAGTGCATTTAGCGCGGAGATATCGTCGTGGAACTGCGTGATGGTGCGTTCGGTGACGGCGCTGATCGCCTCGTTGATCGCGAGGTCTGGATATTCCTCCGCCGCGCGCGCATTGATCTTGTCGTCCACGTCCGTGATGTTGCGGACGTAAATGACGTTTTTTTCTCCGTAGACGTGGCGGAGGAGACGGAACAGCGTGTCGAAGACGAGGATGGGGCGCGCGTTGCCGATGTGCGCATAATCGTAGACCGTCGGTCCGCAGGCATAGACGCGCACATTCAGCGGATCGATCGGATCGAGGCGTGTCTTCTCGCGGCGTAGCGTATTGTAGAGTTTGATTTCGACGTCGGACATCGGCCGGCTCGATTACAGGTAGGTGGTTGGCGGCGGTATACCCGGACCCGGCGCGTCGCCGAACCTCGGATTTCGCGCAATGCCCGGACAGGGCGAAAGCATCGATCCGCGCAGGCATCGAATGTTCGGGGTCATCAGCGCGTGCCTGGGCGGGCGGGGGCGGGTGGTAGGATGTGCGCTGCGCACCCCAGGGCGCGGATCGCTCAGGGCACGGATCGCTCAGGTTGTGAACTTTACCTCGACGCTGCCGAGTGCGCCGAAGTCTGCGCGACACAGTTTCCCCGGCTCGACGAACTGAACACCGGTACATGTTCCCGTCGTCACGAAATCACCGGCGCGGAGCTGTTTGCCCTGCGCGCCAAGTTTGCGTGCCGTCCATGCAAGCGCCTCGATCGGATCGCCCATCACGAGCGCGCCAGTTCCCTCGGCAATCGTTTCGCCGTCGACGGCGAGCGACACCGCATGGTTCACCAGGTCAAGCCCGTCGAGGCCCGGGTGCGGAGCGCCGATCACCAGACCGCCGCCGATGCCGCAGTCCGCGACGGCGCTCGGGCCGTCCCCCTTCGGCACGCTGGTGAAACGGGGGCTGATCAACTCAAACGCTGGGATGACCTCAGCCACTGCCGCGCGGACAGCCTCGGTCGAAATCTGGCCGTCGGGTGCCGGAAGATCGCGCGCGATGCGGAATGCGAACTCGGATTCGACGCAGCAGTGATGGAAGTCGGCGGCGGGCAGTTCGACCGGCGCGGTATAGATTGTGCCTTCGAAAATGGGGCCGAGAAACGGTTGGTCGATGCCGAATAGCTCCAACGCCGCCTGGTTGGTCGCGCCCACTTTCCAGCCGATCACGGGGCGAGCGAATTCTGCGATGAACGCGTCCTGGATCGCGTACCCCTCGTCCATGTTCGCGGGGCGACATGTGGCCTCAAGAGCTTCGATCGGTTGCATGGTCGAGCGCGCGTCTTTGAAGGTCGCGACGGCTTGTGTGATCGCGGACTGATGCATCGCGGTATCCCGGAGGTGGCGTGGCGGTGGCTGTGGCGCGCGCTTGGTCGCTGAGGAGGCAGGTCGGCCTATCAGCCAGCGCACACGGTTGCCGGTAAGAACGAAGAGCGCTGTGGCTATCCGCTCTTGCGCGGGGCTGCAACCGGGTTGCCGCAGATGCCGCTCGCGATGCGATTAGCCGTCCCGCTCTTCGGGGGCGCACCGCGCCGCGCGGGCCGCCAGCGTAGCCCGGAGGCGACGCCATGCAGCCGCAATGAGGCGATAGAGGGCAAATCAGTCCGGACATGGTAGGTATGAGTCCCACCGGGTACTCCGGTGAGGCGAGCGGAATCGAACGGGAGGCGCGGTGCGTGCGAGACGGATCGCGAAAATTCGTCAGGCGGGCGGTTTTGGCCGCTGCGGTTGCGCTCGTGACCACGGCATTCAGCTTGCCGGTGGCGCAGACGGCGCATGCTCAAAGCCGATGTTTTTCGCTTGAGCGCCAACTCCAAGCGCTCGGCAGTGGACGGCAGGGGCGTCAGGCCGCGGCAGGTCGTATCCGGGCGCAGCTCCGCCAGGCCGAGGGCGCATTCCGGACAGCCCGGCGGCGCATCGACCGGGCGAATTGTTACTCGACGTTCTTCTTTACTCAATCGCTGCGGAACACGCCGCGATGCGTGCGTCTCGACCGGAATGTCCGGCGTGCCGAGGGCCGGGTGAACCGGCTCCGCCGCCAGCTGCAGTCCGCCGGGCGGCCGGTCGATAACCGAGCGCGCAGGGCGCAGATCATCCGGGCGCTTGCGCGCAACCGATGCGGCGCGGTCTATGCGCGCGAAGCGCGGCGGCTCAACCAGCAGCGGAGCAACTGGAATCCTTTCGAAACGGTTTTCGGTCGCGACAGCGGCCTCGGCAACTTTTTCGATAACGCACCGCGGGAGTTGCCGCCGGATGACGGTATTCGGGTCGGGTCGACTTATCGGACGATGTGCGTGCGGCGTTGCGACGGGTATTATTTTCCGATCAGCTTTTCGACCCTTCCGTCGCGCTTCTCGCAAGACGCGGCACGGTGTCAGTCAAGCTGCGCGGCGCCGACCGATCTCTTCGTCTACCGCAATCCCGGTGCGGAAGTGGAGCAGATGGTGTCGCTCGACGGTGAGGCTTACAGCGCGCTGCCCAACGCCTTTCGCTACCGCAAAGAGTTCATCAAGGGCTGTTCGTGTCGGGAGCGGGATTTCAATCCGTTGGCCGGGACACAGCAGGCGTCGGTGGTGACTGCGCCCGTCGATGAGGTCACGCGGACTGACGTGCCCCCACCGGTCGATGGGGCGGCCGACGCGTCGAGCAGCGAGGCGGTGCCGGGGGATGCGCCCGCTGGCCAGGAAACTGCGCGTCCGGCACCCCCGCGGGTCGACGCTGGCGATGCTGCACGTGGGGAGCCTGCGCAGTCTCGCCCGGCGCCGCCAAAGCCCGGCAATCCCCCGAGCTAGTTGCAGGGCGTTGCGCGCGGCGTGTCGTGCGGCCGCGATGGCATCGTGTTGTTGGGCGGCGACTGTCGCCTCTACGAGCCGAAGATCGCCGCCGAGCCTCTTGTATTTTTTTCGCCAGTTTGCCTGCGCGATAATCGCTTTCGCGCACAGTTTTCCGCGATCCGCACGATTTGAGCACTGTTTCTCCCAGGTGCGGTTTCACGTCGCGATACTCGGGATCGGTGCATCGTTTAGTAAGTTTGTACGCTTCCTGTTGCGCGACTGATAAGTGAATCGGCCATAATAGGAGGGAAACAAACGATCGGTAGCGCATTCCTTTTCTGAAACTCTTCTCGAAGATGGGCACGTGACCATGCGCCTGCTGCCTGAAATGCCCGCCGCGAAAGACGCCCATGAGGGTGGCGGCGCGTACGCGGGTCAGCCGCGCCTTGCGGATATCGCTTTCATCCGACCCGTCGCGCTCTGCGAATACAGCGATCTGAGACACTTGCACGCGAGCGCCATGCGCGCCGCGGCGGCGCGTGATCTTGCGGGCGACGGCACTGTCCTCAGCGATGCGCTGAGTGGAGGAATATCCGCCTACATTTACGGCGTGGGTTATCTCGAACGCTTGACGTCAGTCATGCTTTTCGGCGCGTGGATCGACACGCTGCTCGTTGCCAGTTGTAGCTGGCGAACTGATCCGTTCGATCCGCGGGTCGGGATCATCGATGATCTGTTTGTGAGCCCTCTGTTTGATCGGGCAGGGCTCGGAGATCGGCTCCTGACGCACGTCGAGAACCATGCCGGAGAGCGCGGCGTCGAGCGCTATGTCGTCGAGGCGACCGGTTCAGCGCGCCACTTTCTGGCCCGCGCCGGTTACGGCGACAGCGGTATTTATCGGACGGTCGTCGAGGACGAGGCGACGCCGTTGCGCATGTTCCGGTTCGAGAAGGCGACGCCCGCTTCGGTCGCGGTGTCTGCCGCGGGCGCGTCGCAGTAACGTACGCCGACCGCCTCGAGCGCAGCCCTCAGTTCATGTGCGGTCGACACGCTCGAGGTTGATAAAAGCTGACGCACGCCGCGGACCGTCCTGAGGAACACGATGATACGCCCCGGCGTACGGATCGTCAGGAAATCCTGGAGCGACACGCAGGCGAGGAAAACGCCGACGCCGACGACCCAGAGGAATTTCGGCTCGATCACCGCTTCGATGATTGGGATGATGAAAAAGATCGCGATGGCAGCGAAAACCCAGATCGAAATCATCAGGCCAGGCTCGAGCTCCGCCGGTTCGCGCCGGAAGTAGAGCGAGCGGATTGCCGAAACATCGATGCGTCCGCGCGGATGCGTGAGGTAGGTGGGTGTCACACGAATGCCGCCGCGATCGAAGAGGGCCGCTGCGCATGCTTGCGGCTCTGGCATCGACTGCCCCGACATCGCTCGCTCCTTCCGATTCAGAACCGCATCGCGGCATGCGCCGCTTCAGGACGACCGCCTGGCCCAAGGCGCCCGGCCCGGCCACGGCGCCCTCGCCCGCGACGCCCTGACGGAGGCGCGCGCCGCAACGTTGGCACAGGATGCCGCCTGTCTACACCGCGGCCCGTACTGCTTATTCGGCTGGAACGGAGGTCAACTCGGCGGCGGGCACGTCTTCCCGAAAGCGATTGGTGATCGGATAGCGTCTGTCCCGACCGAAGTTGCGCTCCGACACCTTCACTCCCGGCGCAGCCTGCCGCCTTTTATACTCCGCAAGGTAAAGAAGCCGTTGAATATGCGCGACCGTCTCCGGTGCATGACCGCGTGCGATGATCGCGTCGAGCGGTTGCTCTTCTTCAACGAGCCCGCGGAGAATATCGTCGAGGACGTCGTAGGCGGGGAGCGAATCCTGGTCGGTTTGATCTTCGCGCAACTCGGCTGTCGGTGCTTTGTCGATGATGTTTACCGGGATGACTTCGCCTTCCGGTCCGGCGCAGCCTTCCGGCCGCTCGGCATTTCGAAAGCGAGCGAGCGCATAGACCTCGGTTTTGTAGAGATCCTTGATCGGGTTGAATCCACCTTTCATGTCGCCGTAAAGCGTCGCATATCCAACAGAGACTTCCGACTTGTTGCCCGTGGTGACCACCATGGCCCCGAACTTGTTGGAGATCGCCATCAGGAGGGTGCCACGCGTCCTCGACTGAAGATTTTCCTCCGTCGTGTCCTCGTTGGTTCCTGCGAGAATTGGCGTCAGCGTTTCGAGGAACCCTTCGACCGGTGGCGCGATGGGGATGGTGTCGTAGCGTACGCCGAGCGCCTTGGCGCAGGCCTCGGCATC
>JBCBJG010000171.1:0-7214 GCA_038523655.1 Pseudomonadota bacterium | reverse complement strand
CGAAGGGCGACTACCTGACCGACGACGCCCATCCGAACCGGCCAACGCCCACCGACCTGCACCCGGACACCCTGCTCGTTCACGACGGTAGCCTGCGCAGCCCGTTCGGCGAGACGTCCGAGGCCATCTTCATGAACTCGGGTTTCATCTACGATACGGCGGAACAAGCGGCGGCACGCTTCGCGGGCGACGACCCGGGCTTCGTCTATTCGCGCTATGCGAACCCGACCGTCGCGATGTTCGAGGCGCGCGCCGCCGCTCTGGAAAGGGCGGAAGCCGCGCGGGGGACAGCGAGCGGAATGGCGGCCGTCGCTGCAGCGATGTTCTGCCAGCTCAAGGCTGGCGATCACGTCGTCGCCGCGCGCGCACTCTTTGGTAGCTGCCGCTATATTGTCGAAGAACTGCTGCCGCGGTTCGGCATCGCGACGACGCTGATCGACGGACGCGATCTCGACGCCTGGCATGCCGCGATCCGCGACAACACCCGCGTTCTATTCTTCGAGACCCCGACAAACCCGACGCTCGAACTGGTCGATATCGAAGCCGTTGCCACGATCGGGCGAGAAGCCGGCGCCTGCGTGGTGATCGACAACGTGTTCGCCTCCCCGATGCTACAGCGGCCGATTCCGCTCGGGGTGGATGTCGTGGTCTACTCCGCAACCAAACACATCGACGGGCAGGGCCGCGCGCTCGGCGGTCTCGTGCTCGGCACTGAGACCTTCATCGAGGAAAAACTCGCGCCGTATCTTAAGCATACCGGCCCGGCGCTCAGCCCGTTCAATGCCTGGTGCCTGCTGAAAGGGATGGAAACCCTCCCAACGCGCATCGACCGCCATTGCCGAACCGCTGCGCAGCTCGCAGACGTGCTCGCCGACCTGCCAAACCTTAGCGCGGTGCGGTATCCGGGCCGCGCCGATCATCCACAGGCCGAAATTGCCCGCCGCCAGATGTCCGCTGGCGGCACACTCATCGCGTTCGACGTTGCCGGCGGCCGGGAGGCGGCATTCGCATTTCTCAACGCGCTGCGCATCACCCGCATTTCCAATAACCTCGGCGACGCCCGCACGCTCGCAACGCACCCCGCGACCACCACCCACCAGCGCCTGTCGGACGAGGCCCGCGCGGAACTCGGGATCACCGACGGGTCCCTCCGGCTCTCAGTCGGCCTCGAACACGTCGACGATCTCGCAGCGGATTTGACGCGCGCTGCAACGCATGCTGCATCGCACACGAGCGGTGCGTAAGGCGCATCACACGGCGGCACCAGTGCGGGCGGGGCGCGCAACATGTACGAAGCAGTCACCGAAGGCTTTCGCGTACGGGTCGAACCGACCTTCCTTGAGGATCGGTCCTCCCCGGCGGAAGGGCTGTTTTTCTGGGCCTATGCGATCGAGATCACCAATCTGGGCGTTGATACCGGCACGCTGCGAACGCGCTATTGGCGGATCATCGACGCAGCCGGCAAGGTCGAGGAAGTCGAGGGGCCGGGCGTCGTTGGTGAGGAACCGGAACTGCCGCCGGGCGCGCAGTTCAGCTACACCAGCGGTTGCCCCCTGCCGACGCCGTCGGGCTTCATGCAGGGGCATTACATCTTCGAGATCGATGGCGCGAAAGACCTAGAGGTCAAGATCCCAGCGTTCTCCCTCGACAGCCCCTACGCGTCTACCAGCGTGAACTGACGCGTCAGCGCAGACCGACCGGGTCCCTCCCGCCTGAGATAAACGCGCGTTCGAACGACGGAGCCTTGGAAGAGGCGGAGCAAGGAGCGGACGAAGGAGCATGCCCGAGCTTCGCACCACGCTGATGATCATCGGGCTCCTGCTCTCGACGCTCGGCTGCGCGATGATGGTGCCGGGGCTCTACGAGCTCGCGCTCGGCGATGAAGATTGGCTCGTCTTCGCCGGCTGCAGCAGCCTCACGCTCTTGGTCGGCGTCTTGCTCACCTACGCGAACCGGACTGAGGAACGCGAGCTGTCGATCAAGCAGGCGTTCCTGCTCACGACCCTCGCATGGGTCGTCCTCGTCGCCTTCTCGGCGCTCCCCTTCGTCTGGTCCGGGCGCGGCGCGTCCTACACCGACGCGTTCTTCGAGGCGATGAGCGGGCTCACGACGACCGGGGCGACGGTCTTCACCGGGCTCGATACTTTTTCTCCTGGTCTCCTGCTCTGGCGCGCGATCCTCCAGTGGCTCGGCGGGATAGGCATCATCGTGATGGGGTTCGCCGTCCTGCCGATGCTGCGGATCGGTGGCATGCAGTTGTTCCGCATCGAATCGTCGGACGCATCGGAGAAAATGCTGCCGCGCGCCAAGCAGATCGCCCTTAACATCATCTGGGTCTACCTCACGCTGAGCGCCGCCTGCGTGGTGAGTTATCTCGCGACGGGCATGTCGGCGTTCGACAGCGTCGCCCATGCCATGACCACCATCGCTACCGGTGGCTTCTCCACCTACGACGCGTCGATCGCGCACTTCGACAGCCGCGCGGTTGAGACCGTCGCGATCGTCTTCATGTTGCTCGGCAGCCTGCCTTTTTTACTCCTCTTTCAAGGAGCGACCCAGGACCCGCGCGCGCTGATCGGTGATTCCCAGGTCCGCTGGTTTTTCGGCATCGTCGCCATCGGCGTCGGCCTCGCCTGGCTGGCGCAAGCCGGCGCCGAGCAATTGCCCGGCAGCGACGCATTCCGACACGCGAGCTTCAACGTCGTCTCGATCGTAACCGGCACGGGCTACGCGACGCGTGCGTACGACACGTGGAGCACCTTCGCGGCGATGCTTTTTATGGTCCTGATGTTTGTCGGTGGCTGTGCCGGCTCGACCTCGTGCGGGATGAAAATCTTCCGCTTTCAGGTTCTCTTCGAGACGGTCCGCCAGCGCGTGCTCATGTTCTCGCAACCACACCGCGTCGTGATCGCGACCTACAACGGCAAACGCATGGACCCGGCAGTCGCCCGGGCCGTGATGAATTTCGTCTTTCTCTTCCTGCTGTCGTTCGGCGTCATCGCATGCTTGCTGAGCGCCTACGGGCTCGATTCCGTGACGGCGCTATCCGCCTCGGCAAGCGCGCTTGCCAATGTCGGCCCAGGGCTCGGTCCCGAAATCGGCCCAGCCGGCAATTATGCGGGCCTGCCGGACGGCGTGAAATGGATTCTCTCGTTCGCCATGCTGCTCGGCCGGCTGGAGATCCTCACGGTATTGGTCCTTTTCACGCCGGTGTACTGGCGCTCCTAGGCGCGATCTCCCACTGCCAGCACGGGAGAGGGGCGGGGGCGGGAAGACCCGCGCATCGTGAAAACGCGAAAGTGTGACGTACATCACGTTAGCCTCGCCAACCGTGCGGCACCTTGAGACCAAGCAATGACGCCCGACGGTGCTTCTCTCTCCTCCCCCGACCCCCCTCCTCCGCGGGGTGCACCCGATGGGTCATACGGCGGCTACCGGCGCTTCCCCTCCCCCGCCCGGTAGCCGCCTTTTATTTTTCTCTCTTCCTGCGACGGTTCAGACCGTCTCCGTCACGAACTTCGTGCGCAGGTAGGCATCGAGCCCCTCGATCCCGCCTTCCGAACCGTAGCCACTCTCATTCACCCCGCCGAACGGCGTCTCCGGCGTCGAGATGACGAAGCTGTTGATCCCGACGAGCCCGGCATCGATCTCGTTTTCCAGGCGGCGGATGCGTTTCGGATCATGCGTGAAGGCGTAACTCGCAAGGCCGAACTCGAGCCGGTTCGCCTTCTCGAGCGCTTCATCGAGATCCCGGAACGGCGCAATCGGCGCGATCGGCCCGAACGGCTCCTCGTTCATGATCATCGCCGTATCCGGCACATCCTTGATCACGGTCGGCTCGTAGAACCAGCCTTGGTTCCCCCGCCGTGCGCCACCGAGCATCACCTGACCACCGTGCGATTTCGCATCGTCCACGAACTCCTGCATCACGCCAAGCCGTCGCTCCCCGACCAGCGGCCCCATCGTGACGCCCTCATCCAAGCCGTTGCCGACCTTCACCTCCCGCGCTGCCTCGACGAATGCGTCAGCAAACGCCTCGTAGCGGTCCTGCTGCACGAGGAAGCGCGTCGGAGAGACGCAAACCTGACCGGCATTGCGGAATTTGCCCTGCGCCGCAGCTTTCGCAGTTTTCTCGATATCCACATCGTCGAACACGAGCACCGGCGCATGCCCACCCAGCTCCATCGTGCAGCGCTTCAGCGTTTCTGCAGCAAGCTTTTGCAGATGTTTGCCGACGGAGACGGAGCCGGTGAAGGAGAGTTTCCGCGGGATCCGGCTTGCGAGAAGGTGCTCGGAAACCGCCGCCGGCTCTCCGAATACAAGGTTCAACGTACCGTCCGGCAACCCAGCTTCCTGAAGTGCGCGCGCGATCGCGATCGCCGTCCCGGGCGTCTCCTCGCAGGCCTTGAGGATAATCGAGCATCCCGCACCAAGCGCGCCGGCGATCTTGCGGATGACGTTCACACCGGGAAAATTCCAGGCAACGAACGCGGCGACCGGCCCCACCGGCTCACTCGTCACCAGGGCGCGCATCCCGGGCACGCGCGACGGGACGATCCGTCCGTAGGCGCGTTTTCCTTCCTCCGCGTACCAGCGCAGCACATCGATCGTGAACCCGAGTTCCATCTTCGCTTCGCCGAGCGGCTTGCCCATCTCGCGCGTGAGGGTCTCGGCGATCGCATCGCTCCGCGCCTCGAGCAAGCGCGCCGCATCCTCCATCACCTTCTGGCGGGCGAGCGGGGTCATGCTCCGCCACGCGTCGAACCCGCGTTCTGAGGCCGCCAGCGCTTCATCGAGATCGTCAGCCGACGCATGTGGCAGGGCGCCGAGGACCTCCTCGGTTGCCGGGTTCACAACCTCCTGCGTCACGCCTTGCGAGCCCTGTCGGAATTGACCGTCGATCAGGAGTTCGAGTCTTTCGTAGGCCATGCGGGTGGCTCCGTGGGTTGGGAGGCAGCGGATATCGGGCGGGGATGACGAATTTCCGTGAGGGCGGCAAGCATCCCGGTGCAGGCAGGTATCAGCCGTCGCAGCTTTCAGGTAAATTCGCCGACGACGGAAAGGGTCCGCGACAAATCCGGAGATCAGCGTGGCCAACCAACAGATTTTGCTCATCGTATCAGGCGGGATCGCCGCGTATCGCAGTCTCGATATCGCGCGGCGCCTGCGTGAGCGTGGCGTGGCCGTGCGGATGTTGCTGACCCGTGCGGCGGAGGAATTCATCACCCCGCTGTCGGCCACCGTGCTCAGCGGTCAAGCGGCGATGACCGACCTGTTCTCACCTGAAAACGAAGCGGATATCGGACACATCGAGCTTTCTCGCTCGGCCGATCTGCTCCTCGTAGCACCCGCGAGCGCCGACCTGCTTGCGAAGATGGCAAACGGTCTCGCCGATGACCTCGCCTCCACCGTTCTGCTTGCGACGGATACGCCGGTTCTCGTTGCGCCGGCGATGAACGTGCGGATGTGGGAGCATTCCGCGACGCGGCGCAACGTAAACCAACTTCGAGCTGACGGCATCGGGTTCATCGGGCCGGACGATGGCGCGATGGCGTGCGGCGAATTCGGTCCAGGCCGGCTCGCGGAAGTGGACGCGATTGTCGATGCGGCAACATCAATGCTCGGCGCGCACGTCCAGAAAGACGGCGAACCCGCCACGAAGACAAGCGACACCACTGACCTTCTTGACGGGAATAAAATCCTCGTCACGGCCGGCCCGACCCATGAACCCATCGACCCCGTCCGCTATATCGCCAATCGATCAAGCGGCAAACAAGGCTACGCGATTGCCGCCGCCGCCGCCCGCGCGGGCGCCGAGGTGACGCTCGTGTCCGGCCCGACGGCGCTGGCGACACCGCCAGGGGTCCGCCGGGTAGACGTGGAGAGCGCGCGCGACATGCAGGCCGCCGTGGTCGAGGCACTGAGCGACGGCCATCCTTTCGATGCCGGGATCTTCGCGGCCGCCGTCGCCGACTGGCGCACCGCCGATATCGCAGAGGAAAAGATGAAGAAGCGTGCGGGAGCGGAAGTCCCACCGCCGTTTGATCTGATTGCCAATCCGGACATCCTGGCCGAGGTCGCCCGAGATACCGCGCTGCGCCCACACATGCTTGTCGGTTTTGCTGCCGAGACACAGGATGTTGTCGCGAACGCGGAGCAGAAATTGTCGCGCAAGCAATGCGATCTGATCGTCGCGAACGACGTCTCGAGCAGCGGCGCGCTGGCGGAAGGCGAGGTCATGGGCGGCGACCGAAACCGCGTACATCTGGTCTCGAAATCCGCCGTCGAGACCTGGGCGGAAGCCGACAAGACCGTCATCGCCGAGCGGCTGGTTGAGCACATCGCGCACTTCCTCGACATGCGATCGGGGAAACGGAACAGTCGGCCGGCGTCAAGACAGCGCGCCACCAAACAGGCGGCGGAATAGGAACAGAGCGTGACCGTCGACATTCAGCTCAAATGGCTCCCGCACGGGGCAGGGCTCGGCGCGCCCCGCCAGGCGACAGCGCTGGCGGCCGGTATGGACGTCGAGGCCGCCGTCCCGGCTGACGCACCGTTGACGATTGACCCGGGCACCCGCGCGCTCGTCCCGACCGGTTTCGCAATGGCGATCCCGCCTGGCTACGAAGCGCAGATCCGTCCAAGGTCCGGCCTCGCCTTTCGCCAAGGGCTGACGGTGCTGAACACGCCCGGCACGATCGACGCCGACTATCGCGGCGAGGTGCAGGTGCTGCTCGTCAATCTAGGCACAGAGCCCGTCCAGATCGCGCGCGGTGAACGCATCGCCCAGCTTTTGGTGCAGGAAGTGCCGCGTGTGGCCGTTCGCGTCGTCGACGATCTCGACGACACAGTGCGTGGTGCTGGGGGGTTTGGCTCCACCGGCCGCACAGGCCAAACGGACGGAGACGCTGTGGCGTGAGTTTTTCTCCAGAAGAGATCGAGCGGTACAAGCGCCATCTCGTCCTCCACGAAGTCGGTGGCCCTGGTCAGCAGGCGCTCAAGGCGGCGCGCGTGCTCGTCGTCGGCGCGGGCGGCCTTGGCTCGCCGGTCGTGCTCTATCTTGCGGCAGCAGGGGTCGGGACCATCGGCATCGTGGACGACGATGTGGTCTCGCTTTCGAATCTGCAGCGGCAGGTCCTTCACACGACATCGCGTGTCGGTACGCCGAAAGTCGAGAGCGCGGCAGCGCAGATCGGGGAAATAAATCCTCATGT
>JBCBJG010000170.1:0-7223 GCA_038523655.1 Pseudomonadota bacterium | reverse complement strand
CTCGATATTATTGGCGGCGATGTCGTCTGCATGATGCCGACGAAGGATACACCGAACAACATCACCGCAATGGTGGCGTCGAATGTCATGTTCGAAATCACCGCGCTGATCGCCGAACGGCATCGGGATGCGGCGTAAGCTCGAGGCTTGAGCACGCTGCGCAACCATATCGGTCGCAGCAAAGGTAGCGGGGAATAATCATGCCCAGTGAATTTTCCCAGCTGGCCCCGCGGTTCATCGAGTTTATCGAAGCGCAGTCGGTGTTCTTTGTTGCGAGTGCCGCGGCGGACGGGCGGGTGAATGTCTCTCCGAAAGGGCTTGATACGCTGCGGGTGGTATCGCCCGAACGCATTGTCTGGCTCAACCTGACGGGGAGCGGCAATGAAACGGCTGCGCATGTTCAGAAGGTCAACCGGATCACGCTCATGTTTTGTGCGTTCGAAGGACCGGCACTTATCCTCCGCGTCTACGGTACATGCGTTGCGCTGCATCCACGCGATAACGGTTGGGACGCGTGTGCGGCACTATTCCCGGAGTACGCCGGTGCACGGACGATCTTCGATGTGCGGATCAACTCGGTGCAAACATCGTGTGGCACCGGTGTTCCCCTGATGGGCGAGGTGCAGAGCCGAGGCGAAGCTGAGTTGCTGCCTTTCTACGAAGCGATGTCCGATGACGAGCTTGAGGCGTACTGGAGAAAAAAGAACGTGCGGAGCATCGATGGGCTCGAAACCGGGTTGTTCGACGAGCGGGCGTCTCGCACATGACTCGTGAGGTGAATAGCGCATGACCCGTCACGAGCGGTTTGCCGCGCTGCACGAAGGTGCCGACATCTTCATCGTCGCGAACGCGTGGGATACCGGGTCTGCGCGCATGCTTGCGGGGCTCGGTTATCCCGCGCTGGCGACGACAAGCTGGGGCGCTGCCATCGTAGCGGGGCGCGAAGATGGTGCCGGCATGGTCTCGCGGGACGTTGCGCTCGACCACGCCCGCGAGATTGTCGAGGCGACGGACCTGCCCGTCACCGCTGATCTCGAAGATGGTTTCGGGCGGTCACCGGAGGCGGTCGCGCAGACCGTCCGCCAGGCTGCCGCCGTTGGTCTAGCCGGATGCTCGATCGAAGATACGACCGGTGACGCCGAGGCTCCGATTTTTTCGTTCGATCAGGCGGTCGCGCGAATAAAGGCTGCGGCCGACGCTGTCCAGGCGCTCGACCGGCCATTCGTTCTCACCGCGCGGGCTGAAAATTTCTCCTTTGACCGGCCTGACCTCGACGACACGATCGCGCGGCTGCAGGCCTTCGAGGCGGTCGGCGCTGACTGCCTCTATGCGCCACAGCTTCCCGACCTCGGCGCGGTGCGCGCAGTCTGCAGCGCCGTAAGCAAGCCGGTGAACGTCGTCACCGGGCTCGGTCTGCCCAAAGATACAACGGTTGCGATGCTTGCTGACGCCGGTGTCCGGCGGATCTCATTCGGATCGTCGCTGATGCGGGTCGGGCTCGCTGCGGTTCGCGGTGCGGCGGAGGCTGTGCTCCGCGAGGGAGAAATATCCGCGGTGACCGGAGGGATCGGTTTCGCTGAAGCGGAAGCGCTGGTTGCTGCCGGTGCGCCCTCGGCGCGGCCCGTGACCATCTGACGTCGAAGCGCAATTCCAGCCCATGACCTCGCCGCCTGAAAGCGACACGCCGTCGACGCCACTTGCGGCCTATCGTGCGCAGGTTGCTTCAGGCGCGCTTGCGAGCGATCCGGCGCAGGCGCTCGCTATGGAGAAGCTTCAGCTTCTCGCCAACCGGCTCGCAACCTACGCACCGCCCGAGAAGACGGACTGGTTCTCGTTCTTCACGCGCAAACGTGGGGCAGTGCCGAAGGGACTTTATCTCTTTGGCGGGGTCGGCCGCGGCAAGACCATGCTGATGGATCTGTTCTTCGAGAACGTCGGCTTCAAACGCAAACGGCGGGTACATTTCCACGCGTTCATGGCCGATGTGCACGAGCGCATCACCGTCGAGCGGCGTGGCCATACCGGAGACCCTCTGCCGCGGGTCGCCAAACAGTTGGCCGACGAGGCGACGCTGCTGTGTTTCGACGAGTTTCACGTCACCGACATTGCCGATGCGATGATCCTGTCGCGGCTGTTCACGGCGCTGTTCGAGCAGGATGTCGTGATGGTCGCGACGTCGAATGTCACGCCGCGCGGTCTTTATAAGGACGGGCTTAATCGGGCGTTGTTCGAGCCATTCATCGATGTGCTCGAAGACCACGTGGAGGTGCTGTTTCTCGAAGCGCGCAAGGATTACCGGCAGGATCGGATCGCCGGGCTTCCGCTTTATTTTTCTCCGGCAGACGATGCGGCACGCGGTGCGATGCGGGACGCCTGGCAGCGGCTGACCGGGGTGGCGCAGGGGGAGCCGGGTCGACTGGAGGTAAAGGGCCGCGTGCTCGCGATCCCCGAGGTGGCGGAGGGGGCGGCGTGGTTCGCATACCGCGACCTGTTCGAGGCGGCGCTCGGGGCGCACGACTACCTCGCGATCGCCGCGCGGTTTCACACGGTCTTTATCGAGGGCGTGCCGCAGCTCGGGCCGGAGAAACGCAACGAGGCACGGCGGCTCGTGACCTGCATCGATGCGTTCTACGACGCACATGTTCGGCTCATCATGTCGGCCGATGCCGAGCCAGATGCGCTTTACCCGGCGGGCGATACCGCATTTCTCTTCGAGCGAACCGCCTCCCGCCTGATGGAAATGCGATCCGAGGATTACGCGAGCCGCGCGCCGGAGTTGTGAGCGCGGCTGCGCCACGGCCCTAACGCGCGGCAAGGCGGCGAGGCGTCTCCCACCATCATGCCAGCGTGCGTTCGTAGACCCAATATGCCCCGATGGCCGCAATCACGAGCGAGGCCGGGATCGCGATCCCCGGGCGGTACCACGACTTGCTGCGGAACCAGATGCCGACCAGCAGGAACGCGACGGCGATTACGGCAAGTTGGCCAACCTCCACGCCCACGTTGAAGCCGATCAGCGCCGGAATGAACTGCGCATCCGGCAGGCCAAACTCCTCGAGCACCGAAGCGAACCCAAGGCCGTGAAGCAGGCCGAACGCGAAGATCAACGCCGGTCGCCAGCGGCTGAGCGCATCGGTGAAAACGTTCTCCAGCGCGACGAAGACAATCGAGGCGGCAATGAGCGGCTCGACGATGTTGCCCGGGACGCTGACCCAACCAAGCGCACCAAGTGCCAGTGTCACGGAGTGCGCGAGGGTGAATGCCGTCACCTGCCACAGCAGTGTCGTGATCCTGGGCGCAAGGAAGAACAGCCCGAGGATGAACAGGATGTGGTCGAGCCCTTTCGGGATGATGTGGTCAAAGCCCACAGCGATGTAGCGCACGAACACATCCAGCGCGCTCTGTTGCACGCTGCCGGTGGCCGTCAACGCGGGGCTCGCTTCGCCGGCGCGAAGGTAGTCGGTGTAAGCGGCGTCTTCCGGCACACCCTGTTGGCGCACGATCAATGCCCCGTACTCCCGGGCCCAGCCGATCCGGAAGGGCGCGCGGCCGTCCGCAGCGATCGTCAACGTCGAGATACGGGCAAGCTCGGGGTTCCCGACTTCGGGTACCGAGACATCGATCAGGCGTGGCGCGATGACCGTCCCGTCTGCCCCGCGAATGGCGAAGTTCCGCTGCATGATCGGCCAGTAAGCCCGCAGGCGCGACGTAAGTTCCGTGGGCGGCAGCGCGCGCAGCGTATCGTAGGTCGCGTTATTGGCCGCATCGTTCGTGTTCTTTACTTCGGCCAAATCGATACCCGCGATAAACCCCTCGAGCGCGAGCGATATGGTCAGCTGAGCCGAGGTGTCCGCGATGACGACATCGGCGATTGCCGGTCGCACTTCATGGGCACGCGCGGTGTGGGCCGATGCGGCTGCGGCGAGGAAAAAAAGAGGCAGGCAGATGATGCGGGCGATGTTCATTGGCAAATCGAGTCTCACGGTTGAGCGAGCATTGATCGTGACGTTCGCGGTGCTTGCGTTCTTGCTTCGCGCTCCGGTGGCAGATGCGCACGAGGTCTGGCTCGCACCGTCATCTTACACGCCAGACGCAGGGGCTGACCTCGCAGTCGATATCAAGAACGGAGAAAAATTCCTCGGTTCGGCACTCTACTACAGTGAACAGGGCACGCAGAGGTTGGAGCGCATCCACAACGGGAACGCAACCGTGATCACGGCACGTCTCGGGGATGTGCCGGCGATCCGGACGGGCCCGCTGGCCGAAGGGCTGCACACCATCGTCTACGTCTCGAACCCGACGGATGTTTTCTATCCGACGTTTGCGAAGTTCGAGGCGTTTGCCGAAGAAAAAGGGTTTGGCGAAATCGCGCGCCGACATGCCGCGCGCGGGCTTCCTGGTGACAAGTTCCGCGAGGCTTACACCCGGTTCGCCAAATCGATGATCGCAGTGGGGCATGGGGCCGGTCTCATCGCGCCACTCGGCTTAGAGACGGAAATTGTAGCGCTCGACAATCCGTACACGCTTGTTGGCGATGAGATGCGGGTCGCGCTCACCTACCAGGGAAAGCCACGTGCGGATGCGCTGCTGACCATCTTCGCCCGAGGCGCCGACAATGTCGTTTCAGTCAGCACGATGAAAACGGATGCGGCTGGGCTGGCCGTCGTGCCGGTCGTCCGCGGTACCACCTATCTGCTGGATGCGGTCGTGCTGCGAAGGCCATCCGCGAAGCGTGCTGCGAAGTTCAAGGCGGTCTGGGAGTCGCTTTGGGCCTCCCTTACGTTCGCGGTTCCGGCAGAACCGTCAGGATGACCGCGTTTCGTGCGGCTGCGTGCGGTATCCGTGTGCCGTGTCGCGCGGTCGTGACGGCATCCTGGTATCGGGTCTTCGCGGGGTTCGCTAGGATGGCGTTGCGCACGTCTGCGCGATCCTGAGGAGCGTCGATATGGACTGGTTGCAGACACTGACGATGGAGAGCATCGGATTTCTCTCCCTGCTGTTTCTTTTCGTAATCGGCGTGCTTGTGCTCGCGGCCGTGATCATGTTCGTGATCGACATATCGCAGACACATGATGCGGTCCGGCGGAACTATCCGGTGATCGGGCGTTTCCGCGAACTGTTCACGACGCTCGGGGAGTTTTTCCGACAGTATTTCTTCGCGCTTGATCGGGAAGAAATGCCGTTCAATCGCGCGGAGCGAGACTGGGTCTACAAATCCGCCAAGGGTAAAGACAACACGGTCGCGTTCGGTTCGACGAAAAATCTCAATGCGGTCGAGACGACGATCTTCGTGAATTGCGCATTCCCGATCCTTGATGAGCAAGCCGAGCCGGAGCCGCCGGTCGTCATCGGTCCGCAAAGCGATACGCCCTTCGAAACGGCCTCGCTCTACAACATCTCCGGCATGAGTTACGGCGCAATTTCCAAACCCGCGGTGCAGGCACTTTCGCGGGGCGCAGCGCAGGCGGGGTGCTGGTTGAACACCGGTGAAGGCGGGCTGTCGCAGTATCACCTCGAGAGTGGATGCGACGTCGTCTTTCAGATCGGTACCGCGAAGTACGGCGTGCGGAACGACGACGGCTCGCTCGATCCGGCGAAGCTGCGCGCGCTTGCTGGTCGGCCGGAAGTGCGGATGATCGAGTTGAAGATGAGCCAGGGCGCAAAGCCCGGAAAGGGAGGAATACTCCCAGCGGTGAAGGTCACGCCGGAGATCGCCAAGGTGCGCGGTATCCCGGTGGGGCAGTCATCGATCTCGCCGAACGGGCATCCGGAAATCGACAATGTCCGCGAGCTCGTCGACTACATCGACATGCTCAAGGAAGTCGCGCGCAAGCCCGTCGGCTTCAAAGCGGTGATCGGTGCGTACGGGTGGCTTGATCAGCTCTGGGAAGAAGTTGCGAAGCGCGGGCCGGCGCATGGACCAGATTTCATTACCGTCGATAGCGGTGATGGGGGGACTGGCGCCGCGCCGATGCCGCTGATGGACAACGTGGGTCTGCCGATCCGCGAGAGCCTGCCGCTGGTGGTCGACAGCCTCGATCGGGCCGGGATGCGGGAGCGGGTGCGGGTAATCGCTTCGGGTAAGCTGATCACGCCGGCGGAGGTGGCCTGGGCCTACGCAGCTGGTGCTGATTTCGTGACATCGGCGCGAGGCTTCATGTTTGCGCTCGGATGCATCCAGTCTTTGAAGTGCAACAAGAACACCTGCCCGACCGGCATCACGACCCATGATCGTCGCTTCCAGCGCGGCCTCGACCCGACCGACAAAGCGCAGCGCGTGGCGAATTTCGCGGAGCGGATCGTCAAGGGGACGCGGATCATCGCGCACTCGTGCGGCGCCCGGCATGTGCGCGGGCTGAAGCGCTACCATTGCCGGATCGTGCTTGATACCGGTCGATCGGTGCCGTTCGACGAGCTTTTCCCGAACGCCGATCCGGTCAGGCCCAACGGTGTTTCGACGACAATTGCGCCACGCGTGGAACAAAGCCTGCCGCATGCACATATGTCGGAGTTATGAGCACGACCTTTCATACCCGCGAAGAGGCCGCGTCGGACGACCTGCGCCTCGATGATGCTGCGTTCGAGGAAGAGCACGGCGATCTCGTACGCTTGGCACGGTTCCTCGACAGCCAGTTCCGTGTGCCCGGCACAAACATGCGCTTTGGCGCGGACGGATTGATGGGGCTGGTGCCGGTGGTCGGGGACGTCGCCGGCGGTGCGATCTCGCTATACCTGATCAGCAAGGCGCTGCGTTACGGTGCGCCATTCTCCCTGGTCGCGCGGATGGCGGCGAATGCGGGCATCGATTTTGCGGCCGGTAGCATCCCACTGGTCGGCGACCTGTTCGACTTCGTCTGGAAGGCAAACAAGATGAACGTCGATCTGCTGTCCGACCATCTTCGCAAAACATCGATCGACAAGCGCGCCGCGACGGCAAAATCGATCAATTGAGGGCGTTTTTCGCCGCGGTCGACGGCTCGCTTGCCATGGTCGGTTGGGGTGCCTGCAACCCGCGAAGTCTCGCTCGGTGAGCGGTGCCCGGAGAGGTGCCGGAGTGGTCGCCGGGCGCCTTTTAGCGCCCGAACTCTGATCTGTTCGACCACTCTCGATATCGTTGCCTGGCGCCGACATTTCCGTTACGCGCTCGCCTCTTGGAGAGGTGCCGGAGTGGTGGCCGGGCGCCTTTTAGCGCCCGAACTCTGATCTGTTCGACCACTCTCGAT
>JBCBJG010000169.1:0-7269 GCA_038523655.1 Pseudomonadota bacterium | reverse complement strand
CTACCAGGGCCAAGCAGATACTCGGAGCAACCGCATCGCGCGGGTCGTCGCTCTGCTCTGCTTCGCTGCGGCCGGTGCGCTTCTCGTCATGTCGCTGGTCCAGGCGTCGAGCGCGGGTGCCGGTCAGGACCGTTTCGGAATTCAACTCCCTGAGAGCCGGGTTCTGATCGTCAACAAAGCCGCCCGTTCGGACGCATCTGCCTCCTTTGGCGTCCTAACGGCTGGACCAGCGACACGATAATCTTCTCCACGCGTTGACGTGGACCGAGCTTAGACTAAGGCGACTGCAAAAAAGGCCGCTGTTCCTTCTCCCGGGGACAGCGGCCTTCGCTTTTGTGGTGAGCGAAACATTGCTGAGCGCGAATCGCTCGCGCTGAAAACCTTTAATGCGGCAGGTGCGGTAACCTCTGCTTCAGAGCTATGCCCGTTGCTTTTAAGGGCGCTTTGCAGCAAGCGACGGCTTATGCGTCGGCTGAAGGCTTTCGTGGCGGAGAACCCGTGGCGATACGGATCGGGGGGAAAAACAGGCTGGTGATCATCAGCGCGCCGAAGACGACGGCGATGCAAACGGGCAGACCCACCGCGCCGATCGCATTCATGACCGCGCCCGTGACGCCTGAGCCAGCCACAGCGCCGAACCCCCACATCACGCCGAAACCCGCGTTGGCCGCAACCAGCGATGAGCCGCGTAGCGCTTCGCCCACGATCGTCATCGCGAGCGTATAGATCCCGAACGACAGCGCGCCCCAGATCACGAGGTAGACGTAGGCATAGGTCGCGGTGAGGTCGACGAGCGGCAGCATCAGCGCACCGAAAAAGGCGAACGAGGCGCAGAGCGTGAAAAGTGAGCGGCGCGAAAAGCGATCGGCGAGCCAGCCGATCGGCACCTGCAAAAACAGATTGCCGATTATCAGCAACGTCAACAGCCATGCAGCCGCGTCAACGCCGATGTCGCGATCGAGCGCATAGACGGGCCAGAGTGTGAGCAAAGCGCCGTCGAAATAGCCGAAGGCGCCAACGCCGAGCATGAGCACGGGGATGCGTTTCAGGGTGGCGGTGAACGCGCCTTCTTCGTGGACCGTCTCGTTTGGCAGTTCGCGGCGATAGATCAGCAGCGGAAGGCCCATCGCGATCAGCAGCAGGGCGACGCTGGTGAACGGCTGCCAACCGTCGAAGCCGAGCACCGTCGTGAGTGCCGGGCCGAGTGCGAAGACGCCGGCCAGCACCGAGGTGTAAATGCCGATGATGCGCCCGCGCAGGTGGTCGGGGGCGAGCTGGTTGATCCAGGTTTCGGAGAGGATGAAGAGCAGGCTGCCGGAAAATCCCAGCGCAAAGCGGAGGAAAAACCAGATCGCGACAGGTGGTATAAGGCCAAGAGCGATGATGACGCCAGCGGAGACGCCGAGTGCGATGAGGGTTGTCGCCCACGGTGAGGCGAGGCTTGCGATCCGCGCCGTCAGCACTGAAC
This sequence comes from Pseudomonadota bacterium, assembly GCA_038523655.1. Classification (GTDB taxonomy): domain Bacteria; phylum Pseudomonadota; class Alphaproteobacteria; order Rhizobiales; family CALHAX01; genus CALHAX01. The sequence goes on along the minus strand of JBCBJG010000169.1, from coordinate 5,801 downwards.
CTGCCAGAATGCCGACGCCGCTCATCGCGCTCTGGAGACCGATGACGAGGGGAGAAAATTCCTTGACGCTGAGGTTGAATGCGACCGCCGGGTACACGTAGCCGACGGTCAGCGAGTAGGCCGCGAGCACGGAAATAACCGCGAACAGCGGACCCCAAAGCTTGCGTGGCAAACCGCTACCGGGGCCGCTACCGGGAAGGCCACCACCGGGCTGCTCAGTGCCCCCAGGCTCGTTGCTCGCCAGCGAATGTCTCTGCCCGCTCACGTGCGTCGCTCCCGTTGAGGATGCATCTGCAGATGCGCGACACCGCGCCGGATCTCACGCGTCGGCATCGATGCCTGATCGGCTCTAGCACAGCCGAATAGAGGCCCCCAGCGGCGATCGGCCGGGGCAATGGCTGATCGCACTCTGCGTTGTAAGACGACCCCTGCGCGGGCGGGCGTCAGAACCGGATGCGCCCGCGCAGATAGATGGTGGCCGACGGTGCAACGTCGGTATCGAGGTCGAAGCTGGTACCGTCTCGCTCGAAGGTCGGGACGGTGTCCAACGCACCGGAAGCACCAAGCGCGATCGTCGTGGTACCGAGATCCCAAGCCAGCTCTGCCGCACCCGATGCGCCGAACCCGGCGACAGTCTCGTCGATGACGACGCTTCGTGTGCCCGCCCCCGAGATGGCCGATGTGTCGGCCTTTGCGGTTCCGAGTTTCGCGTGCACGTCGCCCTTCATGATGAGCGATAGACCGCGCCCGGGTCCGCTGGGGCTTGCAATAAGCGGGAAGGCCAATTCACCCCAGAGGCCCAGCAGCACCGATGTGTTGTCGAGCGCTACCGTCTCCCGAGCGCCACCAAACGATGCGGCGCCTTCGAGGCTCACGTGTTCGACGCCGGCCTTGACGCCGCCGGCGCACCGGGCAGCGCCCACCACACACCCAGCGACTTCCCGGCCGAACCCGATGGAACCGGCGACCCGCTCGTAGCCGGTCCCGTCTTCGGGTGTGCGGTCGTCGGTGCGGGTGATTTCCAGCGATCCCCAAGCGACATCGGCACTGCCGTCGCCTGCGTCCCGCCGGGCATGCAGGGTGGCCGCGAAGGTCGCGGTCGGCAGGCTGCGCGCGCGGGTGGCGCGGTCGACCGTGATGCTCGCGGTCTCCGGCAACCAGATCCGGCCACGTCCAACTTCGACATCGACCTCGGTTTGCCACGCGCCGACCAATGGGCGGTCTACGGTGCCGAGCACTTGCGGGTCGCCGCTATCGGCTGATCGCTTGCGCGTGGGCGCAGTGATGGTCCGCTTGCCACGGCGGGATGCGACACGTGGTGCGCCGCGCCGCTTCCGCGAAGTTCCACGGCGCGTGGGTCGCGACGCGTCGTCGGCGTCGGCATCCGCTACATCGATGTCTCCATCCGCTGCGTCGGGTCGGGTCGAGGGTGTTGCCCCGGGGGTCGTCGTCGCCACTGCAGGTGTGTCGGTTGCGTTCGGGTCACGGCAGACGCGTTCGCAGCGCTCCAACGATGTGCGAACCCGAGCGATACGCGCCTCGATCCGTTCGAGCGTCGCGGCCCGGGCTTCGATCCGCCGGGTGAGACGGCGCTGTTCACGCACCAGTGCGGTTGCGTCTTTCGACGCTGCGAGTGCGGCACGCACCTGCGCGATGATTGTGCGTCGCGTTGCGATGGCGGCATCGCGTTCGCCGCGCGTTTTCTCGGCGTTGCCTTCAAGCACGGCGATCCGTTGCGAAAAGACCGCGCACCGATCGCACGCCTTCGGGCGGCTCACCTTAGCAGGTTTTTCCACTCCGTCCGCATCAGCGAGGCGGTCTGCGGTTTTGCCGGTGCCTTTGTCTCCCGTTGCGCCCTTCGCGACGTCATCGGGGGCGGGCTTAGCGGGTTTATCGTCCGCTGCTTCACCTGCGTCCGCGACGCGACACGTGGCGTTGCATTCAGCCAGTACCGTCCGTGCCTCGCGGATCTCGCGGCTCAGGCGCCGCAGGTCCTGACGCGCTGCATCGGCATCCCGCTCCGCCGTCGTCGCGCGGCGTTCGGCTGCTGTGCGGGCACGGTCAAGCGCTGACTGACGACGCGCGAGCGTGCGGATGTCGTCGGAAAGCCGGGTGCGCTCCGCGGATGTGCGGGCGTCGAAGCGGCGACGGGTGAGTTCGGTCGTGCGGCTGCGCACGTCCGTCTGCGCGGTCTCTATCCGACGGATCAACGCAGCCGAGGCCCGGCGGATGTTTCGCGAAGTCGTGCGTTTGGCGGTTGCCTGCGCGCGTTCTCGCAACAGCTCGGTGATGGCATCCGCCTTGCCGGCACACTCGCTACAGCGCGCCCGCACCGGCGTGACGGTGGCTGGCTGCGCAATGAGGCGCTCCGGATTTTGCTCCTCGAATTCGGCGATGTTGAACGGTGGCAGTTCGTCGGTGTCGGCGGAGCAGGTGTCGGCACATCGCGCATCGGCGTCGATCGCGTCGGATAGCGACGAGAGAGCCTGCGTCAGCGTAACGTTCGCCGCATCGCGCGTGTCGGCGGCCTGTGTAAAGCGGTTGCCTGCTCGCTCCAGCGCAGTGACGAGGCGCGTTGTGTCGGCGAGGTCACCGCGGATGGCGCGGGCACGCGCGGCGCGTCGTTCGGCATCGTCGATGTCGAACCAACGGCGCACGCCGGCAAGCACGGCCTCGCGATTTTGCGTGATCGCGTCCGCGCGGTCAGTCGCGGCAGGGGCTGCGTTCTCCGCGCGCTGGTTTGCCGTTGTGAGCGCCGTAACTGCCGTGCGTGCCGTGCCCGCTTGCGCGCGCATTGCGGCGCGCAGGGTGCTGCATTTCTCACAACTCGTCGGGGCGTCGTCGACCCGGGCAATGAGTGCGGTCGCTCGCGAAAGCGTTTCGGACGCGGTTTGCGGTGCGCGGCGGCACGATGTCTCGCACCGCGCAAGACCCTCACGTGCGCCGGTCAGCAGCCGAGATATTTCCTCTACACCCGCTCTTTGCGCATCCCGACGCTGGCGCGCGGCTGTCTGCGTGCGCCGGAGTTCGTTGCGCTGTCGGCGGATGACGGTGGCTTCAGCCTGAAGCCCCTCGATCAAGGTGCGCCGTTCGGCCTGTGCACGGTCGCGGTTACGGCGCGCTGCACGAATGGCGGCGGCGTTCGCGTCGATGGCTGTGCTGACCGCTTGGAGGCGGGCATCGGCAAGCGCGAAGCGACGCTCGGCCAGGACCAATCCTGCCTGGCGCGTCTGACGCAGCAGGGCGTACTGGTCGATAAGCCGGGCGCGAATGGCACAGCGGGCGCAACGCGTCGTCGTGCGTGCCGGCTGGGCGAAGGTGAGGTCAGGACGCTCTTCGGTGACGGTGCCATCGGCGATTGCCGCTTTGCACCGGGCCTCGCAGGCGTCCAGTTCGCGACGACGTTGGCGCGCGAGGATCGACAACCGCGAAATTGTCTCCGCATTCGCATCAACACTGCGGCTGATCTGCGCCCGGCGATCGAGAATGCGGATGATGTCAGCCGACAAGCGCTGGGAGCGATCGGACAGCTGGGCGAGCTCCTGCTTGGCCCGGGCGACGTCGCCGCTGCGCCGAAACTCATCCATCAGTTCGGCGAGCTCGCCTGCATAGCGGATGATGCTTGCCCGTTCCTGGCGGACGCGTTCGAGCTGCGGGTCGATTTGCGCAAACTGCTGTTGCAGCCGCGCGGCCTCCGTCTGCGCCGTCTTAATCTCCGCGAGCACTGCGTTGACGAGGTCCGCCAGGCGGCTGCAGCGCGGGCAGTCCGCCGTCGCATCGGCAAGGTTGAGCCGCGCGGACGCGAGTCGCAGCCCGGCGTTGGCGGGATCGCTCTCGCCGGTCAGGCACAATTCTTCGCAGGCGCCCAAGGCAGCGCGCAGGCGCCGGCGTTCCGCGAACAGCTCATCGCGGGCACGCCCCGCGCGCATGATCTCGTCCTGCAGTTCGCCTTCACGGGTAAGCAGGCGCTGCCACCGCCCGTTGACCGCGACGATCTGGCGGGCGATCTGGTCCAGCCGTTGATCCGGGCCGCCGTCGGCGCTTTCGCGATTACTCTCCGCGAGGCGTGCAAGCAGGCGATCAGCATAGTCGTCATAGAGGTCGCGCCACTGGTTCCGGATCGCGATGCGTTGCTGGTCGAGCCGCGTAAAGCGTGCCGTCAGACCGGTCTGCTCCTGCGTACGTTCTGCGATCCGCTCTTCGACGGTGCTGATTTGCGCCTCGAGCCGGCGGCAACTTCGGCAGGCGGTCGTCTCGCGAGCGGCCTGGCGGATCGCGGCGCGGTTCGATTGCGCGAGATCGCTCAGTGAGGAGGCGGTCGGCACAAGCAGGCCCGGAGCATCGGCAATCAGGCAGCGGCTTTCGCAGTCACTGATCGCTGAGATGAGCTGCGTATGTTCGCGCGACGCGTCGCCGAGTGCTCGCTCGGCTTTGCGCGTTTCTGCGCGCGCTTGCGCGATCGAAGTCGTCAACGTGGTGAGGTCGGCGCGAAGCTCGAACTCCTGCGCGCTGATCTTTTCTCTCCGCGCGATGAATTTTGCGCGCACGGTCTGTGCGTTAGCCTCACCCCGACGGGCGAGCAGCAGTTCGTCCTGCTGCAGATCGCTATACTGCTTTTGTAGATCGAGCAGCGTATCGAGCCGCTTCTTGCGCTGGGCGACGAGTTGCAGTTCTGCGTCACCCCGGGCTTTGCGCAACGCGCGCAGCCGGATGACACGTGCGGCGATGCGTTTTTTCTCCGCGCGCAACGTTGCGCACTGACCGCATGCGGGCGTCGATGATGCCGCCTGCGTTGCTGACCCGCCGGTCGCGGACTGGGCACGCGCATCGCTGAACGCACTGCCACTGAAACCGAGCACTGCCGCAAACGCCGCGGCGACACCACGAACAAACACTACGCGCATGACTGAACCCCCGTAACACTCACGCGACTGGAAACTTGCGGCGACGCTACGCGATTCGATCCCGCGTCAAGAAAGGGCCGGTGGATGGCTGTGTGGATTGCACGGGTCCACAAATCGCCCGGGGGCGGCCGACTTGTGGACAAAGTTTCGCCGGATCGGCGCGCGAGCCATCTCGGCAGGGTTTTGGGAGCGGGGCTTGGAAGACGAGGTTGTTATGATCGACTACGCCAAAATGCTCCGGGCTCTCGCTGATCGGCCGCCTGTGACCGCGTGCGAACGGCGCGCACATGCTTCGCTTCTGGAGCTTACGGCGGCGTGCATGCGCGCGAGTGAGCAGTTGGAGCAGACCGCATCTGCCGAGCCGAGCTGCGGCGAGCTTCCCCGCAAGGTCCGCAGTGAAGATGGCGTGATCGGACAGCGACGGTGCGGTGAGGCGTTGCACGGTACGCCGCCGGGTCTCAGCGGGCTCGAACAATTGCGCCGGCAGTACGCGAAAACGTTCGAGGCGCTTGCCAACGCCCATCCCCGCTAGGTTTGCGCGCGTCAGGGCCGCTCAAGCTCGCAGGTGCTCATGCTCGCGGTCGATCGCAGCACACGTGCGTAAGCCGCCGAGCAGCCACCACGCTTGAAAATCGCGCCGACACTTGTTTCTGTCCCGCAAGCGAAACGCGGGGTCTCTTGCATGTCTTTCCTCGAGAACGCCCTCGACCGGGTGGCGCGTCTGTTCGTGCCGATCCACCCGGATGGGCATCGGTTCATCGCGATCGCGGTCGTCGTCACACTGGTGCTGCTGATCTTCTCGGAGACGCTCGGCTGGCTTGCAGTGCTCGCGACAGCATGGCTGATCTTTTTCTTCCGCGACCCGGAACGCGTCGTGCCGATGCGTGAGGGGTTAGT
>JBCBJG010000168.1:0-7272 GCA_038523655.1 Pseudomonadota bacterium | reverse complement strand
CGCTCGGCCAGCGTCTGCTCACCGATCGCGACCGTGCCTGAGGAACACCCGAAAGCCACCACATCAAGATCAAGCGCGGGGAGAATATTGCCGAGACAGCGATCGAGATCGCGCTCCATCGCGGCGAGGTTCTCCAGCATGAGTGGATTTTCGTAGGCGATGCGGTTGACGAACATATCAATTGGCAGACCGGTGAAGATGCGCGCGAACGTCGGCTCGATCACCTGATCCGTGCCAAGCGCGATGACGCCGAGGCGTTTGTTCATCGCTCCCTCGCGAAGCGCTACATCGCCGGTGAAAAGTGTCGGCTGCGTCATCGCTTTTTCCTCTGCGTGCGGCGCCGTTGACCTGCTTGTGGGCAAATGGGCCCACCCCGGCTCAAGCGCACTGCAGATACGACAAAGGCGCCGCGATTGCGACGCCTTCATCGTCAAGCTTGCTTACGTATCGAGCGACCCGCAGGCCGGTCGATGGTTGCTCAGTCGTCTTTCTTCGTCTTTTTCGGCGCGGCGCGGCGGCGCGGTTTCGGCTCGGCAGGTGCCTCGTCGTCCGGCCCCGGCAGCGCCTTCTTGTTGTCCGCCGTCAACGCTTTGACGGGCGTCTTCTTCTTCGGTGACGCCTTGCCTTTGACGGCGCGGCGCCCTTCGCCTGGAAGTGGCGGATTGAGGTACTCGAAGCCGAGCACGTCGTCGCCGTCACGTTCCTTCACGACGACACGGACAGTGCCACCTTCGCTCAACTGGCCGAACAGAAGCTCGTCGGCGAGCGGCTTCTTGATGTTCTCCTGGATGACGCGGGAGAGCGGACGCGCGCCGAACTTTTCGTCGTAGCCCCGTTTGCACAGCCACTCGCGGGCCGCGTCGGTCAGCTCGATGCTGACGCCACGGTCGGCGAGCTGCGCCTCGAGCTGGAAGACGAACTTGTCGACGACTTTGGCAATCACCTCGACCGGCAGCGGACCGAATGGCACCACGGCATCGAGACGGTTACGGAACTCCGGTGTGAACAAGCGTTCGATCGCCGCCGTATCCTCGCCCTCGCGCGGCTTGTTGGAAAAGCCCATGACGGGTTTGGCGAGGTCTGACGCACCGGCGTTGGTGGTCATGATCACGACGACGTTGCGGAAGTCGATCGACTTGCCGTTGTGGTCCGTGAGTTTGCCGTGGTCCATCACCTGGAGGAGAATATTGAAGAGATCCGGGTGTGCCTTCTCGATTTCGTCGAGCAGCAGCACGCAGTGCGGATGCTGGTCGACGCCATCGGTGAGCAGCCCGCCCTGATCGAAGCCGACGTAGCCCGGAGGCGCCCCGATCAGCCGGGAAACCGTATGCTTCTCCATGTACTCGGACATGTCGAAGCGCAGCAGTTCAACGCCCATCAGAGATGCCAGCTGCTTGGCAACCTCGGTCTTGCCGACGCCGGTCGGGCCGGAGAACAAATAGTTGCCAATCGGCTTTTCCGGCTCCCGCAGACCAGCCCGTGACAGTTTGATCGCCGCGGCGAGCGCGTCGATCGCCGCGTCCTGACCGAACACGACGCGACGCAGATCGCGGCCGATGTTCTTGAGGAGTTGCGTGTCCGACTTTGAAACGGATTTCGGGGGAATCCGCGCCATCGTCGCGACAGTTTCCTCGACCTCCGGTACGTCGATCGTGCCTTTGCGCTTCGGTGCGGGCACCAGCATCTGGGACGCGCCGGTCTCGTCGATCACGTCGATCGCCTTGTCCGGCAGCTTGCGATCGTTGATGTACTTGGCTGAAAGCTCAACTGCCGCCTCGACGGCCGCATCGGTGTATTCGAGGCCGTGGAACTCCTCGAAGTACGGCTTGAGACCCTTCATGATCTCGACCGCATCTTCGATCGACGGCTCGTTCACATCGATCTTCTGGAACCGGCGCACCAGCGCGCGGTCCTTCTCGAAATGCTGGCGGTATTCCTTGTAGGTGGTCGAGCCGATACAGCGCAGCCCGCCATTCTGAAGCGCTGGCTTCAGCAGGTTGGACGCGTCCATCGCGCCGCCGGAGGTTGCGCCGGCGCCGATCACCGTGTGGATTTCGTCGATGAACAGGATCGCGCCATCGTGCTGCTCGATCTCTTTCATCACGGCTTTGAGCCGCTCCTCGAAGTCACCGCGATACCGCGTGCCGGCAAGCAGCGTGCCCATGTCGAGCGAGTAAATTGTCGCGTCGAACAGCACTTCCGGTACGTCTTCCTCGACGATCTTACGGGCAAGCCCTTCGGCGATGGCGGTTTTGCCGACGCCCGGATCACCAACGTAGAGCGGGTTGTTCTTCTGACGGCGGCACAGGACCTGGATCGTGCGAGAGACTTCCGTGTCCCGGCCGATCAGAGGGTCGACCTTGCCGTCACGCGCCTTCTGGTTGAGGTCGACGCAGTAGGCCGCAAGCGCGCTCTGGCCCTCGCGTTTGCCTTCGCCGTCGCCGCTCTGCTCCTCGTCCACGCCGCGGACGGTGCGGGGTTCCGAGTGCTCCGGGTTCTTGGCGACGCCGTGCGAGATGTATTGCACCGCATCAAAGCGGGTCATTTCCTGTTCCTGCAGGAAGTACGCGGCGTGGCTCTCGCGTTCGGCGAAAATCGCCACAAGCACGTTGGCACCCGTCACTTCATCGCGGCCAGACGACTGCACATGGATGACGGCGCGGTGAATGACGCGCTGAAGGCCCGCGGTCGGCTGCGCTTCGTGATCGGGGTCGGTGACCAACCCATCGAGCTCATCGTCGACGTATTCGGTGACCCGGGTACGCAGGTCGTCGAGTTCGACACCGCAGGCGCGCATAACAGCTGAGGCGTCGTTGTCGTCGATCAGCGCGAGAAGCAGATGCTCCAGCGTCGCGTACTCGTGACGGCGGACGTTTGCGAACTCGAGTGCGCGATGAAGCGCTCGCTCGAGACTATCGGAGAATGCTGGCACGATCCGCTGTCACTCCTTTTCCATGGTGCACTGAAGGGGGTGCTGGTTCTGGCGGGCGAAGTCCATCACCTGCGCCACCTTTGTTTCGGCGATTTCAAACGTATAGACGCCGCAGATTCCGACGCCTTTGTGGTGAACGTGGAGCATGATCCGCGTCGCTTCCTCTATGCCTTTGTTGAAAAAGCGTTCGAGCACGTACACCACGAACTCCTGCGGCGTGTAGTCGTCGTTCAGCAGCAGAACCTTGTATAGGCTCGGCTTTTTGGTCTTCGGGCGCGTCCGCGTGATGAGCCCGGTGCCGGTACCGCCCTCGTCTTCGCCGCCATCGCGACGATTGGGGCCGGAAGGGCCACCCGGATCGCCGGGTCCGCCAGGCCCACCCATCGTCAACGGGGCGCGCGTGGTCATTGCCAGCAGATGATCAATGCCGGGACACATCTTCGATTGCATGGCTGGAAGGAACGTCTGCATCCAGCGGCTACTCCTCAACTGATAGCGAAAGTCGCAAATCCCATGCCCGTTCCGGCGGCCCTACCAAAGAGCTGTCCGAGCTTCGGTGCCCTACATCACACCGCGTAGCCGTCGGCGTTTTGCGCATCTAACGCTTCTTCACTTCTACGATCCTAAGCCTGACGTCGGACTGCCTGCAATCAAGTCGGTGACGCACCGCGGTTCCCGTTAACCTCGGGCGCAATGTCCGGGCGCGTCGAAGGCGAGGGTTCGTGCCTCGACTTCGACGGAATGCGTGGATTGCCCGTATACCGAACAGCTCAAATGCGGGACGACGTATGCCCCGATCATGCCAGGGGCCCGGCTATGGACAAGGGGGTGGAGCGCTGAATTGCGAAACCTCGATGTGGAGGTGGGATCGCGACTTTCAAGACGACCGAGATCGCGCCGCCCGGGTGCGGAACTGAGACCTTCAGCGCAGCACAAAAAAGGGCCCGGCGATTGCCGAGCCCTCTTTCATTCAATCTGGTGCGGCGAAGAGATGATCTTCGGCGAACCGTCATGGCTTACTTCGCTTTGCGCATGGCTTTTTCAGCCGGCTTCAGCGCATCGCGGGACATCTCGGCGTAGATCTCACCGACGCGTGCGGCCTGGGCCACTGCATCGTTGTAGTACTTCCGCATGTAGTCCGACTGGATCTCCAAGGCCTGCTCGAGCGAGCGAACACCCATCATCTGTTCCATGACGGCCGTGCCGTCTTCGAACGACTTCTTCGTGTAGCCGCTCATTTCGTTGGCGAGCGACTGCATGCCTTTGTTCATCTCCGTAAACGACTTGGCCGTCGCGTCCATGGCTTGCTGATTTGCCTTCTGTATTTCTTCGAAGCTCTTCATCATCGCTTGCTCTCCATCTCAATTTTCCACGCGCCAGCGCTCGGGCTGGCGGCCGCATCTGCCGGGCGGGAGACCGGCGATTTGTGCGATGCAACATAAGTAACTGTGCGCCGCACCATTGTCAACGGGTCGTGCTGCGGTGCACAAAATGTTGCAGACCCCGCTTTTCGATGGCCGGGACGTCGCTCGAGTGCGTGCCTGCAGGGCTCCGGGATCAGACGTTTACCGAGCTTTCAGCGTTTTCCGGCAGCCTCTGACCGACGCCGATCCGGGATCCATCCTCTGCGAACGTGGTGTGGTGGATCAGGCCATCGGGGTAGGCACGACGCCCCGAAGAAGCCGCAAATCCGAAAAAGTTCGGCCATCCCCATCCGATACCGCCCACGGTTGAGGGTGAGGAAGCGTAAGGGATGCGCATTCAGATGCGCTGAGGGCGATGGGCATTGGACCTCGAACAAACGGCGCGCGCGGCGGTCGCGGGCGGACATGTCAGTTCATTGGCGCGCTCGCGGCGTTGGCGGTGGCCGTCGGCCTTTTAACCAGCTTGACGGCGCGCCCTGCCGCGGCGGCAAGCAAACACGCCGCGATCGTGCTCGATGCCAAGACCGGCAAGGTGCTGCATGCGGCCAATGCTGACGCCCGGCGCTACCCGGCCTCGTTGACCAAGATGATGACGCTCTATGTTGTCTTCGACATGCTCGAGGCGAAGCGCATCACCCTCGATTCGAAACTCGTGGTCACAAAACGCGCCGCCGGACAGACCCCATCGAAGCTCGGCCTCAAACGCGGCAGCCGGATCACCATCCGACAGGCGATCCGCGCGCTCATCACCAAGTCGGCCAACGATGTCGCGACGGCAGTTGCGGAGAACCTTGCAGGCACCGAGGCGAAATTTGCTCGCTACATGACATGGCGCGCCCGACAGATCGGCCTCAAGAACACGACGTTCCGAAACGCTTCCGGGCTGACGCGTAAGGGGCAGATCACCACGGCACGCGACATGGCGCAGCTCGGTCTGCGCCTCGCCGAAGACCATCCGAAATACTTCAAGTACTTCAAGACCCGCTATTACCGGCACGGGAAGAAGCGGTACAAAAACTTCAATTCGCTCCTTTTCAATTACAAAGGAACGGATGGGATTAAGACCGGCTACACCCGGGCGTCCGGCTTCAACCTGGTTTCCTCCGTGCGCAAGAACCGCCGCCACGTCATCGCGGTAGTGATGGGAGGAAAAACGGGGCGGGCGCGGGATGCGACGATGCGCAAACTGCTCAGGGCCAACGTCAAGCGCGCCTCAACCCGGCGCACGCGGCCGCTGCCGGGTGTGCGAAAACCGGTTGCTGTGGCGGCCAAGCGCGCGCCGGTGCGCACGGCCAATGCTGGCACGCGGGCCGTGCGGAAGATAAAGGTGCGGAAATTCTCGGGCGTGTCGAAGGCGACACCGGTGACGCGGCCTGAGACTGTTCCGAGCCCACGCGTCGCACGCAGCATTGCGTCAGCCTCAGGCAACACCACCCGGACTGGAGCTGCGCCGCGCGGTCGCTACCATGTGCAGGTCGGCTCGCATGCCGATGCGGACGCGGCCGCACGTCAGCTTCGCGACGTCCTCCAGCGCGCACGCCAGATCATCGAGGGGTATCCGCCCGTCACCGTACCGTTCGAGCACAAGTCACGACGCTGGTATCGTGCACGCTTCGCCGGCGTCTCGCGGTCGGCCGCGCGGTCTGCGTGTGCGGATCTTAAATCGCAGAAGATCGACTGCATCGTGATGGCCGCTAACTAGTCCTTGGTCCGTGCTGGGGCTCGACGCTGGGGCGCTACCGAGGACCGCCGGGATCTTAGCCTGCGAGCCGCGCCTGACACAGGGCTCGCTCGACCTCAGCGGGCGAGGAGAAAATCCTTCGCGGCGTTTATTTGCATCGCGAGATAAGTTGACCCGCCCTGATCGGGATGTAGTTTTTTCATCAGATCACGGTGTGCCGCGCGCACGTCGTCATCACTTGCGCCATCGTCGAGGCCAAGGATCGCGAGCGCGGCGGAGCGGGTCGTCGGCGCCGCGGGACCAGATGAGCCGCTGCCTGCCCGTCTGCCGCCTCCGGCCGCTCCCTGCGCGGAATCGTCGGCGCTACCGTCACCCGCAAAACCCCAATTTTCGCGCCAATCCGGCTCGGCTCGGTCGAGCCATGCTTCGTACACCTGTGCCGACTGCGGATCGCTCTGCAACTCGGCGAGCAGGTCGATGCGCTCCTCCGCGGTGAGTTGATCGAGCGACCGCCCGGCAAACGCACCACTTAAAACCGCGCCTGTCATCTCCCCGGTTTCATGATCGAGCATCATGTCGATGAACCGGGTGCGCACCTGCGATACCTGCCCTTGCGGCCCACCTGCGGTCCCCATCTGCCCAACTGGTCCACGCTGTGCGCGACGCAGAAGCAGGAGCAGACCGAGCGCGCCGAGTGACATGCCGAGCAGCATCCGCGCCGGCCCGCCGAACGACAACAGGACGCCGAGCGTGCACAGTGCAATGCCGCCCGCAAGCTGCACGACGGAGATGAGCTGCGTGTTCGCCCGGTTCGCCATGGCCTTGCCGATGACGATCACCGCAGCGAGCGCGAATAGGGAAAGTAGAATAGACGACACGATCGCGTGCCTCTTCGGTTAAATCAATCTCCGCTGAGCTGCTCGAGCAACCCGCGGACCTCAGGCCGTCCGGCCGCTTCGAGGCGCTGAAGTGCACGCCGACCACCCGAAGCATAGACCGCGACGGCGGAGAGCAATGCACGCAACTGCGCAGCTGAGCCCGCATCGAAACGAGAATAGGCGCCGCCACTCAGCCGGGCGATCTCGCGGTACGCGGCCTCGACACTGCGGCTGCGACCTTCCTGAAAAATGAAAACGGGACGACCGAGAAGGCCGAGAACCCCGGCCTTGCCCCCGAGTGCAACTACATTTACCACAAACGCAACCCCGACGTCGCCAATTGGTTGGACCGATTGG
>JBCBJG010000167.1:0-7280 GCA_038523655.1 Pseudomonadota bacterium | reverse complement strand
GTCATCGTCGGTGGTATTATTCCTCCCGACGATGAGGTGACGCTGCGGGCGACGGGCGTTGCCGCGGTCTACACGCCGAAGGATTTCCAGCTCAACGATATCATGCGGGACATCGTCCGCATCGTGGACCCGCTCGAGCAGGCTGCGTAGACTCCAGCGCCATCCCGCGTCCGTGCGCATCAAGACATGCCTCAGGTCGAATGCCGTATGGTAGCGTGGATAAAAAGCGGTCCTAATCATGGATGATCCCGCGCGTCCGGCCGAAGAGCCGACGCACAAACGTCGAGCCGCTGATGCTTCAGGTGACAGCCTACCCCGGGCCGAAGCGATCAGGGGCGCGGTTGATCTCGTGCCGCTTGCGGTTGGTGTCACGATTTACGGTGCAGCGTTTGGCGTGCTCGCCGGGCAGGCCGGTTTTACGATCGCCGGGCTCCTTGGAATGAACGTCAGCGTCTTCGCCGGTGGGGCGCAGATCGTCTCGACGGAGCGGTTTGTTGCCGGCGCAGGGCTCGCCGGCGCGCTCATTGCCGGCGTCGTGCTCAACCTCAGACTTTTCCTCCTCACAGCTGCGATCCGCGATGACTTCGCGGGGCGGCCACTCTGGCAAAAGCTGCTCGGCGCTCACCTGACAACGGATGAAAACTGGGCGTTGATGTTCAAGACCCGCGCGGAGGGACGACCCGCTGGATACTGGTATCTGGTTGGCAGCGGCATGGTGCTCTTGGCGGTTTGGTCGACGGCGCCGCTGGTGGGATTTGTGTTTGCCAACGCGTTGCCGGAGCCGCGCGCGATCGGGATGGACTTCGCTTTCACGGCCGCCTTCATCGCAATCGCTTGCTCGTTGTGGCGTGGGGCTGTCGATGCGCTGCCATGGGGCGCGTCGCTGGTCACCGTCATCGCGATCATTGTGGCGACCCCGCTCGAGCCCTCGTGGGCCCTTATCGTCGGCGCGGTCGTCGGGGCGGTGATTGCGGGCGTGCGCCGTGCCAACTGATCTGCTGGTTCTGATTGGCGCGTTAGCTGTTGTCACCTTCGCGGTTCGGCTCGCTGGGGTCTACTTCGGTGCACTACTGCCGGCCGATGGTCCGGTTGCGCGGGCGCTCGAAGCGTTGCCGGGCTGCCTGATCGTTTCGCTTGTGGCGATGTTGCTGCTTTCGGGCGATCGCGACACGTGGATTGCCACCGTGCCGACGCTCGCCGTCGCGCTCGTGACGCGCAACTTGCCGGTCACCATGGCGGTCGGCATCGCGACGGTCATGCTGCTTCGGCAGTTGGGATGACGGACCCGGTTAGGCGAACTCGTCCATTATCAAGACGTCATCGTCCGGCACCAGCGGCAGCCACGGCGGGATGCGGCCCTTCTCGATCCAATAACCGCGCCATGTGGCCTGCCACGCCTGGCGATCCATATGCTGATCCGACCAGTAGGCGCGTGCAGGCTCGATGTCATGGAGGTCGTGTGACCGCAGCCAACGCCACGCGGCTGCACGGACCTCCGGGGCGACGCTGGCATTGCGATAGCCTTTGAGCTGCTTGATCCTCGGGAACATGTCGGGAGTTCCTCCCTGCACTTCGCACGTCGCAACGCGCGCGTCGTCCTTCCGAATGCTCCAAAAGCGCGCTCGGTTGGTGCACAGCAAAAAAGCGCAGCCGTGGGTTGCGAGGCAGTGCTTCATCGCCTCGGCTTCGGCGGTGATGTCCTGCGATGTCGTGATGGGGAGAAAATCGTACCCGTCGATCGTTTTCGCCTCGCACCAGATGTCCTTGACCGGGGCGGCGGCAAGGTGCCCATGCATGCGCACAGTGAGGAACCAGTCATCCGCGAGGTCGAGTGCGCGCATCAGCGGCAAGTGTTGATGCCATCTTGCGCGGGGCACGTCCGGGCATGCTCCGTGCGTCGTCGTGGCATACCAGGCCCAGAGCATGAGCAAGCGAACGTCTTTCGTGGAAACGGTGGTTCGCCGATCTTTGAGGTGATGCGCCAGCCAGATCGCCGCCGCTTCGGTCCCTGTGTCGAACGCCTCCAGGACGGCAGGGAGCCAAGTCGAGGCGATGACTGGCGAACGCGGGATCGCGGTTGAAATACGTCGGTGGAAATCCTTCGACGACCGTCTGGCCGTCGCGCACCTTACATATGGCAAAGGCCCCGTGAACGCGCCGATTGGGAGCTTACGCATCCACATCGGTACATGCGCGGCCTGGGCGATGGCGCACAGCGGCTCACCCGCAACTGTCGCGGCAATAACGGGCTTCGGGTCGAGGCGTGGTGCGGGCAGGGCAAGCGCGACGAGCAGCCCCGGAAAGCTGACGGCGAGATCAGCCAGCCGCGGATGTATTGCAGCAAGCGCGTTCACCGGTTCGCGCACCCGATCATCAAACCTGGCAAGTGCTTTCGCACGCCGCGACGGGACAACGGGCGCGTTATGGCGACCGCGCTCCCGCGCGGTGCATGGCATCGTGGTCATGTGAATGTGTTTCGATTGTCCGACGGCCGGGTGGTGACCCGGATGCGGAGCGTCAGCCTTCAGGCGTGATCCGACCGTGGATGAAAATATGCACGGGCATCATCAGCCGATCGCCCACGGCCACCGACGATGAACGTCGGGGGCGATGGTTTCGCGCAACTGAGGAAGAGCGCGCTCCCTACGAAAGGGAACGCGGATAATCAGTCGACAGCGCGGGCGGCGCGTTTTGCAATATCGATGTGCATCGTAGCCTCCCTCGACCGAGCATTTAGGAGGCGTGGGGCTACAGTCGCGGCATCTTGATTGCAAGCCCTCCGTGACTTGCCCGGCGCACGGCGCGTGTACATCCGTGCCTGACTTTTCGAGGGAGATGGGCGCGAGTTGTGATCCTGCGCTTCAAACCAGACCGGCAGCGCTCAACTTTTCGCGGACATGGTGCAGGTCGTAGGGCTTGAGCAGGTAGTCGTTCGCGCCCGCGGCGATCGCCCGGTTGATGAGGGGCGCATCGTGCTCCATCGGCGTGAAGATCACGCGGGGTAGATCGCCATCTTCGAGTTGCGCGAGCTCTTCGAGAAACGAGACGCCGTCTTTTTTCGGCATATGCCAGTCGAGGATGATCACGTCGGGCATGTCGCTGCGACACTGCTGGAGCGCTTGCTCGCCGTTCTCTGCCTCGAGGGTGACGAAGCCGAGTTCCTCGACGATGGCTTTGGCGACGCGGCGCACGACCTCGGAGTCATCGACGATCAGGCACATCTTCATCATGGTCCAGCCCTTCCTGATCGCAGCTGCCCGACACATTCGGACCGCGCCACGATATGGCCAAGAGGCTTAACAACTTGCGAACCGACGCCCCGGCTCGCGCGGCAAGCTGACGCTGTGCGCCACGCTCAGCGTGTGCGGGCAGCAACGATTGCGCATGCGCCGGTTGAGTGGCCTGGCGCCCGGGACCGATGCTGGATCGCGCGGCAGATCAGGAGATTGCTGTCAGGACGATGTCCCCGCCATCCTGCTGCACAGCGAGCCGCATGCCCGCGGAGTCGGCGAGGCGGCAGGTGTAGTATGCCTGGATCGTCATCGCATCGAGCGCCAGATCCTGCCCACCAGCAATGAATTCGGGCAGGTTGCGTGGTGGGCGTGCGGCTTCTCCGCGACAACGGATCATGAAACGGGGCGCGCCTTCATTCACGTCACCGCTGACCTCGATCGCGCCACCGCGTGGCAACGCCGTCATGGCGGCTGACAGCATGTTGAGCAGCAGCTTCACCTTGTCTTTCTCGAGGTGGCCCGGAGGCATTCGCCAGTCGAGGGAGTGGCGGTCGTTGCCGACATACCCTTCTGAAATCGTCCGCGCGTTCTGCAGATCGATCACGGCGCCGGCGGACCCTGCGGCACCGAAGGCGAAGCGGGCGAACTCCAGCTTTGCGGAGGCCTGCCGGGTCGAGTCCTTGACGATCTGAAGCGCGTACTCCCGCGTCTGCGGGTCATCGTCGTCGGCGAGGACCTCCAGACCGTTGAAGATCGCACCGACCGGGCCGATCACGTCGTGGCAGATCTTGCTGGAGATCAGGGCCGAGAACTCGAGGCTTGAGATGTCGTCGGGTGCGCTCATCGGCGGGTTCCTCGCTGGCTAAGGGCGGCAGTGGTCGGGCAATCGCCGCGCGCGCGTGTTTGGGACGTCGCCGCGTCGCGGGTTCTCCCGGCGCTATCACCCCAGCGAGTCGCAGGCCATCGGTGGGTCTCGTGCAAGGCGAGACGGTTGTGGACGGGCCCCAGTTCGGTGCCGCTCGGGTGCCCAGCCATAGTTTTGAACGGTTTGCGCGGAAGAACCTGCGGCGATTCCTGCCGAACGCGCCGGGCCGGCCGCTGTGCCGCGTCCAAGGGTGCGGTGAGCGGCGTGGGCCAACATCACTCGCGGATCAGACCATGGCGCGCATACGACCTTTTCTGCAGCAGTTATCGCGCCTGCGCGGTGTCACCGGGCGTTTGTTCGACCTCGCTACACCGGCGCTGGCGGTGGCAGCGGTCGTTGCCTTCACGAGCGTGCCGCTTTCCCTGCCCGCCTATGCGGAGGATCTCCCATGGCTGACGGACGGGACACGCAGCGGGGCGCAACCTGACGTGATCACGCCGTCGACGACCTACGATCCGGGACCCGTCGATCCGGATGAGGACTACGACACGTCCCGGCCGCTCGACGACGACGAGGTCTATGCGCCGCGTCGCCGCGCACCCGACAATCGCGCAGACCGTTCGGCGGACCGCTATCAGCAGGACCCGGATTATTCGACCTACCAGCCGGCCGCGCCCGATCCGACATGGCAGGACGACGATCTTGGCGTGCCGCAGCGCGCCCGCCGGGCACCACGTCGCCGGACTGCCGCGCCGACGCCCGGCACTGTCGCGCCGCCGCCCGCGGACTATCGCAGCCGTTTCGACGGGACGTTTTCAGCAGATGAAATCGTCCAGGCCGGTCACATCGCGTTCGGCCAGGTCGCGCGCGGGTTTGCGAGCGTGGTCGAGCATGTATTCCGAAAGCAGGGGCGACCGAACGGCTACATCATCGGTCAGGAAGCCGGTGGTGCGGTCGTCGCGGGTCTTCGGTACGGCGAAGGCGTGCTCTACACCAAGAATGCCGGCACGCACCCGATCTATTGGCAGGGACCATCTGTCGGCTACGACTTCGGGGCCGAAGGTTCCAAAACGATGATCTTGGTGTATCACCTGCGTGATACCGGGGACGCCTATGGCCGGTTCGGCGGCGTTGACGGGTCAGCGTATCTGGTGGGCGGCGTTGGCGTGACCTTCCAGCAGAAAGATCATGTGCTGATGGCGCCGATACGCTCCGGTGTCGGCCTGCGTCTCGGTGCGAACATCGGATATCTCAAATACTCCCGTGTCCCGACCTGGAACCCGTTTTGACGTGACGATCCGCGCGGAGCGGGGGCGGTGTGGTCCGCGTCTGGTCTACCGCCGCGATGATCGGCGGGGGCTTGCGCGTGCCAAGCGGGGTGCCCGATGATCCAGGCACTCATGCTGGTTGGGCTCGGCTTTCTCGTCGCGACGCTCTTGGCGCTGCTAATCGCCCCGGCTGCGTGGGCGCGCGCTGTCCGCCTGACATCGCACCGCATCCGCAACTCGCTGCCGATCAATGAAACCGAAATTCGCGCGGAGAAAGATCAGCTCCGAGCCGGCCATGCGGTGGTCGTGCACCAACTCGAAAAGAAGATCGAGCGGGCCGAGCTCGGCGCGGCGCGGCAGCGGGTCGAGCTGAACCGCCGCGAAGCGCGGATCGTCGAGCTTGAAGAAGAGACCCGTCGGGTTGTCGCCGAGCGGGACGAAAACAAGAATGCGCGGAATGTGCTTGCCCAGACGCTGAACGAGCGTCTTCCGCAAGCTGAAGAGCGGTTGCGCGAGGCCCGTGCACTGCTTTCCGCGCGCGACCAGCAGATCGCCAAGTTCGTCACTGCGGCGACGGAACAGCATCGCGCGCTCGCTGAGGCCTCTGCGCAGATCAAGCAGCAGGAGGCGGACCTAAAACGTCTGCAAGCTGCGATGATGGCGCGTCAGCACGCGACCCGGCACCGGGTCTCGGAAAACGCGATCGAACAGCAGATGGCGTTACAATCCGAGGTTTCGGAACTGCGCGAACGCACGGCGCATCAGTCGCGGCTTATCGAGCGGATCCAGGAAGCCGAGCGAACGCGGATCGATAGTGAGGCCGCGGCCCGTGACGCCGCGGCGTTCGCTGCCGCGGCGACACAGAGCGGCGGTGCGGCGGTAGCGGATGCGCCAGGCGACGAGGTCGGCGGCGATGCGGGCGGCGCCGCTGCCGCCGGCCGGATACCCGCGGCGGCACAAGGATTTTTCGATCGGTTCAACCGGTATCGCGCCGCCTTGATGCGGGAGCGTGAGACGACTTCGCGTCTGCGCACGGAACTTGCGGGCGCGCATGACCGGGCAGCCAAGCTTGCGGCGCACTATCGCGAGGAGTTGCGGACGCTCAGCCGGGATGGTGGCGCGGGCACCGCCGGTCCGCTGATGCAGCCACCAGAAGTCGCCTATGCGCTCGCCAATGGCGGCATCGATGGCATGGGCGGGGCAGGCGCAACGTCGACGCGCGCGGCATCACAGGCGAGCGGCGGTTCACGACAAGACGTGGGCGCAGACATAGCGTCGGCGCGTGCCGATGCGACGTCTGCGGCTGATCCCGCAGCAGACCATGCGACAGATCATGCAGATGACGATGGCCAGCCGCTCGGTGTTCTCGCCCGGCGTCTTCGTGCGCAGGAAGCGGAGCGGCAGGCGCCGAATGGCAGCGCAGGCGCCGATGCGTCCCCGGCGAACGGCAACGGGTCCGATGCGCGTGCTGATGCGATCCCAGATGCAATCCCAGGTGCGATCCCTAGTGCGGTCAGGGGCGAAACGAACGGAGCGGGCGTCACGCCAGGCCTCGCGGAGGCTGCGCGTCGTGCAGAGCCGCCGACCCGTTCAGTGACGTTGCTTCAACGTCTCAAGGGGATGGAAGAGCGCTGACTGTCTGTGAGGCCGCGTGCCTCGACTGCGTTCCGCGCCAGCTTACCGGATCCGATATTTACTCCGCTATGCGGCGAGCTTCTTGGTGCCGCGCACCCGGCTGTTTGTCGGGTCGACGCGATCGGACGGGACCACCTCGACGCGACGGTCGCTGCCGCCGGAGTAGATCGTCAGAGGCGCGCCAGCGTCGAGTGCTTCCGCAGCGATGAAAGTGAGCGCGAGATTTTCTCCGACGCGGTGACCCCATGCGGCGGACGTCACCGAGCCGACGACGGAGCC
>JBCBJG010000166.1:0-7347 GCA_038523655.1 Pseudomonadota bacterium | reverse complement strand
TCTACGCCGCGGAGATTAAAAGATTCGCACCGCGCCTGATAGCAGAGCTGCCGACATTCACGATCATCAGAGAGCCGGTCGAGCGGCTTCACTCGGCATTTCGCTTTGCCAAAGCCGGGCGGGCCATCGATGCACCAGAGGGGGTCGCGATGGCAGCTCGCCATGGGATCCCGGATCACGCGCTCGCGGACTTCGACACGTTTGTGCATTCATGGCTTTGCAAACGACCGCTTGAGAAACGCAACGTCGTGTTCCAGCCGCAGCACATTTTTGTCTGTGACGCGGTCGGGCGCCCAATGGTCGATGTGATCGGGCGTTTGGACCGGCTGGAGCCGATTGAGGAATTTTTATCCTCATCTCTCGGCAGGCGTGTGTCCTTTCCGCGCGTGAACGTCAGCCCGAAAAGCACGCATCACCCGATACGTGATGACACGCGTCAAATGATTGCGGAGCTTTATGCCGAGGACGTCGCGCTGTTTCGCTCGTTGGATACCGCATAGTCCGGCACAACGGCGCCGCGCCGCGCCGCGCCGACAAAGACATGCTCTACGACTTGTAATGAAGTTCCAAGAGTTCGTGACATGCGCGCGCGAAATCTTCCCGGTATTCGGGGACATCACGCCATGTCGCGCGGGCGGCATCCGACATCCGCTGGCGGGCCACATCATCTGCCATCAGAAAGCGCAGCCGTTCGACGAGCCGGTCGATATCGCCGTCAAAGACAAGCGCGTTCTCGCCATCGTTACAGTAGTTGGCGATATCGCCGACAGCGGTGACGACAGGAATAAGCCCAAGCGCCATCGCCTCCATCACGGCCATCCCAGCTCCCTCCCGTTCGCTGAGCAGGAGAAAAAACGTTTCGCGCATCGCGAGATGGGTAATCTGGTCTTGGTCGATCGCGGGGTGGAGCCTGACGATGTGCTGTAAGCTGCGCGCGCGAACGGCCTGCCGAAGGGCATCGCCGAAGCCGTCGTCCGGACCGTAAATATCGTAGCTGACCTCGTCGTCGTATGCCCTCAGCCGATCTACCACCTCGACCGCCTCGACAAACCCCTTCGATGCGTTGATCCGGGACCAAACGATAAAGCCCGCGGAATTTCTGAACTCCGGCTCGTCATCCGATCGCGGTGGCATCGCGGTGCGGAAGGAAATAACACGGCGGCGCAGGCCTAATGGGATCATCGACTGACGTGCTTCGAGCGTTGCGCGCGAGTCTGTCCAGAGTGCGTTGGCGAGCCGCAACGCCAACCTGAAGACAAGCGCATCAATGCGGTGCTTCAGCCCCGCACTGTGCGCAAAGACGACAAGCTTGGTCTGCGGTCGGCGCAGTTTAACGGCAATGCCGACCAGGAGGCTCGGCCAAAGCGAGCAAACCAGCACGTCGGGTCGCGCGCGCGCGATATATCGGATCGCGTCCCAAAACGTGCGAACGGAGCGCAGCTGCCCGCCGAACGTGCGTCGCCCGTGGCTGCGTGCCGGATCATTTCCCGAAGCCAGCGCGATAACCTCGATCGTTACGCTGCCGCGCTGCCCGTTCTCGAGGGAAAGCGCCGCGGTTTCGACGCCGCCGATGCCGAAGGTCGGTATAAGATGCAGGCACCGGGGCGTTCTGTCCGCGCGTTCTTCACCCTGCGCCGTGCCGGACTCGTCATCGCGGCGTCGGCCCGCCTTAGCCGGCATCGCGCGGTGCTTGTTCGACGCGGCGCTCCGCGTATCGGTCCGGAGAAACACCGGTCTTCCCCCAGCCGCTCAAATCACGCGCGAAAGTCTGCTCGAGAAGCATAACTTCCTCGGCGAACGTCTCCGCCATTTCCCTAATGAGCTCATCGGACGACGGTTTGCGTTGACGCTCGATCCGGTTTGCCATGCTGGCTCGGCTTAAAAGCCCCGTAGACGATGCAATCCCGGTGCGCCGCTTAAGCGCCCCGAGGCCGGAAATCACCCGCGCAGCAATGATCGAGCGCGGTGCCTTTGATGCGTTCGCGACCGGAAATTTCGTCCGGCCGTCATCCGGTAGATCAAGGAAAGAAAGAACCTCTCGGTAGGCCGTGCGCGCAGCCTCCTTGAAATCGTCGAGGAGGAAAAGTGCCACGCGTTCGCTCGAAACCAGAGTGAGCAGGCGGCGGACCTGTGTGCCGAGCGCACAGACAGCGCGGTAATCAAGGTTCTCCGGAAACGCGCAGTTCGGTGGGATCCGCTCGCCGCGCCGACGCGCCGGCATCGCGTCCCATGCATCGCGAAGATCGGTCAGGTCTTCCGCAGCGTTGAAAATCATCTGCTCGTGCCATGCAGCGACCATGTCGACCGGATTGCGCGCCATGATGATGAATCGCGCTTCCGGGTCAAAGGTGTTGATCGCGCGGAGAGCTTCGGGGGAACGTAAATACTGCGTCGACGCGTCGATGCGGATCGCTGCGTCCCCAGCGCGTGAAAACAAACCAAGATAACCGGCCTCCGACATATGCGCCCCGTAGCGCGGGCAAAAATACGCAGGCTCCTTCGGCACACTGACGAAGATATCCGGATGCTCTGCGAGCCATGCGGCGAGCGACGTGGTCCCGCACTTCGGCGCACCCAGAAGAAAGGTGTTCGGTCGTGTCATCGTGGCCCTGCAGCGCTTCGGGAACTTGAAGGATCGTCGAGCGGGTTACGTCGAAGCGCCACTGCGCCCGACATCGCAAACTGCCGGTCTGGTCTCGGCGTGTCCCACGGGTCTATGGCACCCGCTGACCGCCTCTTCACCCGGCCGACGCATGCTGCGCACATTATTCACCGCCATCCCCGTGCGCTTTGCAGGCGTAGTGCTAGCTTACCTGGCACTGGTCGTCATTAGTCGGGCCGCATCGCCGGCCGAGTTCGGGACATACGCATTCCTGCTGGCACTCGCGATGCTGCTCGCCAGCCCGGCACGCCTCGGGTTGCGGCGTTACCTCACCCGCGAGTGGAGTGCCGGACGCGGGGAAGCCTCAGAGCTTCGGCGCTGGGCGTACGGCACGATTGCGCGGGGCGCTTTGATTGTTGCGCTCGTGCCGGTGCTTGTCGCAACGCTCCGGTTCGGCGACCTGGTGCTGGGCGTGGTGATTTTCGGCGCGGCTATTTTGATCGCGCTGAATGCCGTTCAAACCGCAGCGCTTTATGCGGCGCGCCGGCCGATCGCCGGTCAGATTTGTGAGTTGATCGCGCGCAATCTTGCGGTCGTTACGCTTGCGTCCAGCGTAGTGCTGATCACAGGCGGAGACCTCTCCGCACGCGCGGCCATCGCCGTATTCGCAACCGCATCAGCGTTGGCGCTGGCAATCTCCATCGGGACGCGACGCGCCCTGCTCTCGGGCCTCCCGGAAGGCCATGACAGCACCAAACAGACGGCGGCGTCCACGTCGGGGCGGTATCGTGCGGTCATCGCGCTCAGCGCCGCTGCCGGCATCCAGATGCTCGCGACACAAGTGGACTTGCTCGCACTCGGCTTTCTCCGACCCATCGAGGAGACCGGCTACTACCGGCTTGCCGCACAATTGGCGGGGCTGGCCGCGGTGCCACTTGCCGCCGCCACGACTTATGCGGAGCCACGGTTCTCGAAATGGCTACATGGCGGGAACACAACGGCCGCTGTGATGCTCCTGAAACGCGGCGCAACGGCGCTCGCAGCGGTCTCCGGCGCGATCGCCGTTATGGTCGTGACGTTTGGCGCGGACCTGGTCTTCTTCCTCTTTGGCCCGGCTTATGCGCCGGCTGCCGAGCCGCTCGGTCTCCTGGCCGTTAATGCGTGGGCCGCGTGCTCGTTTGGGCTCGTCATGACGCTGGCGATGTCAGCGGGCCTCGAGCGTAAGCTCGCCAGTGCTGCGGCCATCGCACTTGCAGCGAACGTCGTGCTTTCGCTGATCGCGATCCCGCATTTCGCCATGCAAGGCGCCGCTGCGGCGACGCTCGCATCAACGGTGCTTCTGCGCATCCTCGCATTCCGCCTCATCACGCGAGAGATGGGCAAAAGCTGATCGGTTGAGGAGCTAAGGCGCGGCGGGCGGACGGCTGGTGACGCGATCGCTGCTCACGCTCATCACCAACCACCCCACCATGCGGCCCAAATGCCCGCGCGGTTGTGAAAAACTCTGTGTTGCGCTGCAACACCGGTGCACTTGCAACGCTCGACCGGCTAGGGTTAAGCGACGGCCGACGTCTTCCTGGGTGCTGGAAGACGTCGGCCGTCGCGCCGCGTCTGGCAACGCGGTGTGCGCCGGGGAACGCGGGCTGCGCCTCCGCAGCGGTGAGGCGCTGGTTTGCGGCACCGTGCGACGAAGAAACGTGCGCGCGAGGCGCTGAATTGGGGCGACGGGCAGTGGCACACGGACGACGGGGTCCGCGCCGCGCCTATCAGGACGAACGAGCGGGAGTGCGGTGATCATGCGTTGCAGGCCGTGGTTGTGGCTATGGGGGCTTCTGCCTCTCGCGCTCGTCGTCTTTCTCGGCATCATCGGCGAGCGGGAGCGGATCGAGCGCGACCTGACTGTCCGCACCGAACAAACCCTCGATGCGGAAGGGCTCGGCTGGGCAAGATTGTCGTTCGAGGGGCGTGACGGCGTGATCTCGGGCGCGGCGCCCTCGAACGCGGATCGCGTGCTTGCGGGCGATATTGCCGCGCGCGTTCACGGCGTGCGGATCGTGCGCAACGATGCCGCCATCGAAGTCGCCGCGAGCCCATACAGCTGGCAAGGGCAGAAACGCCGGGATGGCACCGTAGTGATCAGCGGCTTCGTGCCGGACGGCGCGACCCGCGACCTTGTCGCGAACGAGGCGGATACAAGATTTGGCAATCGCGCGCGCATCGAGCTGAAGACTGCGCGGGGAGAGCCCAGCGGTGTGCGCTGGAGCGATGCAACCCGCTTCGCGCTCCGCCAACTCCCGTCGCTGCGTGAGGGACGCGTCATGCTGAGTGATGCGACGCTCGAAATCGGCGGCACGGCCGCGACGCCGGAAGCCTATGATCGGCTCGTCGCGGCGCTCGATAAAGGGTTGCCCGGCGGCATCACCGTGGCACGTCGTGATATCGAGCCCCCGACGATCGAGGCCTACGTCTGGTCGTTCGATCGGCTCGGCGATGATGTCGTGCTCAATGGCTATGTACCGGACACCGGCACGCGGGCGCGTCTCGCCGCCACGGCCAAGCGCCTCTACCCCGACGCGACTATCACGAACCGACTTCGGATCGCCCGTGGCGAGCCCAAGGGGTTCGTCGCGCTCGCCGAGGCGGCGCTCGAGGAGACAAAATCGTTCCGCGAAGTCCGGATCGCTGTTGCGGATGGGAAGGTTACGGCGACCGGCTTGGCCAAAACCGATCGCGACGCCGCCAAGGCCTTAACCGCGATCGCGTCCCAGAGCCCGACACTGGTCGCGGACAACCAGGTCCGCGCCCTTCGCAAGGTGCCGCCACGCGCGTCGCCGTATATCTTCCGGTTAGATGAGCAGGACGGGCGCATCTTGCTGCGCGGGCACGTGCCGGACGAGGAAGCTCGCCGCACGATCCTTTCGGCCGTGCAGGAGCGTTTCGCCGGTGCGACGATCACCGATGAGTTGGAATTGGCGTCTGGCCTCCCCGGTGATCGCACGGACTGGGTGGCAGGCGTCGAGCGCGCAATCCGCGCCAGCGAAGGCCTGAGCGACGTCAATATCGGCTTCTCGGACACAACCGTTCGCTTGGATGGCGGCGCCCGCGATGCGGATGCTGAGGCACGGGTGTCAAACCTGCTCGCGGCGCTTGGCGGACCGTTTGAGGCGACGAGCCGTATTCGTCTGCTGGAACCCGAGGTCGATCGTGAAGCCGAGGCCCGCGCCGCTGCCGAGCAGGCAGAGCGGGAACGGCTAGCGCGCATTGCGGAAGAAAAGGCCGAGGAAGAACGGCGCGCCCGCGAAGCAGCAGAGCGCGCGCGACTGGCCCGCGAAGCCGAGGAACGCGAAGTGGCTGCCCGCGCGGAGCAAGAACGTGCCGAAGAGGAACGCGCCGAACAGGAACGTATCGCCCGCGCCGCTGCCGAGGAGGCTAAACGCGCTCGGTTGGCCGAGATCGAAGCCGAAAAAGCCGCGAAGGCCGAGGAAGAACGCCTCGCCCAGGAGGCGGCGGAGAAAGCCGCCAAAGAAGCCGCCGAGGAGGCTGAGCGCCTGCGGTTGGCTCAGAAGGCAGCAGAGGAAGCGGCCGCAGCAGCCGAGCAGGAACGCCTTGCCCGCGAGGCTGCCGCGCGCGCTGCCCGGGAAGCAGCCGAGCGTGCCGCAGACGCACGCCGCGCAGAGCGTGA
Organism: Pseudomonadota bacterium; assembly: GCA_038523655.1. GTDB lineage: Bacteria > Pseudomonadota > Alphaproteobacteria > Rhizobiales > CALHAX01 > CALHAX01. The sequence continues at coordinate 1,063 of JBCBJG010000166.1, read as the reverse complement.
AGCGCGACGCGCTGAGTATGCCCTCGTTGCCGAATACAACGGGACGCCGCTCGCTCTCTGGAAGGCGCGTGAGGCCCGCAGTCGTGAAGGCGGTGACCCAGCGGACGTGGACGCCGCAGCATTCGCGGACGCCGCCACCGACAGTTCCGGTCGGGTTGTGCTGAGCGGCAAGGTCGCCTCGCCGGCCATGCGTATCGCCTTGCGCCGGGCCGCCCGCGACCGCTTCGACGGCGGTGTGGTCGATCGCATGGAGGTGCTCGACGGCGCACCCGACCCGGACTGGCAGGAGGCCGCCGAGCTTGGCCTCGCGCAGCTCTCCCGCCTCCGCAACGGCGCGTTGATCGTCACGACCGGCACGCTCGATCTCTACGGTGATGCCGTGACGCCCGAAGCGGCCAACGCGGTGCGCCGCTCGGTCGATCGTGGCACGCCGGTGCGCTTTGATGTGTCCTCGCTCGTCCGGCGCCCCCGCACGCTCGATCGCCAAGAGGTCGACGAGGCCGTTGCCGGCACAACCGATGTCGATGCCGGACTGTGCGGAAACGTCATGAACACCCTGACCACGCTGGTGCCGATCACTTTCGACAGCGAAAAGTCAGACCTGAAGCCAGAGGCCATGCCGACGCTGGAAAAACTGGCCGCCGTCGCAGCGCGCTGTCCCAAGAGCCGCATCCGCGTTGCCGGACATACCGATAACCGCGGACCGGAAGGGTACAACCAGCGGCTGTCGGAAGATCGGGCCGAAGCCGTGCTCTCGTTTCTTGCCGACAAGGGTATCGATCGCTCACGGATGCGCGCGCGGGGGCTTGGCGAAAGCCAGCCGCTGGTGCCGAACACGACACGTGACAACCGCGCCAAGAATCGGCGCATCGAATTCACCGTCACCGAACAGGACGACTTCTGACGTCGCGCCCGCGCTAACGTCGTCGAGAAAGGACCGACCGGGATGATCTATCTGCTTCAGGCGTTGCTGCCGTACGCTGTGCTGGCGGGACTGCTCGGCTTTGTCGTCGGCTGGTTTGCGTGTGGTGGCGAGGACGAAAACGGCCGGACTTGAGGCCGC
>JBCBJG010000165.1:0-7364 GCA_038523655.1 Pseudomonadota bacterium | reverse complement strand
CCGCGCCGCAAAACGGCGGACGAAGGCACGGATACCTGGGCCGTGCAGAACAAGATGATCTCGATCACGCCGTTGCAGGCCGACATGACGGATCACGATCTCCGCGGAAAACTCGCCGCTGCGTTTTGATCCGGCGGTAGCGACTGCCGCGTTCGATGCTCCTGAGTGCGGTTGGCAGATCACCGTGCACGAAACCTCGATGCCGAATGCATCCCGGCTGCCCGTAAGATGCACGCAACGTAGCGAAGCTCCTTCGATCCGTATCCGGTTCGGAGAAGTTCATGCGCATTCTCATCGTCAATCCGCCGCATCCTGCGATCGGCAGCCGTATCCCTGACGACCACCTCCCCCCGCTCGGCCTTCTGGCGATCGGCGGACCGCTTCTCGACGCAGGCCATGATGTTAGGCTCATAGACGCCGAGTTCGGCCCGCTTCCGATCGTGGACCTGGTCGCGCAGATCGTCTCACACGCGCCTGATCTGCTTCTGCTCGGACACTCGGGCTCGACGTCGGCGCATCCGATCGCCCGCGAAATCGCCACGCGCGCCCGCCGCCGCCTGCCTGAATTGCGCGTCGTCTACGGTGGCGTATTTCCGACGTATCACTGGCGCGAGGTGTTGCGTGAGAGCGACGCGTTCGACGTTGTGGTCCGCGGTGAGGGGGAAGAGACCTGTCGCGATTTGGTCGATGCGCTCGCCGAGCACCGTCCGCTCGCAGAAATTTCCGGCATCGCCTATCGCGACCCGCTTGGTGTGCCGCGGGCAACATCTCCCCGCCCACTGATTGATGATCTCGACCGCGTTCGCATCGCCTGGGAGCTGATTGACCACGCACGGTACTCCTACTGGGGAGGGAAGCGCGCCGTCGTCGTGCAGTTCTCCCGCGGCTGTCCGCACCCGTGCAACTATTGCGGCCAGCGCGGGTTTTGGACGAAGTGGCGGCATCGCAATCCGGAGAAATTTGCCGCTGAAATTGCCCGGCTCCATCGCGAGCATGACGTCGAGGTGTTCAATTTTGCTGATGAAAACCCGACCTCCTCGCGGCGCATGTGGAAGCGATTTCTCGTGGCGCTGATTGCCGAGGATGTGAACGTGACGCTCGTCGGCTCGACCCGGGCCGACGATATCGTGCGTGATGCCGACATCCTGCATCTCTACAAAAAAGCCGGCGTCGAGCGTTTCCTCATGGGGATGGAAAATACCGATGAGCGGGTCCTGGCGAAGATCCGCAAAGGCGCGAGTGTTGCCGGGGATCGCGAAGCCATCCGCCTGATGCGCAAGCACCGCATGTTGTCGATGGCGACGTGGGTGGTCGGCTTCGAAGAAGAGCGGGACGCGGACTATTGGCGACAGCTTCGCCAGCTCCTGTTGTACGACCCCGACCAGATCCAGAGCGTCTACGTCACACCACATCGCTGGACGCCGTTTTTTACGCTGGCGCGCCAACGTCGTGTCATCCAGCGGGATCAATCGAAGTGGGACTACAAGCATCAGGTGCTGGCGACCCGGCATGTGCCGCCGTGGCGGGTATTCCTCTGGGTGAAGGCGATCGAGTTCATCGTGCAGTCCCGCCCGAAGGCGATCTGGCGGTTGCTGACCCTGCCGGAGGCGCGTCTGCGCCACGCCCAGCGCTGGTATTACCAGATGGGCCGCCGGGTCTGGTTTCACGAGGTTTTCGGCTTTCTCTTCCGCGACCGTCGCGAGCGGGACGGCCCGACGCTCACCGAATTCTGGGGTGCGCCGCAGGAGCATGAGGAAGAAGCGCTCTCCCGTCGCCCACCGACCGGAGGACGTAAGGTCTCGGCTCACAGCGATCACGCGTTGCCGGTCTCTGTGTCGGCCACACAAGACGTGACCAAAACGCAAGGCAACCGTATTTCCCTCCTCCCCGATCGCACGATCTCGGAAAGAGGATAAAATTAACCGGAAATCGGTAGGGTCTGTTCGAATGCGAGGGGAGTTGATGTTGCGTAACGCGTGCGATGCACCGGGAGCCGCGCTCGAGCAGTTGCTCGAGAACGCGCAGACCTGCATCGACTCGGGTGATTTCGCCGGCGCGGAGCAGCAGCTTCGCCGCGCACTGTCAGCCTCCCCGCACGATCCGCGCCCCGCATTGCGTCTCGGGCTTTTCCTCCTCGACCTGGGTCGCGAAGAGGGGATCAACCATCTCAAGCACGCAATGGCACAGGACGAACGGATCACGCTTGCCGCTTGCCGCCATGCCATCCAGTTTCTGGAAGCGGCCGGTGAAGATGAGCGGGCCTGCGGTTTTGCGCGTCGCCTGGCGGCCTGGTGCGATCACGAACAGCGCGGCGACGACAACCCGGCGTCGGCATCGTTGAAGCGTCGCCGACGACGCCCGCAGTAGATCCAGCGCGGCAGCGCCTACGCTAACGCGCGCTAAGGCGGCAAAGCTGCCTCAGCTGTCCGCAGCCACGGGTGGTTTGCGATGCGCGTCCACAGCATCGGGAGATCGGTCACGGCGGGCGGCCCGGCGGCCACGGTCTCGCACGCGGCGAAGGCGGCCTTTCACGGTCTCCGCGAAGCGACGATCCCACTGGAAAAACTCGGGCCCCTCACCAAGCGTCGCCTCATCAGCGAGCCCGAGCGACATGACCCGCTCGAACAGTTCGTTCATCAGGGCAGGCCGGTCCGTCGGGTTTTCAAGCGCGTCGAACGGCATCATTTCTCCCACGCGTACCGGCAAGTTTGAGCCGGCGAAGCGCCTGAACTCCGAGACGAGCAACGAGGTGCGCAGCGTATCGGAGACGTGGCTCGCCATGTGGAACAGCTTACTGTTCTGCCCCTCGATAAAGACCGGCAGCACCGATGCCTGCGCCGACTGGATCAGGCGCGCGATGAACGGCTGCCAAGGCAACTCGAGTGCCCGGCCACGAAACGGATGTGCGGTTGTCGCGACGCCACCGCCGGGAAACACCACGATCGTCGTCCCGTCCCGCAAAGCATCGAGTGCCGCCTTGCGGGTCGCGATGTTGTTCTTCAGCGCCTCGCGCGTCTCGGAAAAATCCACTGGCAGCGAGAACGGACGGATCTCGTTGATCTTCAGCAACTCCGCGTTGATCAGCACCTTGTAGGGCCGCTCGAGTTGCTCGGCGAGCGAGAGCAGCGCGATACCGTCGCCAATTCCGAACGGATGGTTGGCGATCATCACGAGCTTGTCGTCGGGCCGGACCTGCGGAGGCCATACCCCGGTGATATCGACCCGGACATCGATCAGGTCGAGCATATCGCCCATCATGCGGCTGCTCGAGGGGGCCACATGGGTCTGCCAATGCCGATAGAGCGGCAGAAACCGGCGTCGGCCCGAAATCTCCTCGATCGCCTGGATTAGCAACCGCTTGGCGAACGGATGCTCGGGCGAGGCGTAACTCAGGTCCTTGACCTTCATGCTGCGTCTCATCGTTCGTGGCGGTTCGGCAGGTACGGGCACTGGATTCGCCGCGGACTATAGAATTTGCGGGGAGTTGAATAAACGGGCCTCCCGGCGGGCTGAACGACGCGGCTGGGGGAACATTACCCGTTAGTCCGACGAAACCATCATATTGTTGCGTGCGCATGACGGGGCAACCGGGCCTATCATGATTGGTGCGGTGTGAAGCGCGCAAACAGCGTTATTCGAGGTCCCGTCTCCCCAGGTGGCGTCAGGCTGCTTCGAGGGTCCCGTGCAACGCAACGCGCCGGCCGTATGTTGCGGACAAACGATGCCAGTAGATCAGCTCGAACGTTCCGGCGCTGGTCTCCCCGATCGCCGTGCAGTTTTCCACCCAGTCGCCGCAGTTTAGATAGTGGACGCCGTCGACCACCCGCTCGGCCGGGGTGTGAATGTGGCCGCAGATCACCCCGTCGACCTTTCGTGCCCGCGCTTCGCTTACCACGGCATCTTCAAATGCGCCGATGTATTGCATGGCCCGTTTGACGTGATGCTTGAGGTAGCCGCTGAGCGACCAATAGCCGAACCCAAGCCGCCGCCGGACCCAGTTGAGCGGGCGGTTGACCCAAAGCGCGCACGAGTATCCTCGGTCGCCGACGTAGGCGAGCCATCGCGCATGCCGCACGACCGTATCGAACACATCGCCGTGCAACACGAGGTAGCGTTTGCCGGCAGCGCTCGTGAAGATGTGGTCGGTGTGCAGCTCGACACCGCCGAACGCCTGCCCGCAGTATCCGCGGAGCCCCTCGTCGTGGTTGCCGGGGATGTAAATAATGCGCGTGCCCTTGCGCGCGGCGCGGAGCAGCTTCTGAACCACATCATTGTGCGCTTGTGGCCACCATGCGCCGCGCTTCACTTTCCAGAAATCGACAATGTCGCCGACCAGAACGATCGTTTGCGCGTCGGTATGTTTGAGGAAGTCGAGCAGCGCCTCTGCCTGACAGTTTTTCATCCCCAGATGGACATCGGAGATGAAAAGCGTGCGATAGCGCTGGCGGTCATCGGGATCGAACATCGTCGCCCCTCCATTGCGGAGCATGACGTGTTGAACGCGAGTCTTGTTGCAGACCGATGACAGCCGCTTGCGGCACGCACGCAGGCGCCGCGATGCCGTATCTACCAGTCACTCTCTGCGCGATCGCGGAAGAATTTGCCGGTGGGGTTTCCCTCCGCTTCCCCGCGCGCGAGCCAAACGATGGTATCGATCCCGGCTGCAATGCCCCGGTCTGCCGATGGCCCGCCCATGTCGGTTTGAACCCACCCCGGATCGACGCTGTTGATCGTGATCCCGCTGTCCGACCCCAGTTCGGCAGCGACAAGCGTGGTAAGGGCGTTGAGCGCCGTCTTCGACATCCGATACCCGGGTGAGCCACCGTTCATCGTCGCAAGCCGCGCCATTTGCGAGGACACGTTGATGATCCGCCCATGGCCCTGTTCGCGCAGGATCGGCAGGACCGCCTGGAGGACGCGATAGGGACCGAGCGTGTTGGTATCGAGCGTTTCGCTAATCACGTCGGGTGAGACCGCGAGCCCGGTCGAGGGGCGGTCCCGCTCCACGTAGATCCCGGCGTTGTTGACCACCACGTCGATCTTTCCGAAGCGCTCGTGGATTGCGCGCACGGTTTCGCGGACCTGCGCCGTGTCAGTCACGTCCATTGCGAAGCCGGTCACCAGCCGCGAGCCGGAAGCGATCTCACCGGCCGCCGCGTCGGCCTTTTCCTGCGAACGTGCGGTTAGCGCGACGCCAAAACCTTCGTCGGCAAGCGTCTCGACGGTTGCGCGCCCGAGACCGCGGTTCGCGCCGGTAACGACGGCGATCGGCATGTCGTCACTCATCGCGGAAGCTCCCGTGAAAGCCGCTGAACGGTGTTCTCCAACGTTTGCAGGAATGCTGAGCGGTCCCGCGCTGTAAAGGCTGGATTGTGGGTCTGCGTATGCGTCGCGGCGCGAATATCGGCCATCAGGTTCCGCGTCGCGAGCCGCATGCCGATGTTCTCCTGCGTCAGCAGTTTCCCGTCCGGCGCAATTACCGCGGCCCCCGCCGAAAGGGCGCGATCCGCGAGCGGGATATCGGCCGTGATCACGATATCGCGCGCCCTGGCATGGTCCGCGATCCAGTCGTCGGCAACATCCGGTCCGTCTTCGACCAGCACCCGCTCGATCAGCGGCGCGCTCGGCAGCCGCATGTAGCTGTTTGCGACGACGAAGACGTGAAGGCCGTGACGGCCCGCCACCCGGAACACCTCATCTTTCACCGGGCAGGCGTCAGCATCGACGAAGATGCGGATGTCGTCGGCGGTTTTACTGTCTGCGGCGGGCATCGGGACAAGGCTCGTAGACGTGGCGCGTTAATTTTTTTCGCGAGCGGTTTGGCGCAGCGCGGCACCACGGGTATGCTCATGCGGTAACCAATGAGGTCAGCACTTGGATCATACGGCGAACGACGAACGGTTATCACAGAACATCGGGCATCTGCGTGGGCACGGTCGCGTGGGCGACCATGTACCGCCAGCGCGGAGCGGCTGGATGCGAGGCGCGATCCTGGCGTTGTTCGCGGTAATTGCCGCGTGCGCCGGACCCGGTCCGGCCGGCGCGGGCGACATGCCATTGCGTGGGCCGCTCTTGAGCGGCGCGCAACTCCCATCGATCGTCACTCCGCTGGTGCGCGCGGGAAGCCCCAAGGTCCGGCAGTCGAAGCGCCCGTGCACCTGCCGCTATCGCGGATCGGACGTGCAGGTCGGCCAGTCGATCTGCATGCGCACGACAAACGGCATGCGCCGCGCGACTTGCTCGCGCTATCTGAACAATACGTCGTGGGAGATTTCGGGAGACGACTGCGCGATTTCGTGACGGAACGGTCGGCCGTCATCACGCAGCCGGAACGCGCGCCTGAATCCTCAGAGGTGCGCTGAGCGGCTCAGGCAGCCACTTCACGCTCGGACGAATAACTGCCCTGCGCGGCAAGGCCGTTCATTTTGGCGCGGTGCGCGAACGCACGTTGACCGGCCGCCACATTCTCCGATTTCCCGCTCCAGGCCTGAAGCGCTGCCGCCTGCAACGCGCGCCCGTATGAGAATGTCAAAGCCCACGGCAGGTCGTCGCCGGCGTTCATCGCCGAGAGGTGCGCGGAGGCGTCCTCATTCGACTGCCCGCCGGAGAGAAATGCGATACCCGGTACCAGTGAGGGGACCGTCGCCTTCAGACACTTCACGGTGCGCTCGGCAACCTCGTCGACCGATGCGGACGTGCCTGAATGCTGACCGGGCACCACCATGTTCGGCTTGAGCACCATGCCCTCGAGGTCGACACCCGCCTCGAACAGTTCGTCGAACACCGTCGCGAGCACCCACCGGGTTACCGCATCGCAGCGCGCGATATCGTGCGACGCATCGGGGCCGTCCATCAACACTTCCGGCTCGACGATCGGGACAATCCGGTGCGCCTGGCAGATCGCGGCATACCGGGCGAGCCCGTGCGCGTTCGCCTTCACGCAGGCCCACGACGGCCGCCCGTCGTCGCCAATCGTGATCACGGCGCGCCATTTCGCGAACCGGGCACCGAGCGCGTGGTACTCATCGAGCCGCGCCCCGAGCCCGTCGAGCCCTTCGGTATTCTTCTCGCCGGGCCGAAGCGCCATGTCTTTCGCGCCCATGTCGACCTTAATGCCGGGCACTGCGTCCGCGCCCGTAATCAGCTCGACCAGCGGTGTCCCGTCCGCCGCGTTCTGGCGCAGCGTCTCATCGAACAGGATCACCCCAGAGATGTGGTCCCGCATCGCATCTTGCGCGCGAAAAAGCATTTCGCGGTAGTCGCGCCGGCTGTCCGCCGTGGACTCGACACTGATGCCGTCGAACCGCTTCTTGATCGTGCAAGATGCGATGCGGGACCACATCTCTGGGGTGATCCTGTTCGAT
>JBCBJG010000164.1:0-7390 GCA_038523655.1 Pseudomonadota bacterium | reverse complement strand
CCTCGCGCGCGGCGACAGCCCGCATGTCGCCCGCGATATTTTTCACCACGTCATGGCGCGCCATATCGTAGGCGAGTTCGAGTGCGCTGGCGAAGCCGGTCGCGTCCGTGCCGCCGTGGCTCTTGATCACGATGCCGTTCAGACCAAGAAATATTCCTCCGTTAAGCCTGCGCGGGTCCATCTTTTCCTTCAGGTGGGCGAAGCCGTCCTGCGCCAGAAACGCGCCGATCCGCGCCGTCACGGTCCGGTTCATGGCCGCGCGGAGATAGGCGCTGATCTGGCGCGCCGTACCCTCGGCCGTTTTCAGAGCGATGTTGCCGGCAAACCCTTCGGTGACGATCACGTCCGCACCGCCGTGGCCGATCTGATCGCCTTCCACGAAACCAACATGCTCGAACGCGCGATCGCTCTCGCGCAGCATGGCGTTTGCTTCCTTCACCGGGTCGAGGCCTTTGACCTCTTCCTCGCCGATGTTGAGCAGGCCGACCCGTGGGCGGTGCTGGCCAAACAGGCCGCGCGCCATGGCGGCGCCCATGAGCGCGAATTCGTACAGCTGACGGGCAGTGGCGCCGACGTTCGCGCCGACATCGAGCACGATGCATTCGGCATCGACGGTCGGCCAAATCGCGGCGATCGCCGGGCGCTCAACGCCTTCGGTCGTGCGCAGGCAGAACTTCGCCATCGCCATCAGTGCGCCGGTGTTGCCCGCGGAAATCGCAACGTGGGCATCGCCGTCGCGGACTGCCTCGATTGCACGCCACATGCTCGAGACGCGCCGGCCCTTGCGAAGCGCCTGCGATGGTTTTGCGTCCATCGCGACTGCCACGTCGGTGTGCACGATCGTCGTGCGCTGCGCGAGCGATGGCTCGCGGGCAACGAGCGGGCGGAGTACGGCTTCATCGCCATACAGCAGGAAGGTCGCGTCCGTGCGGCGCGCGGCAAACCGTGCGGTGCCGGGGATCACCGTCTCCGGTCCGTGGTCTCCGCCCATGGCGTCGATTGAAATGACGAGCGAGGCGCGCATCGGCCACTCCTCATGCGTCTCGGTCAACGGCGATGACACCCAGCAGGGCCGCCGTGCAGCGGGCGGAACATACAATGAAGCGGGCGTGGCACAACTGATTAACGCGACCGTACCACCCGGATCACCGGGTCCTCGTACCTGGGTCGCGGGCCTGGAGAGGGTCGGCCGGCAGGGAGCAGGCACGTGGTCGGTACGTGACCGGTACTCGGCTGGAATTGGGCCGGAGCCGTGCCCGCGAGGGCCGGTGCGGGTCGGCAAGGGCTGCCGCGGGTCGGTGTGGGCAGCTCAGGTCTTCTCGTCACCGCCGCGCAAGCGGGCGAGTGCCGCAAACGGATGGTCGGCCGCGCGTTCTGCGTCGGTCTCGGTACTCACATCGCCCATGCGCGCATCGCCGGCGCGCGGATTGGGATCGATGCAGACGACGAGGGTTTCCCACAGCAGACGTCCGAGATCGATTCGGTCGTCGACAATGGGGAGTGGGTCCGGGGTATTGGCGTCGAACTCAGCCTCCGCGCCGCGGTCCCCTTCCCAGCGGGCAATCTGCCCGGCCGGCCAGAAGTCAGCCGGGACGGTCTCATCGATCCGGGTGATGACGGGATCGAGCGTGATCACGCACGCTTGCTCGATTTTGCCACGCAGCCGCATCGTCCCGCTGATCCGCCCTTTATTAGTGGGACGGAGGGCAACATCGATTGCAAGGCGCGCGATGTTCGCGACCTCGAGGGCTTCGGCGATTTCTGCCCGATCTGCCGCGTCGAACGAGATCGCGCGGTCGATCCCGTCGCCGACAGCAACACTTGAGAGCCGAAGTACCGGCGCGCCGAGCGCTGCCGGCAGGACGACATCGTCGTTCCCGGTTCCGGAGGCGACACTTTCAAGGCGCGGCGACATCACTGCGCGGCGACGCCCGGCACCGCATCGGTGGCGTCCGTAACCCGGTCCGATCCGAGTTCGGGGAAGGCAATCCGCGCGTCGACGGTCACGGCCTCGTCGCTCTCCTCGGTCAGCTCGGCCACCATGCGCCGCGTGTAGCCGGCGAGTGCACGGGCTTCCATTGTGTCGCCCCGGCTCTCGTCAGCGTAGATATTGCGGGCGAGCGCGGCAGACAGCGCGGCGCGGTCGTCATCGCGGATACCGCGGCCGTACGCATCAAGCCGGCCGTAGAGGCCCTCGCTGGTCTTGCGCATTTTCTTCGGCACCGTCGTGTCGCCAACGCCCATTTCGCGCATCACGTCATCCATATCGCGGAAAAATGCTTCGACGAGTTCGCGGCCGAGCGTGTCCGTGGCGCCTGCGAGCCCGATGCGCTCCATCACCCCGAACATATGAAGACAGACCATCTCGAAGCGTCCGGCGACATCGTCCGAAACGCCGAAAGAGGCGTAGAACTCAGGCTGGCGCGCTTGCGACACAATTTGTTCGTACAGCCGCTCAGCAGTGGCGCGGTGTGGTCGACCCTTGAACCAGTTGAACATGCGATGCCTCGTTCGTCTCGCGCCTGCGTCCGACCGGGATATTTGGGTCCCGGCGCGTACATTCTAGTATGCGGGAAACGATTCTCGCGGCGGAGCGGTTCACTGCCGGTCCGAGTGCCGCGGTCCAGACGACGGAGCCGATCAGCGGATGAAGCGTAAAATGGCCCGCATCCTTGTGCCTGCCAAGCCTGATGTTCGCACGCCGCAGCGCCGCGTGCGCGCGTCGGCGAGGCAACGTCTGGTTCTCACATTCGCCGCCTGTGCCGGGCTTGCTGCCTGCTCGCCGACGATCAGCCAGCACGGTCAGCTGTTCACCCAGTCTGATCTGCAGCAGGTTCAACCCGGTGCCAGCAAGGAGCAGGTCAAGACGGCCCTCGGTTCACCGAACACGACGTCTGCAATCGGTGGTGGCGCCTACTACTACATCTCGTCGACGCGCGAGCAGCGTGCCTTCATGAAACCGACCGTGACGGATCGGCGTGTCGTCGCCGTCTATTTCGACGAGTTCGGGACCGTGCAGAACGTCGCGCGCTACGGCCTGAAGGATGGGAAGGTGTTCGACTACATCTCTCGCGAGACGCCGACGCATACGCGGGACCTCGGCGTGATCCAGAAGATCTTCCGCGGCATCGGCACACCGAACACGCCGCCCGGCTCGCAGATCGGCAAAGGTCCGCCGGTTTAGGCGGCTTCCTGCCAAGGGCTACGCGACGAGGCCTATGCGCGCTGCGTCTCCGGGCGAGCGGCGCCATCGACGTCTGATGGTAAGCGAGACACGGGCGGTTCGGTTGAGCTGCGGCGCGTAACCTGATCATCGACACGGCGTCTGCGCAAAACCTGCGCCTCGATGGGCCGTGGTGCAGGTCGCTTCTCGACAAAGAGGTACGGCATGCGCATCGCGGTTATGGTCTCCTTGGTCAGTATTCTGCTCGCGGCCGGATGCGCCCTCGTGTTCGCGGCCTTCGGGAGCTCGGTCGACGAAGCGGGGGTGCTGCGCGAGCCGTTTTTCCTCATTCCGCTCGGCTGGCTTTTCCTGCTTGTATCGCTGATTGCGAGCGCCGTTGCTCTCGTCGGCCTGCTTCGTCGCCGTGCGCGGGGTGAGAGCTAGCGACCGGCAAACCGGCCGCTGCTGATGGAAGGCGATCTCAACGCGCGCCATCGCCGACGGAGACGACCCCGGTGTCCTGGTCCACCGCCGCCAACCGGCGTGAACCAACCGGCGTGAACCGCCGCGTACCAACCGGCGTGAACTTACCAGCGTCAGGGCGGTTTAATCGGCACGGCTGACAGCATCGTGACCGGAAGTGTCATGCGCTTGCGCCCGCCCGTCCCTATGTCTGGGTCATCCAACGGAGAAGGAATCTATAATGAAGAGCATCAAATCCCTCGCACTCGCAGGCGCGCTTGCGCTCTCCACGGCCACGACCGCCAGCGCCGCCGACATCGTCGACACGGTGCTTGCGAAACCGGAATTTTCCACCCTTGCCAAGATGGTGAAGCAGGCCGGCCTCGTTGAAACGCTGAAAAGCGAAGGCCCGTTCACGGTGTTCGCGCCAACGAACGAAGCGTTCAAGGCGTGGCCGCAGAAGGAGGTCGATCTCTTCCTGAAAGCCGGGAAGGAAAAGCATCTTGTCCGGCTGCTGAAGACGCATGTGGTGCCGGGCGCTGTCACCTCATCCGATCTTGCCGGTAAAACGGTTGACGCGAAAACAGCCGAAGGCACGACGATCAAAGTCGATGGCACCGACGGCGTGAAGATCGGCAACTCGAAAGTCACGCAGGCCGACATCAAGGTCGACAACGGCGTTATTCATGTGATCGACGCGCCGCTGAAACCGGAAGCTTATCGCGGGTCGTTCTAAAGCGGTCCCAAGCGACACCCAGCGTTCTTGGTAGCACGCAGCCCCGGAGAGCAATCTCCGGGGCTTTTTTTGCTCCGTGGCTGAGCAGAGCCGCTTGAGATGCGCAGCACGCGCGGCGGGCACTGCGTGGGCGCGACCAAGCCAGTTTCGGGTTGCGGGGGCTGATGCGCGGGGGCGATGCTTGGGGCGGTAATATCACCCGGTTGCGCGGCGTGGTCCCGAGCCATGAATATCGACCCGGAATTTGTCGTCTCATCCCACGCGCAACTGCGCGACATCGTCGGGCCGGTCGACGAGCACATCGCGGCGAAGTCGATCGACCACATCGATCAGTACTGCGCGACCTTCATCGACCATGCCCCGTTCGTGCTCATCGCGTCGCGGGCTGGGGACGCGCTGCTGGATATTTCTCCCAAGAGTGATGCGCCCGGTTTTGTCTCCGTGCTGAACGAAAACTGGCTGGCCATCTTGGACCGGCCGGGCAATGCTCGCCATGATACCTACGAGAACATTTTCGCGGATAACGCGGTTGCGCTGCTCTTCCTCATTCCGGGACGCAACGACACGCTGCGGATCGCAGGCCGGGCCACGCTGACCGAGGACCCGAAACCTGCCGAGCAGTTCGCGATCCGCGGGCGCGTGCCAACCTTCGTGTTGCTCATCGAGGTGCACGAAGCGTTCATGCACTGCACGAAATGCGGAATCCGCTCGGGGCTATGGCGACCGGAAGCGTGGCCAGATACGGCGGCCGTGCCCTCGCTCGCCGAGGCCTACATGGCGGATGCCCGTATCTCGATGCCGATCGACGAAATGGAAGCGGAACTGCGCCGGGACGAGAAAGAGGAGCTTTATTGACGCGCTGGCGGCATGCGGAACCATGGACGACGACAGACATCGCGGTCCTCGGCTCATCACACGCCGGCTTCCTCGCCAAGAATACGGATTTCGCGCTGCGGGAACGGAATCTGGATGCCGTGGGTCTTGAGCGCGGTCCAGATCATCATGTTGAGGTCTGCGCCGACGCGGTTGTCGCCATCGTCGATGCCGTTCATCCAGAACTCGACAAGGATCGTGATCCCGCTGTCGTCGAAGCTTTTAATCTCCGCGTCGGGTCGTTCAGCAAGCGGCAGGTCGTCGCCGCTCAACACCTGCGGATGGCTCACGACGATGTCGCGGACAATATCGAACAATTTCTCCAGATCGGTCGCGTAGGCCACCTGGAACGTCAGCGAGTAGCGCTGCTTCTGGTTGTTGTGCGTCCAGTTCACGAACGAGGTGGTGATGAACTTCTCGTTCGGCACCATGATGTCTTTGCCCTCGAAGGTCTCGAGCGTCGCCGAGCGCATGGTCAGCTCCCGCAGCGTTCCCGCACGACCATCTTCGAGCTCGATGTAGTCGCCAACGGTCACGCTGCGATCGAGGAGGATAATCAGGCCGGAGATGAAGTTCGCGGCGATCTGCTGCAAGCCGAAACCGAGGCCGACGCCAAGCGCACCGCCGAACACCGCGAGCGCCGTCAGATCCAGCCCCATGATATTGATCAGAACGAGGAAGATCGCGACGTAGATGAAAATCTCGAGGAGCTTCGCCAGCACTTCCTGCGTGCCGATGTCGAACGCCTGTTGGGCGCGGATCACCCGCTTGCCCGTCCTGTTCGACGCCCGGCCGAGCCAGAACAGGATCACGCCGAACAGCAGCGTGCGCACGACACCGTAGGCGCTGAAGCGGATGTTGCCGATCTCGACCGCCGCGCTATCGAGGGCGGCGATCACATCGTCGAGCACGTCGAACGCGTAGAGCGCGGCGATCGGGATACCGACCCATTTGAGGACCGAAATAAGAATCGGGCTTTGCAGGAAGCGGTTCGCGATCCGGTACAGCAGCGCGATGATCGCCAGGCCCTGCGCACCTTTGACGATCGTATTGTCCGCGGCGAGCGTTTCGGAAAACGAGGTCGCGGCACTCAGCGCGACGATCGCGAAGGCGGGAAAAAAAAGCGACCGGATCGAATCGAGGAAGCGGATAATGGCGCGCTCCGCTTCCGGCTGCGTGCGCCCGTGCGCGGCATGAATTCGCCCGGAGAGCGCAGCGGCGACGAGCCACGCGATCATGATCGCGCCGAGAATGATCCCGAACTGGGTGTAGGTTTCGGGTGTGCTGATGAGTGCGAGCGCCTGCCGACCGGCACGCTCCACGAACGGCATGAGCCAATCCATCTATCGCCTCCCCAATGGCGGTGTGGCCGTCCGCGCAACTTCACGTGCGGAGGCACAATTCTGTGCCGGTCAGGATAGCATTGCTGCCTCGGTGACGCGGCGGGTCTGTTGATAAGTCAGGGCGGGCAACGCGTCGGCGCAATCAGGATGAGCGGTGGCGTCGCATGCAGCGGCTCCCTTGGTGTAGGTTCCGCAGTATCGAGGAACCGACAAGCTCAGAACATCGAACATGCGCGCACGCACCAAGGATGCCGACTTCGCCCCGGAACTGGTGCGCGTGCCGGGCGGAGAATTTCTCATGGGCTCAGCTGAGCGGGAGGGGCTCTGCGATGAACGCCCGCAGCATCGCGTCGAAATTGGCTACGCACTCCTGATTGGAAAGTACCCCGTGACGTTCGCGGAATGGGACTATTATTATGAGGTCGCAGGCCGTTTCGAGGATGGTCGCGATAATCCGGAGCGCGCCGCAGTCAACGCCGAGACTGCCCATCCCCGCTATCCGTGTGATGAAGGCTGGGGCAGGGGTCGGCGGCCAGTGATCAACGTCTCCTGGTACGACGCTCAAGACTATCTTGCGTGGTTATCGCGGGAGACCGGCCGTGCGTATCGGCTGCTTTCGGAGGCCGCGTGGGAATATGCGTGTCGCGCTGGAACGCAGACTGCTTACGGCTTCGGTGATATCGCCTCTTCGACTCTAGCCCATGTCGACTGCAGCGTGCCCGAGGAGGAAAACGACGCTTTCGACCGAAAAACCTGCGAGGTCGGCAGATACCCCGCGAACCTGTTCGGCCTGCACGACATGCACGGCAATGT
>JBCBJG010000163.1:0-7456 GCA_038523655.1 Pseudomonadota bacterium | reverse complement strand
TGTTGATGAGCGGTTGGTTGTGGTTCCGTCGGGCGTGGCGGGTGCCTACATTCCAGCCATGGCCGACTCACCCTTCATCCACCTGCGCACGCACTCGGCTTACTCGCTGCTTGAAGGCGCGTTGCCGATCGCGAAGCTGGTTAAGCTCGCGCAGGCGGACCGCATGCCGGCGTTGGCGATCACCGACACCAACAACCTGTTCGGTGCGCTCGAGTTCTCCGAAAAGATGGCTGGCGCCGGCGTGCAGCCGATCACCGGGTGCACACTCACGGTGCTTGAGGTGCCCGCGCGTGATGGTCCGCGCCCGCCCGGCGGAGAGCGGCTGCACCCGACTGGAACGATCGCACTGCTTGCAAGCGATGCTGCGGGATACGCCAACCTTATGGCGCTCGCGAGCGCGGCGTTCCTTGCCGATGGTCGCGCAGACGCGCCGGGGGTCACACTCGACGAGATCGCCGCGCACGCCGCCGGCATCATCGCGCTCACCGGCGGGCCGGAGGGCTGTATCGACCGGCTGCTTGCCAGCGGGGCGCACGAGCGCGCCGAGGCGCGGCTGGGTACGCTGTCGGCCGCCTTCGGTGATCGGCTGTATGTTGAGGTGCAGCGCCACGGACGGCCCAGCGAGCGCGAGGTCGAACCGGCCTTGCTTGCCTTGGCTGAAAAGCACGGTCTGCCTCTCGTCGCGACGAACCAGTGTTACTTTCCCTCCGCGGCTGATTTCGAAGCGCACGATGCGCTGATCTGTATCGCGGATGGGCGGTATGTTTCGGAGGATGACCGGCGACGGCTCACTGCGGAGCACCGATTCAAGTCGCAGGCGGAAATGCGCACGTTGTTTGCCGATCTGCCAGATGCGATCGCCAATACGGCCGTGATCGCGCAGCGCTGCGCCCATCGCCCGAAGACGCATCCACCCATCCTGCCGCAGTTCGTGCAGATCGGTGATGACGACCCGACCGCGATGCTCGAGGCCGAAGCGGCCGAGATGGTGCGTCAGGCGGAAGACGGGCTCACGGCACGGCTCGCGGTGCACGGGCCGGCGGAGGGTAAAACCGAAGCGGACTACCGCGAGCGGCTCGCCTACGAGCTCGACATCATCAAGCGGATGCAGTTCCCCGGCTACTTCCTGATCGTCGCGGACTTCATCAAGTGGGCGAAGGATCAGGGCATTCCGGTGGGGCCGGGCCGCGGGTCCGGTGCCGGCTCGCTGGTCGCCTATGCGCTGACCATCACCGACCTCGATCCGCTCGCTTTCGGGCTCATCTTCGAGCGGTTCCTGAACCCCGAGCGGATATCGATGCCGGACTTCGACATCGACTTCTGCCAGGACCGGCGCGACGAGGTCATCCGATACGTTCAGGAGAAATATGGCCGCGATTACGTCGGCCAGATCATCACGTTCGGAAAGCTGCAGGCGCGTGCTGTGCTGCGCGATGTCGGGCGTGTGCTGCATATGCCGTACGGGCAGGTCGACGGGCTCTGCAAGATGGTCCCGAACAACCCGGCGAACCCGGTCACGCTGGAGGAGGCGATCGACGAAGAGCCGCGGTTGCAGGAAGCGCGCGATGGCGACGAGCAAGTCGCGAAGCTGCTGGAGATCGGCCAGAAGCTCGAGGGACTTTATCGTCACGCGTCAACCCACGCGGCAGGTGTCGTCATCGGTGATCGCCCGCTGACCCAGCTCGTGCCGATGTATCAGGACCCCCGGTCCGATCTGCCCGCCACACAGTTCAACATGAAGTGGGTCGAGCCGGCGGGCCTCGTGAAGTTCGACTTCCTCGGCCTGAAGACGCTGACCGTCATCCAGAAGGCGCTGCAATTCGTGCACGAGGCGGGGCACGACCTCGTTTTCTCGCAGCATCACCTCGACGATGCGAAGACCTACGAGATGCTCGCGCGGGCGGAGACCGTCGGCGTATTCCAGCTTGAATCGACGGGCATGCGCGATGCGCTGCGGCGCCTCAAGCCGGACCGGTTCGACGATATCGTCGCGATGGTCTCGCTCTATCGCCCCGGGCCAATGGATAATATTCCCACGTACATCGCGCGCAAGCACGGGACGGAGGAGGTCGATTATCTCCATCCGATGCTGACCGAGGTGCTCGCCGAGACGTACGGCGTGATCATCTATCAGGAGCAGGTCCAGAAGATTGCGCAGGTGCTCGCCGGGTACACGCTTGGTCGCGCCGACGTGCTCCGCCGCGCGATGGGGAAAAAAGACAAAGCCGTCATGGCCCAGCAGAAGGCTGAGTTCGTCGAAGGCGCCGTCGCGAACGGCGTGAAAAAGAAAGAGGCGAGCTACATCTTCGAACTCGTCGATAAGTTTGCAGGCTACGGGTTCAACAAATCACATGCGGCGGCGTATGCACTGCTCGCCTATCAGACCGCCTATCTGAAGGCGAACCATCCCGTCGAATTTCTCGCCGCCTCTATGACGCTCGATCTCGGCAACACGGACAAGCTCAACGTGTTCGCACAGGAAGCCCGTCGCTCGGGGATCGATATTCTTCCGCCGTGCGTGAACGCAAGCCACGTTGATTTTCGTCCTGAAGGGGGTGCAATCCGCTACTCGATGGCCGCGCTCAAGAGCCTCGGGCGCGGGGCCGTTGAGCAGATGTGTTCCGCGCGTGCTGCTGGCGGTGCGTTCGCGACGCTCAACGACTTCGCAACGCGGATAGACCCGAAAGCAATGAACAAGCGCGGGCTAGAAGTGCTCGCGGCGGCCGGCGCGTTCGAGTGCCTGCTGCCAGACCGCGCCCTGGTGCACGCCAACGCAGATATCATCATGGGCGCTGCGCAACGTACCACCGCGGACCGGGAGAGCGGGCAGAACTCGTTGTTCGGCGATGTCGAGGAAACCGCACCGCTCGATCTGCGGCCGGCAAAGGCCTGGCGGGGGGACGAACGCCTCGCCAACGAGTTCGACGCGATCGGGTTTTATCTCTCCGGGCATCCTCTTGATGACTACGCCGATGCGTATGAGCAACTCGGTCTGCAGCACTGGCGCGATTTCGAGGCCGAAGTGGGCGAGGGAGAAAGTGCCGGTGGAGCAATGGCCGCGACCGTCTCCTATGTGACGGAGCGACGCTCGCAGCGTGGTAATCCGTTTGCGTTCGTCGGGTTGTCGGATCCGACCGGGCAATACGAGGCGATTGTTTTCTCCGAACTGCTCGGCGCGGCGCGGGAGCTGCTGCACTCCGGTGCGCCGCTCTTGGTGCGCGTCGAGGGCAAGCGTCAGGACGACGTGGTCAAGGTCAACGTGCAGGGCATCGAGGCCCTCGAAAAGGCGGCTGGTCGATCCCATTCCCGGGCGACCATCCGGGTCAACGGGGCGACGCAGTTCGACGATCTCGCGGAGCTGTTGCAGTCGCGCGGACGGTGCGAGGTTCGGCTCGAAATCTGGTTGCCGGACAAGGGGCGCAAGGTGACGCTCGCCCCGGACCACAAGGTCGATCTGGCGACGCGCACGCTTGCGGACATCCGCGCGATGCCGGGCGTGCTCGGGGTCGATGTCGCCTGATCGCGCTGTGACGATTTTCATTTACGGAACGAAGGCTCAGTCGTTCGTTTGCGCGCGCGAGGGCATCCTGGCGGCGGACGTTGATCCGTGGTCCAAGCGTCGGCATTACGTCGCGTGTTTCAGGCACCTCGGGAGATACTTAGGACGCGCTTGAGAGGCGCCTGGAAGGTTGGCTGGGCCGTGCATAGGCCGCGCCTGGGACGAGCCTGTGCCGGGCCTGTGGGACGCCAGTTTCCCTGTGGTCATCTGAAGAATACCTACGCGAGGGAATCCGCTATGATTTCGCGCATAGGTTGATTCGGAGGCTAAACATGACCAGACCATCCGGTGTCACGCAGCGTAACATCTCTTCACGCGCCGCCGCGAAGCGATGGCTGGCGCTTACGATGATTGCCACCGTTTCCGGAACTTTGCTGGTCCCGTCCGTGCGCGCGCAGTCGACGACGGTCGCGTGCTTCCTCCCGCCCGAGGTGAGCGGCACCAAGCTCCAGCGGCTGACCTTGGACCTCGGCCAGAGCATGGTCTGCATCGAGGACCGCACGGCGAGCGCTGCTGTCGCCGTCTTCGCCAACGACCGCGACGTTGCCTACGAGATCCCCGCCACGCGGAGTGGCCCGTCGGCTTACGCGACGCCGAACGGGATGGTCTGGGAGGTGACGCCCTCCACCCTGCGCGTGTCGGACAGTGTCGGCATGATCTTCGATGCCCTGCGCGTCGACGGCCCGGCGATCCCGTAGGTCGTGATGATGCGCCTTTTTTCTCTCCGTGACGCGGTGCGCGCGCTGGCGATCGTTGGCGGGATGATCTTCGGTATGGTCGGTGTGGGTGGGCCCGCGGCACAGGCCACTCCGTTCACGACCACGGTGCCGAACGGAAACGGCGCCATCCCATCCACCTATCCGGAGGTCGGCGGGACGCTTTTTGTCCTGATCGGCGCAAGCGGCAATATCTACTACCAGTTCGTCAATCCCTCGACGCAGTTTCAGGGGTTCCAGAACTCCGGCACTCCGGTCGCGTTTCGTGGGAACCCATTCCAGCTTGGGCCGACGCAGGCACTCAACTGCGGGCCGACCCCCTGCAGCACGTATTTCGGTGGCGCGATCGTGGAGGGTTATGTGCGTCTCACTGCGCGGGACGGAGACTCCTGTCCCGGTGATTTCGACCAGAACGATCTGACGTTCCGGATCAACGGGATCAACGTGACGAGTTTCACGGGTCTGGCGGCCAACTCGGTGGAGCGCACGAACTTCGCAGGCACCACGTCGAGCGGCTTCGAGAATTGCTTTCGCAACCAGGGCGCGAATGAGACAAGCACCGGATGGATCGATCTCACGCCGGTTCCCGGGTTGCTGAACAACATCCTCACCACCGGATCGACGACGCCGACCATCTTCGATGACGATCCGAACGACAACTTCTGGTTCTTCCGGGACGGGAACGATGCGTCCGGCACCCCGGAAGTGGCACCCGGCATCTCGATCGAGAAAACGTCGAACGTGCCGTCGTATTCGGCAGTCGGTGATGCGATCGTCTACAGCTTCGATGTCGAGAACATCGGCTCGGTGACGCTCAACAACGTCCAGGTGACGGACCCGAATGTCGCGGGGATCAATTGCCCACTCACGACGCTCGCGAGCGGCCAGAGCATGACCTGCACGGCGAACTACACGATCACGCAGGAGAACATCGACGCGTCGTCGACCTTCACCAATACCGCACTGGTAAGTGGCGAGCCGACTGAGGGGACGCTCGGCAATGTCTCCGGAGAGGTCACAATCACCGGCCCGGCGCCGAACAACGCGGTGACGCTCGCCAAGGCGGCGAGCCCCGATAGCGGCCTCACGACGGGCGACGCGGTGACGTATACGTACACGGTCGTGAACACTGGCACTATCACGCTCACCAACGTTACGATCACCGACAGCCACGGCGGCAGCGGCACGCTGTCCTCCTTCGGCAACGAGACACTCACGAACACCTCGGGGCTCTCGAACAATGCAACGCCCGGGGATGGGGTTGTCGATTTTCTCTCTCCCGGCGACAGCGCCACCTTCGAGGCGACCTACGACATCAACCAGGCGGACTTCGACGCCCAGAACCCGATTGCGAACACGGCCTCTGTCGTCGCGACACCCCGCCGAGGCACATTTACCTCCCCAACGGCGAGCGAGAGCGTCGGACTCGCGCCGGCGGCTCCGCAACTGACGGTCATCAAGACGGCCGATAATGACACGGGGCGCGCGGTCGGGGAGGAAATCACCTACACCTACACGGTCACGAACAGCGGGAACGTGACGATCAACAGCGTCACGATCGCGGATGCGCACAACGGCGAAAACACCCCGCCGTCGCCGGGGAGTGAACTGCTCTTCACCGACGCCGCGCCCACGGGCGATAGCACCGACGCAGCCCCCAATGGCACGTGGGACACCCTCGCACCCGGCGACAGCGTTCGCTTCACCGGCACCTACACCGTGACGCAGCAGGACGTGGACACGTTGCAGTAACGGCCCTCCGCACAGCGGAGTGCCGCCGCGTCAGGCGGTTGCGCAACACAACGCCGGGAGCGAAGTGGGTTGCTTGATTTAGAGCGCGTTGATCCACCGAGGGGCAGCGTGTCCCGCCACTCCCGGAGCGCAGATACGTCCCATGGACGAGCCATGGGATGAAAATTGTGGACGGCGGGTATCGGTGGGGTTTGCATTGGTAAGGTGCGCTTGGCAAAGCGCGCGCCGGTCGGTGATGACCACGTCTCTCACCCCACCCCCATTGTCATCCTGCGATTTAGTCGCAGGCCCATCAGTCGGCCAAGCGGGGTCGATGGGTCTCGCGTCATGGCCGGGCTTGAAGCGTATGCGCACCATTTCTATGCTGCGTGAGTGGGTGAAGGCGCGGCGCAGGGGGCGCAATGGACGCGGTCGTCGGAGCGTGGGTCGAGTGGGCTTCCGCGCTCACCGAAAGCTGGCCTTGGTGGGGCAAGGCGCTGACGCTCGCCGCCGGCGTCGGGGTGATCCTCGGCGCGGTCAAAACCATCCTCGACATTCTCACGTGGCTCTGGGACGCGACAGTCGGGCGAGCGCGGCGCGCGCGCGAGGCACGCGCGGAAGCAGCTCGTGCCGCCGAACGCGACGCGGCCGAGCGGCAGCGCGATGCTGAGCAAACGGCGAAGATCGACGCGCTCTCGCGCAGTGTGCAGGCGCTACTTGCAGACCGGGGCATTGCGGTCGCCGGGCTCGATGCGGGCAATCAGGTTCGTGATGCGGTTGAGGCCGCTGTTGACGATGCGCGCGATGGCGATGCGCGAATGGCGGAAGCGCTTGAACTGCTCGCCGTCGGCGATACCGAGGCGGCTGAGCCTCTATTCCTCGCGGTCGCCGAGGAGCGGGCAGCCGACGCCGACCGTAGCGCGAAAGAAGCCGCCGCCGCCTTCCGACACGCTGGCACAATCGCGGGGCTCGGTGATCCGAAACGAGCCCGTGCCGCGTTCGCCCGCGCCGTGGAACTCGACCCGGGCGATCCTGAGGCGCTGCTCTGGCACGGGCACCTTCAGTTAGACAGCGGGAACTTGGCGGCGGCCAAGCAGGCGTTTGAGAGCATCCTCGTACGTAACAATCAGCCCGAGGTGATGGGCCAGCAGGTGCTGTGGGCGCATCTTGGTATGGGCGAGGTGCTTCAGGCGCAGGGGGACGGCGCAGGCGCTGAGCGGGCGTACCGTGACGGCCTTGCGATCGCCGAGCGTCTTGCGGCGTCGGACCCGACGAATGCCGAATGGCAGCGTGATCTGTCGGTATCGTGGAACAAAATCGGTGATGTGCTTCAGGCGCAGGGAGACGGCGCGAGGGCCGAGCGGGCGTACCGTGATGGACTTGCGATCCGCGAGCGCCTAGCGGTGTTGGACCCGACGAACGCCGGATGGCAGCGTGATCTGTCGGTATC
>JBCBJG010000162.1:0-7508 GCA_038523655.1 Pseudomonadota bacterium | reverse complement strand
GTCGCGCCTGAAAAGAAGGTCTGCCTCAGCGCTCGTTGACGAACACCTGGTCGAACCGGCGCTTCGGTTGGCGCGCGCGGCGTGTCATTCGAAAAACAGCGCGACCCAGAAGCGCAGCGACACCAGCCCGACGAAGATGCCGAAGCCGATCTCCAGCCGGCGTCTCGACCATGCATGCGAGACGCGTGCGCCGAGCGGGGCGACCAGCACACTCACCGGGATGACGGCCAGCGCCCCGATGATACTGACGTAGCCGAGCGAGCCGACCGGCAGGGTCGGTATGCCCCACCCCGCCCAGATGAACCCGATCATGCCCGGCACCGCGATCAGCGGGCCGAACGCTGATGCCGTCGCGACGCCTTGGTGGATCGTGCGCCCATAGAGCGTCATCATCCCGGAGATAAACGCGCCGCCGCCAATGCTCATCAGCGCGGAGATGACCCCGACGACAAGTCCGTACCCACTAAGCCAGGGTGCGCTCGGCAGGTGCGTGCCAAGCCGCCAGCTTTCCCGCGAGAAAAGGAATTTCGCTGCGAGCAGTGCCCCGACGACGGCCCAAATCGCCTTGAGCACCGACGCGTCCGCGACGCGCGCGACCAGCGCTCCCGCGACCACCCCAACAACGATGAAAACCGCCATCGGCCGGACGACCTGCATATCAACGGCGCCGCTTGAGCGATGACTGATGTAGGATCGAAATGACGTTGGGATGATAATCGCGAGCGACGTTCCGACTGCGAGATGCATGCGGACCGACGGGTCGACCCCCATGATGCCGAACGCTTCGAACAGGACGGGGACCAGCACGCCGCCCCCACCGATGCCGAAGAGCCCGGCGATGAAGCCCATCAGCAGACCGGCGGCGAGGAGGGAGACGACCACGATCGCAAGCGACTGTGCATCTACGCCCGCGATCATGCCGCGCTCCGGATCGCGTGCGACAGCGACGGGTCGGCGCCATGCCGCCCCACATGCACCCTAAGCGTCGAGTGCCTCGCGCCGAAACTCTGGTGCTGCTGCCTGCGCGGTTTCCGCTGCCTCATCGAACGCAACCGCCCCCATCGCGCGCACCAACACCTCGACATCAGCGCCGGGTCGTGTCGCCTCGCTGCTGAGGATCTGACGGAAGCGTCGCGCGCCGGCAAGCCCTTGCACGATTCCGAGCACATGCCGCGTCATCGCATGCAACCGCGTGCCCTGAGCACAGGCTTCCTCGACGTAGTGGCAGAACGCCTCAAGCGCGGCGCGGCGCGAGATGGGAGGCGCTGCGGAATCGAAAATGCGCTGATCCACCTCGCCGAGTGTCGCGGGTGTCTGATAGGCCGCACGCCCGAGCATCATGCCATCGAGTGCGCCTGCCGCCGCGCAGCCTTCATCGAGCGTGCGTAATCCCCCATTGAGCACGACCTCGAGGTCGGGCCGCGCCAGCTTGAGCCGATGCACCCTGTCGTAGTCGAGCGGCGGGATTTCCCGGTTTTCCTTCGGCGAAAGACCGTTCAGCCACGCCTTGCGGGCATGCACGACGAACTGGCGGCACCCATGATCCGCGACGATCTCGACGAACCGTGCAAAATCCGTCTCGCTGTCCTGCGCGTCGATACCGATTCGGCATTTGACCGTCACCGGCACATCGACCACTTGCGCCATCGCCGCAACGCACCGACCAACGCGTTCCGGCTCAGCCATGAGTGCCGCACCGAAGCGGCCGGACTGCACCCGGTCAGAAGGACACCCCACATTGAGGTTGATGGCGTCGTAGCCCCACCCCGCACCGATCCGCGCCGCCTCGGCCAGTTCGTCCGGCTCACACCCGCCGAGCTGCAGGACAACCGGCCGTTCACGCGGATCAAAATCGAGCAGCCGCGCGCGGTCCCCGTGCACGACAGCCGCTGATGTCACCATCTCGGTGTAAAGTTCGGCGCGCTGTGTCAGGCAGCGATGGAACATGCGGCAGTGCCGGTCCGTCCAATCCATCATCGGTGCGACGGAGAAGCGATGCGCGGGCATCGGCGCTGATCGCTCGCGGCGTATGCCGATTGCAGAATGGTCCGTCGTCATCGCCTCAGGCCACTTCGTACCACGTCGCCATGCCACCGAGTTGGTGGGCGAGCATGTGACAGTGCAGCATCCAGAGCCCGGGATTGTGCGCCACGAAGCCGACCGTCAGCATCTCCTGTGGACGGAGATAAACGGTATCGCGCCAGTGTCCCGACCCACCTGCGCGCACGGATTTGCTGGTCACGGCGGTCACGTTATCCAGGCCGTTCTGCGGTATCGACCCGCGCGCAATTTCCCGAACGTGGTGCCCGTGAAAATGCATTGCATGCGGCCATGCTGTGCGGTTTACCAAGCGCATCTCCACGGGCTCATCCCGCGCGAACCGCGCAAGCGGTTCGTCCGGTTTGCCGACGATACCGTTGAATGCCCATACCTTGCCGTGTTGGCGCGCGAGCGTGCGCGCATCGAGGGTCTCACCTTCATACTGCGCGGTATCGAGCCAGGTTCGGGCGCCGCCATCCATAACGAGATCGACGACCCGCAGATCCCGGCGCGCCGCCGATGTGTCACCGACCCCCGGCATCTCCCACGCATTCAGCACGATCGGATCGCCGAGGACTGCGGTGCGTTGGCGCTTCGCCGCGTCATACGCGAGATAGCCGGCCTCGAGCTTTTTTCTCCCCGTGTCCGCGATGATTGGGGTACGTGTGCCAACGTCCATCATGCAATCGACAACGACGTCACATCGCTGGGCCGGAGCGAGACGAATATCCTCCGCATCGAACGGGGTGACCGGGGCACCGTCAAGCGCAACGACCCGGAGCCGGTGCCCGGGCAGCGCGATCCGTAGCACGCGGGCCGTGCTGGCATTGAGCAGCCGCAAACGCAGCCGATCACCTGCGCGCACATCGAGATCGTAGCTAAACGCACCGTTCAACGTGAGCACGTTGCCGAGGCGGCCGGCATGCGACAGATCATGGAAGGCGCCGAAACTCGCCCCATCGATCTGTGTATCTTCACGTATGCGCCAATCGTCGAAAACCAGGACAACATCGCGGTCAACGGGCGGCGGATTATCCTCCGTCACGATGAACGCACCGGCCAAGCCCCGTGCCAACTGCTCGTAGGTCCGGAAGTGCGGATGATACCAGAACGTCCCGGCATCGGGCGGTGTGAACGCGTAGTCGAAGACCTCACCGGGTGCGACCGGCGGCTGGGTCAGCCCGGCCGCGCCGTCCATCGCATTTTCGTTGCGCACACCATGCCAGTGGATGGTCGTCGGCGCGTCGAGCCCATTCTGGAGCCGGGCCGCGAAAGGCTTGCCGCGCGGAATGCGGATCTCCGGGCCGGGCACCGAACCATTGTAGGCCCAAACGGGTGTTGGCGGTTGATCCGCTTCGAGCAACTGCGCCGTCGTCGGTGCTGCCCGCAGCACCTGCGGGCCTGCACCGGCGGTTTCCGCTGCCCGTGCTGAGAGGCGCCCGGCGGAGACAAGCCCCACCCCGGCAGCGCTCGCACCTGCGCCTGCAACGAACGCCCGTCTTGTCAACTTGGCCATCTGCGTTACCCCGCACCTCACCGAACAAGCGCGGTATAACTGAACAGTGAGGCCTGAGCACGTCGCCGCGACACCGAGACCGCGCTGAACCAGACGCCCCGCCCCGCTCCCGCCCCCCTCCCTAGGCAGCGAGCAATGCGTGCGCCCGCTGCAGATCCTCAAGCAACATGCGACGCGGTGCCTCCGGCTCCGGCGCCCTCAACACATAGGATGGGTGATAAGTCGCGATGACGGGCGTGCCTGAAGCGTGCGCGATTTCTTCTCCCCGTGCCCGGCCGATCGCCATCGTACGACCGGTGAGCCCCCGCATTGCACTTCCCCCAAGGCCGACGATCAGCTTCGGTTGCACAAGCGCAATTTCCTTCTCCAGCCACCAACGACATGTGTCGATCTCATGTGCGGCCGGGTTCTGGTGAATGCGGCGCTTGCCGCGCGGCTGATACTTGAAGTGTTTGACCGCGTTGGTGAGGAAAATGTCGTCCCGATCGAGCCCCGCTTCATCGATCAACGCGTGCAACACGGCACCCGCAGGCCCAACGAACGGTCGACCCGCCAGATCCTCCTGATCGCCGGGTTGCTCTCCGACAATCATGAGCGAGGCTGAAGACTGCCCCGTGCCCGGCACGACCTGCGTCGCCGGCCCGTGCAGCGGGCAGGCGCGGCAACCGCCAAGCGCGGTCCGCAACTCTGACAGCGAGGAGACCTTGCCAAGGTCGAGCGCAGGCTCTTCGGGGGCGATTTCACGGTGACGCATCATGGCGGGTTTCGGCAATGTCGGCGCGGCATCAACCATCGACGCCATCTTTGACTGTGCCGAACGCACAAGCTCGGGGATCAGTTCAGCTTCCGGCAGGTTCTTCCAGTACTTCTTCGGCATTTCAGACTGCATGGCCGAAACCTTCAGCCGGGCTGGGTTGAAAATGCTCGCATAGTAGGTGCGCCACGCATCCTCGAGCGCATCCTCGCGCGCCGCGGGCTTCGCGGTGCCCGGGGTGAAGCGCAGTTTTTCTCCGTCCCAGTGCACACAATCGTCCGGGGTCAGGATAGACCAGTCCATCGACGTGAAGCGCTTGACGAAGAATGACGCCTTGAACCGCACGATCCGATGGCTCGGCTCGAACCAGGAGACAAATTGCTCGCGCGTATCCCCCGTCACTGTGGTCCGCTCACCCACTTTCTGAAACCGGACGAAGGCTTTCATCTTGTGCGCGTCCCGGCGGATTTCTTTCGCGAGGCGAACCATCCGGTCGAGGAGTGGATCGGCGGCTTTGCGCAACAGATGGCGATCCGACTGCAACCGAAAGAGCAGATCGTAGAGCAGGACGAAACGCGCCTCGTCGCGGTGGCAGACGACCTCCCGCGCAAGCTGCATGAAGCCCCGCGGCACCCGCAGTTCGCCTTCGTTAACCGGCGCTGGAAGTGCGGCCGTCGCGTCGGCACCGTTGCCTGCCACCGGCGCCGCAAACAAATCGCCCGGCGATGGCTGGCCGGCGGATGTCCACAAAACCTCATGCGGTTGTAAGCCAGCGAGGTAAGCAGCCCGCGCTGTCTCGCGCCAACCCTCGAGGTCGGCGGGATGATCGAGCGCGAACGTGTGCATCGCGCCCGCCCGATCCGCAGAACGCGCGCTCATGCAGCGAACAGATCCATCTGCTGCGGTTTCGGCCCGAACCGCGCGCGCAGGTTGGCGCTGTCGGTCAGCGCGCCAGGCGTCCAGTCTTCCGCGCAGATGAACGGCATCGCTTTACGCGTGCCCGGAGAAAGCCGCGCCAAATCTTCAAGACGGAAACGTTGGAACCGCCGCGCTGACAGCAGCCGGTCAACTGCCTTGGTTCCGAGCCCGGGCACCCGCAGCAGTAGTTCGCGGTCCGCTCGATTAATGTCGACCGGAAACCGCTCTCGATGTGCCAGCGCCCATGCGAGTTTCGGGTCGATCTCGAGATCGAGATTTCCATCCGTCGTGACGTCGGTAATCTCCTCGACGCCGAACCCGTAGAACCTAAGCAGCCAATCCGCCTGATAGAGACGATGCTCGCGAACCAGCGGCGGCGCAATAAGTGGCAACGCGCGCGACGAATCAGGGATCGGACTGAACGCGGAGTAATAAACACGCTTGAGACGATAGCTCGAGTAGAGCGAGCCGGACGCCCGAAGGATATCGCGGTCGCGCGCGTCGTCGGCCCCGACAATCATCTGCGTGCTCTGACCGGCCGGTGCGAACCGCGGCGCGGAGCGGAACTTCTTCCGCTCCTCTTTCGCCTCCTCGAGCCGCAGTCGCATCTGACCCATCGTACGCCGGATCCCGCCGGCATTTTTCTCCGGCGCCAGTGACTTGAGCCCGTCCTCGGTCGGCAACTCCACATTGATCGACAGGCGATCGGCATACCGTCCTGCCGCTGCCATTAGTTCGGGCGACGCCTCGGGGATCGTCTTGAGATGGATGTACCCCTTAAAGTCATGCAACTCGCGCAACTGCCGCGCGACCTCGACCACCTGCTCCATTGTGTAGTCAGGCGTCTTCATGATGCCGGAGGAGAGAAAAAGCCCTTCGATGTAGTTTCGTTTGTAGAAATCGAGGGTGAGTTGCACGACCTCCTCAACCGTGAAGCGCGCCCGCTGGACATTGCTCGAAACGCGGTTCACGCAATAGAGGCAGTCGTATTTGCAGTAGTTCGTAAGCAGGATCTTGAGCAGCGAGATGCAGCGCCCGTCCGGCGCGTAGGCATGACAAATTCCGGTCCCGCCCGCCGAGCCGATCCCTTTGCCACCGACGGAGTCACGACGGGTGGTCCCGCTCGACGCGCACGAGGCATCGTACTTCGCGGCGTCCGCCAGCACGGCGAGCTTCTGCGCAATGTCGAGCTTCATCGGCATCTCCTCGTTCTCTTTATGTTCTAAGGTGCGTCGCGGCACTTCACAACCGTTCGAGTGTCGCAACGCGAAATGGGAGCGTGAGCGATTCTCCGGCGCTACGGCGGCCGACGGCGCGCGACCGCAGCGCCAAGCTCCATCACGGAACCGCCACGCACCTGCGACGTTTCACGGCCAAGCGCGGCGCGATCAATCGCAGCCGCCACGAAGAAAGGGAGAATTCAACCATGACACACCCCCGGTTATTCGCCGCAGTGTTCGCCATAACGACCGCGCTGACGCCAGTCGGCGTGTTCGCGTCCGACCTGCCCGGTTCCTTTCAGGTCGCCTCGTCGACTTTCACCTTCGCCAAGGAGCAAGGCTCGAGCGAGCAACTCGTCAGCCGGATCATGGGCGCAGAAGTGATTAACGCAAAGAGTGAGAAAATCGGCGCGATCAACGATCTCACGTTCTCGCCCGCAGGCCAGATCGATCTCGTCGTCATCGGCGTCGGCGGCTTTCTGGGTATCGGGGAGAAGGAAGTCGCCGTGCCTTATCCTACGCTGTCGTTCGACACGACCAAGGATGGGGAACGCATTGCGCGCACCACACTGACGCGCGAGGATCTCGACACGGCACCGCGCTATCAGACCCGCGATGGATTTCGGACCGGCACGGGCGGCAAACTGCTGGAGCAGGCTGACCGGCTAAAAAATGACGCGCAGGAAGGCCTGTCGTCGGCCTCCCAATCCACCCGGACGTTCATCAATTCAGCCGGCGACCGCATCAAGGGTGCCTATGATAAAGCGCGCGACCAGGTGACGGGCTCCGAGCTTCGCGATGAGCCGGTCTCAAAAACGGCGGAAGAGACCGTACCGTCGGCACCCGTGACGCAATAACCGTCTTTCAGAGCATCCAAACGTCCTACAGGAGCTCGAGTGCCCGTCACTCGAGCTCTTTTGTTTTCAGGAACCGGATGTTCTCGAAGGTCTTGGCTTTATAGTCGAGCTCCCATGCACTCTGCGCAAGGAACACCGGATCATCATCGCGATCGCGGACGATTGCGGCGCTGTTCGCCTTGATGAACCGCTCGATCTCTGCC
>JBCBJG010000161.1:0-7531 GCA_038523655.1 Pseudomonadota bacterium | reverse complement strand
TGGTAGTGCGCCGACGAGAGCCGCACGGTCTTGTCCGACGGATCGTAGTGATCGCCGATATCCGTCTCTTCGACGGTTACCTGCTCGAGCCGCATTTCCCCGAGGATATGACGGGCGAATTCCGCGCCACTCCCCGGAAAGTCCGGTCGATCGTCGCTGTGTTGCCGGATCACCCGCCGGACCCACCAGCTCGGCAGAAACGCGAGCGCGGCGACGAGAATGCCGATGATGATGACAAGGCGCATGCGAGTGATATGGCGTGAACAGCGCGCAGCACAAAGGACCCGTAGCAGCACACGCTCGGAAACAAGGTCGCGGCTAGTGTTGGGCCCCGGCCTGATCAGCGGTGAACGTCGACGTCTCGCGCAAATCGCCCGCACGCCAGATGTAGAAGACCGCAAGTGGACGTGCCCGCGTGGTGAATCCGTGCCGCCGATGAGGACGCACAACGACGCTTTCGCCGGCCGTCGCGACCCGCGGTTCGTCCCCCTCCAGGGAGAAGACCGCCTCGCCGCCGAGCGGCACATAAATCTCCGCTGCGGCGTGGTGATGCTCGGGATAGACGATTTCCGGCCCCCAGACGCCAATCCCGACACGCACCCGGTGAGAGACGAATGGGCCACGCTTGCCGATAACCTCGACGAAACCGTAACCGGTCAGCATGTCGTCACCGACCAGTGCTTGCCCCGCCGTGTAGCTCTGCTCCCAGAACAAGGCGTCGCCCAGGTTGTCCAACAGCGAAAGCAGCGAGCGCGTCACATCGGTTGCGGAGTTGAGCGCATCGGGAACGAAACGACGCGCTTGCAAAACGGAGACACCGAGGGCGCCGCCGTTCCAACGGGCTTCGCGCCCCGCCCCATCATCCCAGTTGGCGACGTCATCGCGAAACGGCGCGATCGCAGGATCATCGTAGCGCGCAACAAAACTCAGCAGCGCATCGAGCAGCGGGTCGTAGGTCGAACGGCTGAGCGGCAATTCGGCATGCTGCAAGACAGTCACGGCGCTTCTCTTTCCGGCCCTTTCCCGAGCGCCGCGGTACCCTCCGATGCGGCGGCAGCGACGATGCAGAACGCATGCAGCTTGTTGCCCACGGCATCGCGCCCGTACGCGCCATAGTAGCCCGGCATATAGTCACGTGGGCCGGGCGCACCTTCGTCCGTTCCCCCCTGCGTGAGGATCGCGGCGTGGAAAGCGTCGACCGCGTCTGCACCGTCAGCCGCGAAGAGAAACTGGACGCCGTTGCCGGCCCGCGCCGCCTGCCCGTCATAGGGCCGAACCACCCAGACGTGCGGCGAAGCATCCGGCAAGCCTTCCGGCGCGTACCCGACCTCGTGGTCGCCATTTATAATCCGCGTCAGGCCGATCGTCGCAAGGACCGGATCATAGAAAGCCGTCGCAGCCGACAGATCATCAGTCCCGATGCAGACACTGGAAAGCATGGCGACCTCCTCGAGTTTTTTCTCCGCATACCGGCGCCCCTGCCACTGCCTGCATCTTCGCGTCCGTTGCCGATATGCGGATTGCCGACACCATAGCGGATGCGTATGTCGAGGAAAGCGCCGCCCGCACCACGGCCGTCGGGGTCACGCGCACAGGGCCCCAAGCTAATGGCAACGCCACCCACACCAGCGCGCCGCAGCGCCCTCGCATTCGTTGTTGTCGGCGCGCTTGCGTGGGGTCTCTACTGGGTGCCGATACGATGGCTCGAAAGCCTCGGCGTCGAAGCGGCGTGGGCGGGCGTGGCCGCCACCGCCGGCACCATACCCGCCGCGTTCGCCCTGCTGATCATTGGCCGTCGTGAGGACCGCCCCGTCGCCGCAACGGATCTGCTTGCGGCGATCTTCTGCGGTAGTGCTGTTGCGCTCTACGGCATCGCGATCGTCTACACCGACGTCGTACGCGCCGTGCTGCTCTTCTACCTCACGCCGATCTGGAGCATCGCGATCGAGATGCTCTTCCTCGGTCGCCGCTGGTCGAACCGAACCGCGTTGGCTGTGCTGCTCGCGTTTGTAGGCCTGTTCACGATTTTCCGCGGCGAACTTCCCCTCGACGGGCTTGGCGCGCGCGGCGATTGGATGGCGCTCGCGGCCGGTGTGAGCTGGTCGATCGGCACGGCGCTGGTCTTCGTCGGTCAGCGCACCTCCGCAGCCCGGCTCACCGGCACATCCCTCATTGCGGCAGCCGCTATTTCGCTCGCGATTGCGCTGCCACTTTCCCTCCTCGACGGCGCGGCGGCGAACCCCATCCCATCGATCTCGATCGATATCGCCGGCGCATCATTCGTTGCCGGATCGATTTTTCTCGCCGCTGTCATGTACGTGACGCTGTGGGGCACCACGCAGTTCAATCCGGTCACGATCGGTTTCATTCTCACTGCGGAAATTATTTCAGGCGTCGGCACCAGCGCACTTTTCCTCGGCGAACGGTTCGGGCTTCCCGAACTCATCGGCACGGTCCTCATCATCGCCGGTGCCGTAGTCGAGGTCACCCGGCCCGCCCTGCCGAGCAGTGACGAACGCCTCCAGACGACGTAATCCCGCCGCATCGCATGCGGCCGCTGCTCCCTTGGCCCGGCGAATACGCCAGCTGGCGCCACGTTGACTTGATCGGCGCTATTCGCGACCTTCCCAGCGGCGCACCCATGCAGCTCGAGCCGCAACGCCAACGCCGCTGGCTCCGGAAGGCAGTCAACAACCCATGTCGAAACGCGAGCGCGCCGGGTACCACCACGGCAACCTGCGCCATGCGTTGCTGGAGGCAGCCCGGCGCCTGATCGAGGAGAAAGGGACGTCCGGGTTCACCCTTGCGGAGGCGGCCCGGACCGCAGGCGTGAGCGCAGCCGCCCCGTACCGTCACTTCAAGGACCGCAGCGACATCCTCGGTGCGCTCGCCGTCGAGGGCTTCGACGCATTCGCTGATCAGCTGGAGGCCGCGTGGCAGGACGGTGAACCGGAGCCGATCGACGCATTCCTGCGGGTCGGCCGGGCGTACCTCACATTCGCCGTGGATGAATCAGCGGCCTATCGCGCCATGTTCGACACGAGCGACGCGGCGGGCGAAGTCGCCGGTCTGCGCCGCGCCAGCGGCCGCGCCTTCGACGTCTTGCGCAACTGCGTTGCCGCCTTGCTCGAGCGGATGCCGGCGAAGGAACGACCACCCGTGGATCTCGTCGCCGTCCATGTCTGGGCCCTCACCCACGGCACGGCGACGCTGTTTGCCGAAAATAATCCAGGCCGCGGCCGGGTCCCGATCTCGGGTAACGACATTCTCGAGTCGAGTGTGCTGGTTTACCTGCGCGGTCTCGGCATCCTTCCGCGCTGACGTCTGGTCAGCGCTTGACTCTGACCCCGCGTCATCCCAGCTATGTAAATGTAAATAACATTCACATCAGATGAACGAGGGTCGAATGACGACGGCGGCGACACACCGAATGCAGGGCTGGGTCGAAACCGTGGACCAATACGGCAAGGGCGCATGGATCGCGCTCATGGTGCTCGGATTTATCGTTTTCTGGCCGATTGGCCTCGCCACACTGGCATTCCTGATTTGGAGCGGACGGATGGGATCGAACAAACAGCAGTGGAGCGCGCGGGCTTGGGGGCGCAAAGCCCGGTTCACCATGGACATGCGCCCTTCCGGTAACTCGGCGTTCGATGAGTATCGGGAGGAAACCCTGCGCCGGCTCGAAGAAGAGCAGGAGGAATTCGAGAGCTTCCTCGAAAACCTGCGCAAAGCGAAAGATAAAGCCGAGTTCGACCAGTTCATGGACGAACGCCAGCGTCACTCACGGGCACGCCCGAATGCGCCCGAGGACGAAGCTGTCGTCTGACGATCTCTTGGGCGGGCGGCGCGAGCGACCAGCGACTGCTAAGCGACTATCCGTCGGCGATCGGCGCCAACGTGGAGACGACCCGCGTTGGCGCCATATCGCCGAACTCATCCGGCGCGCCGAACCGATTGACCCAAGTGCACGTGAAGCCGAACGCCTGCGCGCCCGCGATGTCCCACCGGTTCGACGAATGGAACCGGACCGCGTCCGCCGGTGTCTCGAGGCGATCGCAGGCAAGCTGGTAGACGCGCGCGTCCGGCTTGTAGATCCCGATCTCCTCGACCGAGAGAACCGCATCGAACGTGTCCGTGAGGCCTGCTGCAACGATGGCTGACGCAAGCATTTGCGGCGTCCCGTTCGACAGAATGGCAAGCCGCGCACCGCCCGCTTTCAACCGCGCCAGAACGCCCGGCACCTCATCGTAGGCCGAGAGCTGGTCATACGCTTCAAGCAACCGCGCCCGCAGCCCGTCCGGCACACCACCGGTCGCCGTGATTGCAAAATCAAGCGCGTCGGCGGTCACGACATCGAACGGCAGGTGCCGCCCGGCCAACGCCCGTATCCAGGTGTATTGCAGCTGCTTATCCCGCCAGAGCGCCGAGAGTGCATCCGCTGTATCGCCGATCGCATCCGCATACCGCGCAACCGCTGAATGCACGTCGAACAGCGTTCCATAGGCATCGAACACATAGGCGGGATCGGACATCGAATTACCCTCCAGAGTGAGTGAACGCGCGCATCAACACTGCACGATGCGCGCATTGCGCTTGACCTCACGGCCCTCGTCTTGCGTTTAGGTGCGAGACGCAAGGGGGCTGACCATGACGACTGCACCGGACATCACCACGATCGACCGGGCGGCGCAGCGGCGCGCTGACGCCGACTTTATCTCTGCCGCGCAGCAAAGCCCTGAGGCGCACTATTTTATCATGGTCGATGAGGCGCCGGCGATCGTTTCCGATGATGCCCGCACGACGGCCGCGCTGCGCTGGTTCCGCTACGACGACATCAAAACGTTCGATTTGATCCGCGAGCACCCGATCTTCATGGGCCTGCTGCCCGATGGGGCACCGGTGTTCGCGCTCAACATTACCGAGCACCGCGCACGCATTCTCCCGGGCGGCCCGTTCGCCTTGAAGCCCTGGGTCGATCTTCGCAGCCTCGCGGTTCAGGGCGTCATGCCGGAGGCCGAACTCGCATTCATCGGGCAGGCGAAATCCGTTTCGGCCTGGCAAATGACGGCGCGCTGTTGCGGCGTCTGTGGCGGCAACACCAACATCCGCGACGGTGGGTGGCGGCGTAAATGCTGGTCCTGCGGGCAGCAGTACTTCCCCCGCATGGACCCGGCTGTGATCATGCTCGTCGTCGACGGCGATCGGTGCATCCTCGCCCACGAGACCCGCTTTCCCGACAACATGTACTCGACGCTCGCGGGCTACATCGAGCCGGGCGAAACCTTCGAGGACGCTGTGCGACGCGAGGTCCACGAGGAAGTCGGCATCGAGGTCGGCGAGGTCAGCTATCTCGCAAGCCAGGCCTGGCCGTTTCCCCACTCGCTGATGATCGGCTGCATCGGTACTGCCGCCTCCTTCGACATCACGCCGGATCCGCAGGAAATCGCAGACGCGCGCTGGTTCGATCGTGAGGAGATGCGCGCGATCCTCGAAGAGCGGCACGACGACGGGATCTTCGCGCCAATGCCCTATTCGATCGCGCGAAAACTGATGCAGCAGTTTGTCGACAACGCCTGACCTGCAATGCACCGCTCGCAACGCCCTTCTAGACGAGCAGCCCGGACGATGAGCCCAGATCGTCATTCCTGACGACTAACCAAGACGATCAGCTCGGTGCCAGCAGTGCCCGGGCACGCATGAGATCAGCCGGCGTATCGACCCCGAGCGGCACCGTATCAACTACCCGAACATCGATCCTCATGCCGTCTTCGAGGGCGCGGAGCTGCTCGAGCCGCTCGCGCTGTTCGAGCGGCGCGGGGGGGAGCGCGACAAAGCGAGCAAGCGCCGACCGACGATAAGCGTAGATACCGATGTGATGCAGCAGCGGCCCGTCACCGTACGGCGCCGTTGCACGGGTGAAATAGAGCGCCCGAACCGCCTTGTCGCCAATCGGCGTGCCGACGACCTTCACCACCGCCGGATTATACCGCTCTTCCTCCCGCGTGATCGGCGCCGCAAGGGTCGCGATATCCGCCGGCGATTTCCGCAAAACCTCGACCACCGTACGGACCAGCGCCGGATCGAGCGTCGGCAAATCACCCTGCAGATTGACCACGATCTCGCAGGACGCACGCGCCGCGACGGCCTCGTGAACCCGGTCGGAACCGCTTGGGTGGTCTGACCGCGTCAACACGGCAGTCCCGCCCGCACGCTCGATCGCCGACGCAATCTCAGGATCGTCGCAGGCGACAAGCACCTCACCGCAGCCTGCCTCTATCGCGCGCCGCCAGACATGGACGATCATCGCCTCGCCATGGATGTCAGCAAGCGGCTTGTCTGGAAGTCGTGTCGCGGCGCGCCGCGCCGGGATGACGATCAATGGGTCGGCCAAGGCGCGTAATCCTCGCGGTAGTGACTATGCTCATGCTGAGGGGCGAACGCGCCACGGGCTGGTGCGCCGGGACACCGGTATTCGGTCGTGCAAAGGCGCGGCGCCAGCGGCAAAGTTACGCCCTAACGAGACCCGCGTGCCAGTTGCGCGCCGGCACACCTCGCGCCTATATCCGCTCTGTAGCGGCCCGCCTACGCATGTTGAGGCGGAGTAGACCACACGGGACCGAATCGAAATGGACTCTTTCGAGCTGAACAAGATCGCTGGCGCCGTTCTCGCGGCCCTGCTGCTTATCTTCGGCACGCGCACGCTCGTCTACGAGCTTCGCCACGATAAGCCGCTCGAACAGCAAGCCTACATTGTTGATATTCCAGAAGAAGAGACCGCGACCGACGCCGCCGCTGCCGAACCGGTCGAGGAAGTGGAGATCGCGACCCTGTTGACGAGCGCGACTGTGGATGCGGGCGCAAAAGTGTTCCGTAAATGCGCGAGCTGCCACGCCAACGCCCCCGGTGCCGGTGCCCGCGTCGGCCCGAACCTACACGGCGTATATAACCGTGATATCGGCGCCGCAGCGGGTTATGCGTACTCGGCCGCGCTTTCGGAAAAGCAGGGCAATTGGGATGCCGAAGCGCTGAACGGGTTTCTCAAAAACCCCAAAGGCTGGGCGCCCGGCACGAAGATGATTTATGCAGGTCTGCGCCGCCCCGAAGAACGCGCGAACCTCATCAAGTATCTTGAGAGCCTGAAGTAAGGCTGGGTAAACCGAAGACAGCTTGTTCGACCTGCGTGAGCACGCATACGTCCTAAGCGTGACCGGAATCGCGTGCGGTCGAGCTGCCAGCACCCTGGGGTGCCATCACATCCAGACTGAGCTTACCGCCCGCGCGACTGGGTGTGAGCCACGCTACGCTGGCTTTATCGCCCGCACACCTTCGGCCGGCGAGAACGCCGCCTTGTAATGCGCACATGGTCGCGCCCTCCCGTCTGCCATCTTCCCCGCCTTTTCGTGAACGAGTTTTAACTTGGCCGTCCCGGTCCGCTCGGGCCATGGTCGTCAAAATGCGGAATTATATCGCCGCACTCTCAACCCGCGAGGCGAACGATGCGTTCAACCCCCCGTGCCACCGCGCTCCC
>JBCBJG010000160.1:0-7532 GCA_038523655.1 Pseudomonadota bacterium | reverse complement strand
GTCGCTCCAGGCCCTCTCGCTCACATTCGCCGGGCTTGCCGTCATTCTCGCGCTCGCGGGCTTCGTCATCGCGCGCACCGGCATTCAGATCGCTTCAGAGTTTGGGATTTCGCAGACCGTCGTGGGGGCATTGCTCACGGCGGTGGCGACGTCGCTGCCAGAGCTGGTGACCACCATCGCTGCGGTTCGCCAGGGCGCGCTGCAACTGGCGGTCGGCGGGATCGTCGGGGGCAACGTTTTCGACGTGCTGTTTCTAGCCGTATCGGATGCGTTTTACCGTGACGGGCCGCTTTACACGGCGATGGCGCAGCGGGATGCGCTGATGATCATCTCTGCGATCCTCATCACCGGGGTGCTGCTGCTCGGGCTGATCATGCGGGACCGACGCGGAATCGGTATCGAAGGATATGCGATCCTGATCGTCTATGCCTCGGTTGTCGCCCTGCAGATCGGACTGGGGTAGTGCTCCGGGTGGCAGGCGCCGCGATGGTAAGCTGCGCGGAGAAAAATGGAGCGGTGCGATGAATTACAGCGGCAAACACGTGTTCGTTGCCGGCGGGACGACGGGGATCAACTTCGGGATCGCGAAAGCGTTCGCAGCTGCTGGCGCACGGCTCTTCGTTGTCAGTCGCAAGGCGGAAAACGTGGAGGCGGCCTGCAGCGAGCTCGGTGACGCGGCGCATGGTGCGACCGCAGATGTCCGAGATTTCGCGGCAGTCGAGGCGGCGTTCGCCGATGCGGCCGCGCACCATGGCGAGATCGATGTCCTGATCTCGGGTGCGGCCGGAAACTTCCCGGCCTTCGCCAACGCGCTGTCGCCAAACGGGTTCAAGGCCGTGGTCGATATCGACCTGCTCGGCACCTTTCACGTCATGCGCGCGGCGTATCCACACCTGCGCAAACCGGGGGGTGTTGTCATCAATATATCCGCGCCGCAGGCGGCATTGCCGATGGAGGCGCAGGTGCACGTGTGCGCGGCGAAGGCCGGCGTCGACATGGTGACGCGCACGTTGGCGATGGAGTGGGGCCCCGATGGGCTACGGGTGCTGTCGGTCATACCGGGGCCGATTGGCGGGACGGAAGGCATGCGGCGGCTCGCGCCGACAGAGGCGATGATGGAGCGCTGCCGGGAGACGGTACCGCTGCGGCGGATCGGTGCGCCGGATGATGTTGCAGATGCCTGTCTGGCACTCGCGAGCGACGCATGCCGCTACGTGACCGGCGCGATCATCCCTGTCGATGGCGGATGGTCACTCGGGGGTGCAGGCGCCGCGATGAGCGAGATCGTCGGTGAAGCTGTCAAAGCGGGTGCGCTGGCCCGCGAGGCATGACCACGCGGGCCGCATCAAAGCGGCGCGATCGCCTCGCGCTGATCGGCGGCAGAAGCTTCGACGTTTGTGCGCGCGACCAGCTCGGCTTGCATCTCTCGCATCTGGTAATCGGTATTTTTCTCCGTACCATCGAGTGACGACAGCATATCTCCCAATCGCTGGTAGTCCGGGTCTGCGGTGAAGGTGGGCGTGGGGCTGAAGCCCGCTTCCCGGGCCACGGCGCTGGCGATCAACTTGCGGAACAACGGTACCTCGAAGTACGCCGCGTGCACCAACTCGCGCCATGTGAAAAACTTGAGCACGGCATTTTGGTCCGCACCTGAGCGATCGGCGAAGGTGAGTTCGCTCAGCGCGTTGCGGAACTTTGCGAGCGACTTGGTGGTGACCTCGTTGCTGTAGTCGGTCACCTGTTCGGCGATGTCTGTTGGAAGCCGCGGTGGGGTCGCGTTGATCCAGGCCGGTGATCTTGCGGCGCCGGTCGCAACCTCGCCTTCGGTGTCGTTGCCGAGCGCGGTCCGTTTGACCTGAGCCCAGGTCAGCCGATCGAGTTGGCGCGACGCGATCCGGCTCAAGAGGCTCGCGAGTAGTTGCGCAAGTTTCACGAGGATCACGGCGAGCAGCATGAACAGGATCGGCACGAGCACAATCGGGATGGCATAGCTGAGCACTGCCTGCCAGGTCGGGGCCGCCTCGGCGTCGTCGAGCACAAGACGGGAGATTTCGTCCGTTACGAGGTGGAACAGCAGACGGGCATTGATCCCCACATCGCGGCCGCCCCCGCAGAGCACACGGTTGCGGCAGGGGCTGCCATCCGGGCGCAGAAGGAATTTTTCCTTGAAGCTGAGTGCGCGGGCGTTGGCTGGCAGTTCCGGGAAACGCTCCTGCGCGCGTGCGACCGTTTGATCGTAGTTTTTGCGCGCGGATCTGAATTTCCGGCGGGCGGTGCGCAGGTCGCGCTGGGCAAGCTCGACGTCGGTCTGGCCCTGCGAACGCTGGTCGTTGTTGTTCAACGGGTTGTTCATGCGCTCGCGAGCGGTCTCGAGCGTTCGCTTGCGTTTGCGGATCTCGCGGCGAAACTCACGAAAGTCTGGCTCATCACGCTCGTATGCGGCCACGTCGTAGACTTGCGCTTGAAGAAACGCGCTGATGCCGCGCATCGTCGTCGGCGAGGTGAGAAGGAAGAGATATGCAAGGGGGAGAATAAACACCGCGCCGAACGTGAGCCCTGCAACGGCGAAATTCTTCTGAAAGAAATCGAGGTCGACGCGGCTCAAGGTCGTCAGCCCGGTCACGACCTCGTCGTCCTCGTGCGTTAGCGCGAGCCAACGATCGGCAAACATTTCCGCAGCACGTCTTCGTAGTTTCGGGCGGTAGGCGAACAGCTGGCGGCCCTGCTGCCAGCGTTGCGCCAGCGAGAAGATGACGGCGGGCAGCGCAGTCAGACCGAACGAGAGCAGAAACCAGATGAGCGACGTCCGATCTGTCCAGAAATAATCTCCGCGCACGATGTCCGCGACCGTCGCCGTCACGAACATCATGAATAGCATCAGTGATGCGACATAGGCCGCCTTCAGCAGGAGTGGCAGGCGGGAGAAGAGAAACTTCTCGCGCTGCATTTCCAGAAACGGTGTGCCGACGCTGATCCAGCGGCGCATATGCGGGAGGTTATTGCCGGCCCGCGCCGCGCGAAGCAGCATGGTCGAGATGATCGAGCCGCCATGGCTGTGTCCGACGATACAGTACGGCTGCTCGGCTGCTTCGAGCTCGAGAACGCGCTTGTACAGGTTGGTCGCTGCCCGCCGACGATCGCGCTCACTGTTTTCGCTGGACCATTCGAGCGCTTCGATCTCGATCGGGCCGAGATCGCTCGCCACTAGGGCGTGCATATCTTCTGCAAACGCACTGTTCGACTGCCACCACTGCGGCGGCGGGGGTCCGGCAACCGCGGAGCCCGGATCGATTTCCCACTGCGCGAAGGTACCGTGGACGGCGAGAATGCGTGCCATGATCTTAGACCCTCATCGAATCACCAGCCGGCGCGTTGTGCCGGGCGATTGTGGCGGGACGGGATAGTTTTCGGGGTTGAACGGGCCGGTCGGCCGGCGTGCGTTGCGGGAATGCCGCGGCAGGAATGCTGCGCCGTCGCGTAGGGATGGCGCGGATCTGGCGCATTCGCGACCGCTAAGCGCGCGCCAGTCTCCGGACGCCGGCTATGTGATGTGCGGCTCTGCTCAGTCTTCCTCGGCCATCAGCGCGTCGCGCGCTTCATCGAGCCGCGCCTGCTCTTCGGGCGGCAGCTCAGGGTAGTCCAGATCGAGGGCGTCGAGCCGGTCCACGATAATCCGCGAGACGATCGCGCGCATCACGTCCTTGTCGTCGGCGGGAATGACATACCAGGGCGCCCACTCGGTGCTCGTGTGGCGCAGCATGTCGCTGAAGGCATGGGTATATTTGTCCCACAAGGCCCGCTCGGCGAGGTCGGCGCGGGAGAACTTCCAGTTTTTATCCTCCTCGTTCAGCCGGTCCATGAACCGGCGCTTCTGCTCGGAGCGCGAAACGTTCAGGAAGAACTTGATGACGATGGTGCCGTTGCGGGCGAGATGACGCTCGAAAGCGTTGATGTCCTCGAACCGTTCGGTCCAGATATTCTCACCGATGAGAGGTGCCGGGATGTTCTGGCCTGCGAGATATTCGGGATGCACGCGAACAACGAGAACCTCTTCGTAGTGTGAGCGGTTGAAAATACCGATGCGCCCACGTTCCGGCACGGCCTTCCAGCAGCGCCAGAGAAAATTGTGGTCGAGCTCTTCCTTGGAGGGCGCCTTGAAGGAGAAGACCTGGCAACCTTGCGGGTTCACGCCGCGCATGACGTGCTTGATCGTGCTGTCTTTGCCTGCGGCGTCACGGCCTTGGAAGATAAAGAGCGCAGCGTAGCGGTTGTCTGCGTAGAGCCGCTCCTGCGCTTCGGCTAACTCGCGACGACGCTTCTTCAGGATCTTCTTCGCATCTTCGTGGAGTTTTTCGACGCCGAATTTTTCGAGTTCCGCATCGTCGCGCCAACCGGGGTCGAACCGGCTCAAGTCAAAGGTTTCGCCAGGTTGTGCGATAAACGGTTCAATCGAGAACTTCGGTTTCGACATCGTGTGTTCCCCGCGGCCGGTTCTTCCGGCGCGGGGTATACACCACGATGTTCGCGCGCGTAACGGCCTGCGCAAACGACGTCGGCCATGCTGGCGCCACCGTTAGGCTGCGCGCGCGTCTGCTCCGCTCGCGAGCATCTCGATCAGTTTGTTGCAGAAGGCATCGAGATCGCCGGGTTGGCGC
This sequence comes from Pseudomonadota bacterium, assembly GCA_038523655.1. Classification (GTDB taxonomy): domain Bacteria; phylum Pseudomonadota; class Alphaproteobacteria; order Rhizobiales; family CALHAX01; genus CALHAX01. The sequence goes on along the minus strand of JBCBJG010000160.1, from coordinate 2,877 downwards.
GAGGTAATGAGATTGCTGTCGGTAACGACTTCCCGATCACGCCAATTCGCGCCCGCGTTTTCCATGTCGGTGCGGATCGAGTGGTAGGAGGTCGCCTCTCGGCCATCGATGAGACCGGCTTCGATCAGCAGCCATGGTGCATGGCAGATCGCGGCGATGGGTTTGCCTGCGTCATGGAATTTTTTGATCATCGCGACGGCCGCCTTGTTCACGCGAAGAACGTCCGGGTTGATCTGCCCGCCCGGCAGGACCAGTGCGTCGAAGTCGTCTGGGTTGGCGTTCTCGATGGTCATGTCGACCGACACAGCCTCGCCCCAATCATTTTCATCCCAACTGCGGATTTCACCGGTGTCGGGCGCTATGATCGTCACCGTTGCGCCAGCCTCAGCGAGCTGACGTTTCGGCTCGAACAGCTCGGACTTCTCATAGCCGTCAGTTGCGAGGATCGCGATGCGGCGGTGGTCGATGCGGGACATGTTTGCCCTCCGGCTTGGTGCGGGATTGCAAACAGAACGGCACGTCGCGCCTGCGGTTCCTTCTTCGTGTGTCGGGCGATCCAATAGGGCGCGCTTTGAACCACCTGCGACGGTTACTGGGCTGGAGGGGCAGCGCGTCGATCGATGAGGTCTGGGTTCGCGAACAGGCCCGGGGTGCCGCCCGTGTGGATCACCAAAAGGCGGGCGCCTGCGCCGAGGTTGCGGGCACGCGACAGCGCAACGGCCATAACCTTGCCCATGTAGGTCGGATCGCAGATCAGCGCTTCGGTGCGGGCCGCCGTGCTGATCGCGTCGACAACGTCGGCGGATGCCTTGCCGTAACCCGGTGCGAGAAAGCTGTCGTCGGTGGTCACGTCGTCCGCGGTCGCCGGGTTGGCTTCGGCGCACAGTGTCGCGATCTCGTCGAGCCGGGAGATGATGCGGGGCGTCTGCAACGCTGACGCCCGCCGCACGCACGCGCCATGGACCGGTGTCTTGACGGCGTAGCACCGCAATCCATATAAAAGCCCGCCGTGGGTCGCGCCGCTGCCCGAGCCGACGACGATCTCGTCAAACGCGTCCGGGATGTCTGTCTGCAGGCGGCACTGTGAAATAATCTCCTCGGCGGCGTCGATGTAGCCGAGCGCACCAAGCGGAGGGTGTCCGGGTGCGAGCGGGATGACGTAGGGACGGGCCCCCTTTGCGCGCAGATCCTCGGCGATCCGTGCCAACTGCGCATCGGCGCCCGCCTCGTCTTCGCCATCCGGGTAGGTGTGCACGGTCGCGCCGAGCAGGTGGTCGAGCAGCACGTTGCCGGAGGCGTGGTAGGCGGGGTCGTCGGTCGCCACCCGCGCCTCGAGCTGGACGTGGCAGGTGAGGCCGAGCCGGGCCGCCGCGGCGGCAGCGAGGCGAACGAAATTCGACTGTACGGCACCCGTTATCAGCAGTGTGTCTGCATCCTCGGCCAACGCGGCACCGAGATAATATTCCAGTTGGCGAACCTTGTTACCGCCGAATGCGAGGCCGGTTTCGTCGTCGCGTTTCACCCAGATTTCCGCGCCGCCCACAGCCGCTGTGAGACGGGGGCAGTGCTCGATCGCAGTTGGCGCGCGCATCAATCGTACGCGCGGATGACCGGCGCGGCCGTCATGCACTTCGCTCTCGTGCGGCGTTGGTTTCATGGGCGGGCCGATCGATCCGGCGGCGCCAACAGCCCTGTCCTTCGCGCGGCGGCGTTATCGCTCCGAAAACTGGTCGCTCGGAGGCGCGTGCCGCGCCAATGCGTGTGCGAGGTTTGAGGCACATTAGAGCGAAGGGACCCGCGATGGATAACCGCGATGCACGGCACGCACCTAAGATCGACCCGAGCCGGCGGCCGGCTGCGACGCTCGGTTTCGTCGATGCGGAAAGCTCGACCAACCCGGCCGGGGACGAGTGGGCGGCTGCGGGATTGCCAGCGCCGGACATGGATCAGGTCCGCGCCTACCGGCTCGAGCGCCTCCGCGAGCAGTTGCGCGCGCGGGATATGGCGGGGTGCCTGCTCTACGACCCGCTCAACATTCGCTACGCACTCGACGCGACGAACATGCAGATCTGGACGATGCACAACGCCGTTCGTTACGCGTTCATTGCGACTGACGGGCCGGTGATCCTGTTTGATTTTCACTGCTGTGAGCACCTTTCCGCCGATTACCCGCTGATCGACGAGACCCGACCGGCGATTGCGTGGTTCTACTTCGGGGCTGGTCCGAACGAAAAGGCCCGCGTCAAGGAATGGGCTGCGGAAGTCGCCGATCTGGTCAGCGCGCACGGCGGAGGGAATCGCCGGCTCGCGCTCGATACCTGTGATCAGGATGGCATCTCCGCGCTCGAAGCGCTTGGCATTACCTGCACGTCGAGCTTCGATTTCTGCGAAGAAGCGCGGAAGATAAAACATCCGGAAGAGCTCAAGGCGATGCGGCGGTCGATCCTGACTTCCGAGATTGGGGCTGCGGAAATGTGGGCGGCGCTGTCGCCCGGAATGACGGAAAACCAACTCTGGTCGATCCTGCATCAGGTGAACATCGCGCGCGGTGGCGAGTGGATCGAAACCCGGCTGCTCGCGTCGGGTCCACGGACCAATCCCTGGATGCAGGAGTGCAGCGACCGGGTGATCGAGGCCGGAGACACGGTCGGGTTCGACACCGACTTGGTGGGGCCCTACGGGTATTGCTCCGATATCTCGAGGACGTGGGTCTGTCCCGGCGCGCGCGCGACGAACGAGCAGATATCCAACCATGCGATGGGGCTGGAGCAGATCGCTTACAACGCGGAGTTGATCAAACCGGGCCTGTCCTTCTTTGAGTTTGCCGCGAAGGGATATCAGTTGCCGGAGGATTATTTTTCTCAGCGGTACGGCGTG
>JBCBJG010000159.1:0-7553 GCA_038523655.1 Pseudomonadota bacterium | reverse complement strand
GAGCTTTCGCTCGACGATCTCGCAGATCAGGCGCACGGCCTGCTACATGAACTCGGCGCTGGGCCCGTGCATGTGATCGGGCACTCGATGGGCGCGCTCATAGCGTTGGAGCTGGCACTGACCCACCCGACAGTCATCTCCACGCTGACGTGCCTCTCCGCAGTCTGTTCCCGTCATGCCGCGTCCCGCGCAGCGGTGGAGGCCCGTGCCGCACAGATCGCAAGCGCGCCCGAGATGAGCGGCGTTGAAGAGACGCTGACCCGCTGGTTCGGTGCGGAAGATAAAGACGACGCGCCAGCCCGCCGTGCCGCGATCCGCGCGACCCTCGCCGCGAACCGCCCGGCCGAGTATGGCGCAGTGTACGGGCTTTTCGCCCGCGCCGACGACGCGTTCGCGAACCGTCTTGGTGAACTCGCATGCCCAGCGCTCTTCTTGACGGGCGCGGATGATCCGAATTCCACCCCGCGCATGAGCCGGGAGATGGCAGCGGAGGCGCCGCACGCCTACGCGCAGATCATAGACGATGCCCGGCACATGCTTCCGATCACTCATCCGGAGACGGTCGCGACAGCCATCGCCGAGCTGGTGAACGCGCAGCCGGATACCGGGTCGTCCGCCGACATGTGCATCGCATGACCCACCCGCTCGACACCTTCGCGCTGCGCCGCGCCCTCGGCACATTCCTCACCGGCGTGACCGTCGTCGCCACCCGCGCCCCGGACGGCTCACCACGCGGCTTCACCGCGAACTCGCTGACATCCGTTTCGCTCGATCCACCGCTCGTGCTGGTCTGCCTTGGTCGCAGCGCATCGAGCCATGACGTGTTCACGCGCGCCGAGGGCTACTCGGTGAACATCCTCGCGCGCGACCAGCGCGTCGTCTCCACGATCTTCGCCAGCGATGTGCCGGACCGCTTCGCGCACCTCGATTGGCAGGCGGGCCCGAACGGAAACCCGATCATCGAGGGGGCAGCCGCGTGGCTCGATTGCCGGATGCATCGCACCGTTGATGCAGGAGACCACACGATCCTGATCGGCGAGGTGACCGCCTTCGACGCCGTGCCGACCTCCGATCCGCTCGGCTACCTGCGCGGAGGATATGTCGATGCGGTCGGTCAAGCGCTACCGGCTGGTTCCGCGCCCGCCCATCGTCCCACCCGCACCGGTGTTATCCTCGAGCGGCAAGGCGCTGTCCTGCTCAGCCGGGATCGAGCGGGTGCGATGGCGGTGCCGAGTGCTGCCCGGCTCGGCCACCCGGGCGATCCGACCACGCTTGTGGGCATGCTGGCAGCGGCGGGCCTCACCGTTGTGCCCCGTACGCTCTTCGCGCTCTTTGAAGACGACGAGCATGACACGCTGACGGTCATTTACCGCGTGCAGATCGACGCTGCCTTAGCAGATGAAGGGGCAGGGGCCGAAGCAGAGCCTGAGGCGCGACCCGGGACCGACGCTTCCGAGCGCAAGCCTGCGGCGAACACCGCTGATGTTTCGTCCGTCACATTCGTGCCGCTCGATGCGCTGGCGGGTCTGACATTCCAGGATCCGGCCGACCGCACGATGCTCGAGCGATACGTCGCCGAGCGCCACGCCAAACAATTCGGCCTGTATGTTGGCAATCAGGCGAGCGGGCGCGTGCAACCGCTCACCGAGAACGGGGAGGATAAGCCATGAGGATTTCCCTCTTTGCGCACATGGAGCGACTGCGAGCCGACGTGCCGCACGATGAGCTGTATGCCCAGTTCATCGAGCTGTGCGAGATCGCGGACGACGCCGGTTTGCAGACGATCTGGACCGGCGAGCATCACGGCATGGATTTCACGATCTCGCCGAACCCGCTGACGATGCTCGTTGACCTTGCCCGACGGACGAAAAATGTCCGCCTCGGTACCGGCACGCTCCAGGCGCCGTTCTGGCATCCGGTCCGCCTCGCCGGTGAAATCGCGATGACGGACATCATGACCGAGGGTCGCCTCGAAGTCGGCATCGCCCGCGGCGCGTACGCTTTCGAATATGAGCGGATGACCCCGGGCATTGACGCCTGGGGGGCCGGCCAGAAGTTGCGCGCCCTCGTGCCAGCGCTGCGTGGACTCTGGACGGGGGACTATGCGCACGACGACGAGCATTGGTCTTTTCCGCAGACGACCGCATCGCCGCTACCGATCCAGGCCCCGCATCCGCCGATCTGGATTGCCGCGCGCGATCCTAACTCTCATCGCTTCGCCATCGACCACGGCTGCGACGTGCAGGTGACGCCGCTTTGGCTCGGTGATGAGGAAGTTGACGCGCTGATCGATCGCTTCGACACGGCGTTTGAGGAGTCCGGCGCCGCGCATCGGCCACGGCTAATGCTGCTCCGCCAGACCGCGATCGCGGAGAGCGACGACGAGCGTGAAGCCGTCGGCCGCAATCTCTCACGGTACTTCGCGCACTTCGGAACCTGGTTCCGCAACCAACGCCCGGTCCACCGCGCCAATATTTCTCCGCTCGATGACGATGAGATCGCCGCGATGGACATGTATGCGCCGGACAAAATGCTGGACAACCATGTCGTCGGCTCGCCGCAAGAGGTGGTCGATCGCCTCAAGCGTCATGAAGATCAGGGTGTAGACGAGTACGCCATCTGGCTCGATGGCGGCATGCCGTTCAACGAACGCAAGGTGGCGCTCGAACGCCTCGTCGAAACGGTCGTGCCGGCGTTCCACTAACGCGCGGCATTAGCCGGGCTCGTCGGCCGGGGCGGTGTTGCGGGAGGAAATCCATGGAGCAGTTTTTCCAGCTCATCGATGGGCAGTTCGAGGCAGGAGAAGAAAGCTTCGAAAGCTGTGACCCCGCCACAGGCTCTCCGTGGGCGCGCATGCCGCTGGCCGGTGAGGGGGATGTCGAGCGCGCCGTCGCGGCTGCAACGCGGGCGCTCCACGATCCAGCCTGGTGTGACCTTACCCCGACGGCTCGCGGCAAACTGCTTTATCATCTCGCGGATCTTGTCGCAGAAAATGCGGGTGAACTCGCCCGCCTCGAGACGCGAGATACCGGCAAGATCATCCGGGAGACGACGGCGCAGGTCGGTTATGCGGCGGAATTTTTCCGCTACTACGCCGGGCTGGCCGACAAGCTCGAAGGCCGCCATCTGCCGATCGACAAACCGGACATGCAGGTCTGGACCCGCCGCGAGCCGATCGGCGCCGTCGCGGCCATCGTCCCCTGGAACAGTCAGATTTTTCTCGCCGCCGTGAAACTCGGGCCTGCGCTCGCGGCAGGGTGTCCGGTGATCCTGAAGGCGTCGGAAGCGGGCCCCGCACCGCTCCTCCACCTCGGCACGCTGATGCATGAGGCCGGTTTTCCTCCCGGAAGCATCAATGTGCTGACGGGTTACGGCGAGCCGTGTGGTCACGCGCTCACCGCGCATCCAAAGATCGCTCGTGTGGCGTTTACGGGTGGGCCGGAGACGGCGCGCCGGGTTGTTGCGAACACCGCCGAAAATCTTGCCGTCACCACGCTCGAACTTGGCGGTAAATCGCCCGTGGTCGTGTTCGAAGACGCCGACCTCGAAAGTGCAGCGAACAGTATCGTCGCCGGAATTTTCGGCGCAACCGGCCAGAGCTGCGTTGCCGGCGCCCGCTTGATCGTCAGCGAACAGGTGCGCGAGGCACTCCTCGGACTGCTTGTCGAGAAGGCGTCGAGGATTGTCATCGGTCCGCCGGACGATATGGCGACGGAAGTGGGCCCGTTGTGCACCGAGACGCAGCGCACCCGCATTGAGGAAACGTTGGCCCGCTCGCTCGACCAGGGCGCGCGTATCGTCTGCGGCGGCGGTCGCCCGGTTGGCCACGATGACGGAATTTATTTCTCTCCGACAATCGTCATGTGCCCGAACGCGGAGATTGCCTGCGCGCGCGAAGAGCTATTCGGCCCCGTTCTCAGCGTGCTGTCATTCGCCGACGAGGCCGAGGCCGTACGCCTCGCAAACGACACGCCGTACGGTCTCGCGTCCGGCGTGTTTACCGCGAACGTGTCGCGTGCCCACCGCATGATCGCGGCCATTCGGGCTGGTATCGTCTGGGTCAATACCTATCGTGCGATCTCGCCGGTCGCGCCGTTCGGCGGGTTTGGTCAATCCGGCTATGGTCGCGAGAGTGGCGCGGAAGCCATCCTCGATTACACCCGAACGAAAACGGTCTGGGTCCGCACCAGTGACGAACCGATCCCCGATCCGTTTGTCATGCGTTGATGCCCATCCGCCGCCGCCGCCAGCGACAGCGGATCCGTATTTAATCTCCAAACGCGATCAGTCAGAATGCGATCGCACGTGCCTGGACAACGTGATCCAGTGCCTCGATCTTCTCGAGCAGAGCGGGCGGGACCTGATCATCGACCTCGACCAGACAGATCGCATCACCGCCGCGATCCGATCGGCCGAGATTGAAAGTTGCGATATTAATCCCCGCATCGCCCAATAGGCTGCCGATCGCGCCGATGAACCCCGGTTTGTCTTCGTTGGTCACATACAGCATGTGCGGCCCGATCGCGGCCTCCATGTTGATGCCCTTGATCTGGATCAGCCGCGGAAGTCCGTTGGAGAAAACGGTGCCGGCAACCGACCGCTCCTGCTTTTCAGTCGTGACCGTCAGACGGATGTAGCTGTCGTACGCACCGCGCTTCGTCTGGCGCGTTTCATCCACCGCGATCCCCCGTGCCTCGGCCATGCTCGGCGCCGACACCATGTTCACGTCCGCCAGCAGCGGACGCATCAAGCCAGCCAGCGCAGCCGACGTGAGCGCACTGGTATTCATCGCAGCGACATCGCCCGAGTACTCGATCGCAACCTTCGACAAGCTCGATGAGGTGAGCTGGCCGGCGAAAGAGCCGAGCTGTTCGGCGAGCGTGACGAAAGGGCGAAGCCGCGGTGCTTCTTCCGCGCTGATCGAGGGCATGTTGAGCGCATTGCTAACCGCGCCACTGGTCAGATAGTCGGAGATTTGCTCCGCTATCTGGATCGCGACGTTCTCCTGCGCCTCCCGCGTCGACGCACCGAGATGAGGCGTGCAGATCACGTTGTCGATCGAGAACAGCCTGTGCTCGCGCGCCGGCTCTTCAGCGAAAACGTCCAGCGCAGCACCGGCCACATGCCCCGCCTCCAACGCGTCCGCAAGCGCGTCTTCGTCGATCAACCCGCCCCGCGCGCAGTTCACGATGCGCACGCCCGCCTTCGTCTTCGCCAGCGCATCAGCATCGAGGATGTTACGCGTCTTGTCCGTGAGCGGGGTGTGGAGAGAAATAAAGTCGGCCTTGGAGAGCAAAGCATCGAGCGTGAGTTTCTCCACGCCGATGGCAACAGCCCGCTCAGGAGAGAGAAAAGGATCATACGCAGCCACACGCATGCGCAGGCCGATCGCCCGCTCCGCCACGATCGATCCGATGTTGCCGCAGCCGATCAGCCCGAGCGTTTTGCCGGAAATCTCGACCCCCATGAAACGGGATTTCTCCCACTTGCCCGCCCGCGTCGACGCATCGGCGGCGGGAATCTGGCGGCAGAGCGCGAGTAGCAGGGAGAGCGCGTGCTCGGCCGTTGTGACGGCGTTACCGTACGGCGTGTTCATCACGATGATACCGGCCGCCGTCGCCTTCGGGATATCGACATTGTCGACGCCGATGCCCGCGCGCCCGACAACTTTGAGCCGCGATGCCGCCTCCAGCACCTTAGGTGTCACCTTGGTCGCCGAACGGATCGCCAGGCCGTCGTAGTCACCGATCGTGTCGATCAGCGCGTCGCGATCCTTGCCGAGGTCCGGCGCGAACGTGACGTCGATCCCCCGATCCTTGAAGATCTGTACGGCGGTATCGGAGAGTTTGTCTGAGATGAGGACTTTGGGTGCCATGATGCACCTCCACGGTTCGATCGTGTTGGAAGGTCGGCCGACACACGGACCATCCGCTCAAGGAGAGGAAGAGTCCGACGTCGGCGGCCTGCAACTGCGAGCAGGCGTTTGTGTGTTGGGGCGTCAGGCGGTGGCGAGGAGTTCGTCGCAGGTCGCCGTAAAGGACCAATCGAGCCACGGCGTCAGCGCCTCGACATCGGATGTCTCGACCGTTGATCCGCACCAGATCCGCAGTCCCGGCGGCGCATCGCGGTAGCTCGCGATGTCGTAGGCGACCCCTTCCTCGGCGAGCCGCGTGGCGATGCGTTTGGCGAAAGCAGCCTGTCCGGCAGTATCGAGCGCGCGAACGGCCGGCGCCGTGATGCTCAGACAGACCGAGGTGTTCGATCGCGTGGCAGGGTCGACCGCGAGGTGGTCCACCCACTCTGTCCGCCGCACCCAGGTATCGATCGCCGCCGCATTCGCATCGGCCCGGGCCTGCAGGCCGGCAAGCCCGCCGATCGATTGCGCCCAACTGAGCGCATCGAGATAATCCTCCACACACAGCATCGACGGGGTGTTGATGGTCGCGCCGGAAAAAATACCCTCGATCAGCGCCCCGCCCTTCGTCATGCGAAAGATTTTCGGCACCGGCCATGGCGGAGAGAAAGTCTCCAGCCGCTCGACCGCCCTTGGGCTCAGGACGATGATGCCATGCTGGGCCTCACCGCCCAGCACCTTCTGCCAGGAGAACGTTGCGCAATCGATTTTCGGCCAGTCGATCTCCTGCGCGAACGCGGCCGATGTCGCATCGCAGATCGTCAGGCCGGCGCGTTGATCCTCGATCCAGTCGCCATTCGGCACGCGCACGCCGGACGTTGTCCCATTCCACGTGAAGACGACATCCCGGTCGAAGTCGATCGCGTCGAGATCCGGAAGCGCGCCGTAGAGTGCCTCGTGACGACGGACATCCTCGAGCCTGAGCTGGGCGACAATGTCAGTGACCCAGCCTTTGCCGAAACTCTCCCACGCGAGCACGTCGACACCGCGCGCGCCGAGAAGCGTCCACATCGCCGCCTCGTATGCGCCGGTATCAGAGGCTGGCATGATGCCGACCCGATAATTGTCCGGCAGCCCGAGCAGCGCATGCGTTTCGGTGATCGCTTGCGCCAGCCGGCCCTTCGCCGGGCTGGCACGGTGCGAGCGCCCGAGCGCGTTGGTCGGAAACTGAGAGAGAGACCAGCCCGGACGTTTCGTGCAGGGGCCGGAAGAAAACGACGGATTGTCCGGCCGCCGGGCCGGTTTGGTCAGATCGGTCATGATCTATCCTTCCAGATAGTCGCGCCACGTTGGGGTGGCGTGTCCCACTGCGGGGTCTATCGGAAAGGATCGCGCGGGCCAACCAGATGGTGCATGCGTCAGGCCCGGCATGCCGCAAACGCAGACCACAAAACAAGACGGGCCCCGGTTTCCCGGAGCCCGTAACGGTGTCTGAACGCTGGTCAGTCGCAATGACCGTCAGTACAGTTCGTAGCGAAGGCCGAAGCGGATTTCCTGGTCGAGCTTGCTCTGGATGTCGATATCGTCAACTACCGCGCGACCTACTCCGGTGCGAACATCGTGACGGTCGTCGGCGGCGTAGGTGACGATATCGACATCCAGAGCAAGCTCGACCAGGAAATCCGCTTCGGCCTTCGCT
>JBCBJG010000158.1:0-7611 GCA_038523655.1 Pseudomonadota bacterium | reverse complement strand
GCCAATCAGCGCAACTGGCTGCGCATCCTCGACGTGCTCGACGCGCCACATCTCGCCAACGACGTCCGTTTCGAGACCAACGAAGCGCGCATGCGCCATCGCGCCGAACTTGAAGCTGAATTGGCACCACATTTCCGCACGCGGACCTGCGAAGAACTCTGCGCCGCATTCCAGCAGGTGGGCGTGCCGGCAGGCCCTGTGCTCGACATCGCTGCGATGCACGCCCATCCCCAGACCCGTGCGCGCGGGATGGTCGAACGCGTCACGCACCCAATCGCCGGCGACATCGAGACCATCGGCGCGCCAATCAAGTTCTCCGCGCATGATCGCGAGACATCGGCCCCGGCACCGCTCCTCGGCGAACACGGTCACGATATTCTCCGCGAAATAGGCATGACCGACGCGGAGATCAGTGCACTGGAGCACGCCGGACATCTCGGCACACCCCAGCTGCCTGCCACGGCCTAAACAGACCTCTCGACACGCGGCGCCCGCTTGCGTTTCGACGACCGGATAAAAATCATGAACGATCGTGTTTCACATGGCTCCCTTTCCGTTGACCGCGCGTGGTCGACCTTCATCGAGCAAGAGGTGCTTCCAGGCACCGGCGTCGCGCCGGACAATTTTTGGTCCGGCCTCGATACCATCATCCATTCGCTTGGCCCGAGGAACCGGGCGCTGCTCGAGATCCGCCGCACGATGCAGGAGAAAATCGATGCCTGGCACCAACAACAAGCCGGCAAACCACACGACGCGGACGCCTACAAAAAATTCCTCGTCAAGATCGGATACCTGGTTCCGGATGGGCCTGACTTTGCGGTCACAACGGCCAACGTCGACCCGGAAATCGCCGATCTCGCCGGACCCCAGCTCGTCGTTCCCGCAACGAATGCACGGTATGCACTGAACGCCGCCAATGCGCGCTGGGGCAGCCTCTATGACGCGCTCTACGGTACAGACGCGATTCCCGAAGTCGATGGTGCCGAGCGCGGCGCGGGATACAATCAGGTTCGTGGAGAAAAAGTCATCCAGTTCGCCCGGGCGTTTCTCGATGACATCGCACCGCTCGTCTCCGGCGCACACGCTGCCTCGACCGGATACGCTGTCCGCGATGGCGCGCTCGAAGTGATCGACACGAACGGAATGTCGAACGCCATGGTGAACCCGGAGAGCTTCGTCGGCTATCGCGGTAACACCGATACGCCGGATGCGATCCTGCTCCGCCACAACGGAATCCACGTCGAGATCGTGATCGACCGCGATCACCCGATCGGCAAAACCGACCCGGCCGGCGTCGCCGATGTCGTCATCGAATCCGCTCTTTCGACCATCGTCGATCTCGAAGACTCGATCGCCGCCGTCGACGCAGCCGACAAGATCGAAGCGTATCGCAACTGGCTCGGGCTCATGCGCGGTGACCTCGCAGCGAGCTTCAAAAAGGGAGAAGAAACCCTGGAGCGCCGCCTCGCCGACGATCGCACATACACGACACCGGCCGGGGACGGAACGCTGACGCTCGCGGGCCGCGCCGTTCTGCTGGTGCGCAACGTCGGCCATCTCATGACCGACGACAGCGTGCTCGACCGCAAGGGCGATCCGGTCGGCGAAGGGCTGCTCGATGCGATGGTCACCTCAGCCATCGCACTGCATGATCTGCGCGGCGCCGGACCTCTGCACAATTCGCGCACGGGCTCCGTCTACATCGTTAAACCCAAGATGCACGGACCCGATGAGGTCGCGCTCACCTGCGATCTGTTCGATGCAACGGAAGACGCACTCGGCCTCGACCGCCACACGATCAAGGTCGGCATCATGGACGAGGAGCGGCGCACCTCAGTCAATCTGAAGGAGTGCATTCGCCGCGCGAAAGACCGCATCGTGTTCATCAACACAGGCTTCCTCGATCGCACCGGCGATGAGATCCACACCTCCATGGAAGCCGGCCCGATGATCCGCAAGGCAGCTATGAAGGAGACCCGTTGGATCGCCGCCTACGAAGATCGCAATGTCGATGTCGGGTTGAATGCCGGGCTGCGCGGACATGCGCAGATCGGCAAAGGCATGTGGGCGATGCCCGACATGATGGCGGCGATGCTGGAGCAAAAAGACAACCACCCGAAAGCGGGTGCCGACACCGCCTGGGTCCCGTCCCCGACAGCAGCAACCCTGCATGCCCTGCATTACCACCAGGTCAGCGTTGCCGAGCGCCAGAATGAACTGGCCTCACGCCCGATGGCATCGGTGGAGGATATACTCTCCATCCCGCTCGCCGAAAACACCAACTGGCCGCCGGACGATATTACCGCGGAGCTCGACAACAACGCGCAGGGCATTCTTGGCTACGTGGTGCGTTGGGTCGACCAGGGCGTCGGCTGTTCCAAGGTGCCGGACATCGACGACATCGGGCTGATGGAGGACCGTGCGACGCTGCGGATTTCAAGCCAGCACATCGCCAACTGGCTGCGCCACGGCATCGCCAGCGAAGATCAGGTCATGGAGACGATGAAGCGCATGGCCGCCGTCGTCGACGGCCAGAACGCAGGTGACCCGGCCTACCGTCCAATGGCACCGAACTTCGAAGACAGCGTCGCGTTCGCAGCCGCCTGCGACCTCGTCTTCAAAGGCGCCCAGCAGCCGAACGGCTACACCGAGCCCGTCCTCCACGCGCGCCGCCGCGAGGCAAAGGCGAAGTTTGGCGGGTAACCATCGAGCGGCAGTCGTCACCCCACCGCTCGCGCGCGAACCGGCATGATCAATCTCGAGCCGGCTACTGACGCGCATTTCGCATGGCTCATCCGCGCCGCGCCCGATCCCTTCGACCATCTCGCTCCACTCAACGCGCTTATCGACGAGCCCGAGGTGCTCAGCATGCTGCACGATACGCGCAACACGGTGCCCCAGGGCATGAAGAAGGCAGTTGGCTTATTGTCCACGACCCGATTGTGGTCGGCCTCTGCGGTTTTAAGGCGCCCCCGGACGACGATGGCCAAGTCGAAATCGGCTATGGCGTACGAGAACCGTTCCACAACCAACGCGTTGCAACGTCAGTTGTCGCGCGCCTGATCGAGCGGTGAGCTTGGCCCGCGGTCGCGCCCACTGCCACCATGCACAAAAGCGCGTCGGCGACCGGATCGGCGACGGTCGGCTGTCAGCCTGAAATGTGCGCTGGAGAGGACCAAAATCACAGCTGCAGCACATGTTTGAAACGTTCACTCCCCTGTGATTGAACCATTGGGGTCGTCCTCGGGTCACGGGAGTTAAGATGAAACGCGCGCTATTTTCGGCTGTTGCCGCCGCCACTGTCGGTGGATTTTTGCTCTTCAGTCCGCCGCTTGGCACCGAAGCGCAGGCGCGCGATTGCGCCCACGGCCCGGATTTTTATCGGGTCAGGAACGTCGCATCCGATGACCACCTGAACGTCCGCGCCCGGCCGACCGCAAGCAGCCCGCGCGTCGGCGCCATTCCTTTCAACGGCCAGCGCGTTCGCTGCATCGGCCCATGCGCCGGCAACTGGTGCAAGGTCGACTGGTTCGGCACTGTCGGGTGGGTCAACATGCGCTTCCTCGGCGAATAACGAGCGCCCGCAGATCGCGTATGCACTGCTCATCGCCTCCAACACCGGGTATGAGATCCTCGGGTTCGCCCTGCTGTTGATTTCATCCGCCCTCTTCGCAGCCTGAGCGGTTATCGACCACCGTTGGCCGTTTCTGCTCCAGCAATTTCTCTTCGCGACATCGGCCGTGATCGGGCTCGTGCGCTAGAGCTGAGCAAACAGACCGGAATTGCCCTGAGCTCACGACAAGTGAGGCAATGGTAGGTCGAGTCGATGAATTGTTCGGCTTACGGTGCCGCGCAACACCATGACCCAATTTAACGCCGCGCCACGAACAGCCCTTCGGCGAGCGTGAACCACAGACCATCCGACCGTACGTCCGGCTTGAGGTAGGCACGAAACGCGGTCGAGCCCTCCTCGATCATCCGCAGCAGTTCCTCAGCAACTGCGTCCGCGACATTCATCCGCTCCGCCCAATCGTCGAACCGCATTTCCTTGGCAAGCACGTCGTGATCCAGCGCCGTGAACCCTGCATCATCAAGCGCCCCGAGCCAATCCGCGAAACCAAGCGCCCGAAAATGCGACGGGTCACGCAGCTTCTCAAAGAGATTATAATCCTCTGCGGCGGCCTCCAGATCGTCACCCGTAAATCCCGGCGTCGTGCGGGTATCAGGCGCGAGATTGTCGACAACACCAACGCGCCCGCCCGGCACCAACACCCGCGCGACCTCGTCGAGGAACCGGTCGATACGCGGGAAATGATGCGGCGCGATCCGGCAGGTCACCGCGTCGAACGTGGCATCCTCGAACGGCAGCGCCTGGGCATCGGCTTTGACGAAGCGAACATTCGCAAGTCCGCGCACCGACGCTTCGCGCTCCGCGACCTGAAGCATTTCAGGCGTCAGATCGCTGGCGACAACCGACGCGACATGCGGGGCAAACGCAAACGCCGTATGCCCAGCGGCCGTCGCCAGATCGAGCATCTGCCACGATGGCTCAGGAGCCATCGCCGAGACCAGAGCCGCGAGGCTCGCGCCCTTCGCATGCACGGCACTCGTCGCATATTTCTCCGCATTGGTGCCGAACTGATGCCTATTAAGCGCGGAAGTCACTTACCCGTCCTCTCCATGTCCCCATGTTAGCGGCGACGCACAACGCCTCGCCCCTCACATACCCCGCACGTCGACGAACTTGCCGGCGATGGCGGCGGCGGCGGCCATGGCCGGGCTGACGAGGTGGGTGCGCCCTTTAAAACCTTGCCGACCTTCGAAGTTGCGGTTGGACGTCGACGCACAGCGCTGACCGGGCTTGAGCTGATCGGGGTTCATCGCAAGGCACATCGAGCAACCGGGCTCACGCCACTGGAAACCGGCCGAGGTAAATACGTCGGCAAGGCCCTCTTGCTCCGCCTGTTCCTTCACGAGGCCCGAACCAGGTACAATCATCGCGTAGTCGAGGGCATCGGAAATTTTCTTCCCACGTACGACGTCGGCCACCGCGCGCAGATCTTCAATCCGACCATTCGTGCACGAGCCGATCCAGACCACGTCCAACGGAATATCAGTAATTTTCGTCCCCGCCGTCAGACCCATGTAGTCAAGCGAGCGACGGATCGCGTCAGCCTTGCTGTCGTCGCCGGCCTCTTCCGGGTTCGGCACAACGCCAGCAATCGACGCCACATCCTCAGGCGACGTTCCCCACGTCACAACCGGCGGCAGATTGGCGGCATCGAGCGATACCTCAGCATCGAACGACGCATCATCGTCACTCGCGAGCGTGCGCCAATACTGGACGGCCATTTCCCAAGCGCCACCCTTGGGTGCCCGCGGCCGGCCTTCGAGATAAGCAAACGTTTTTTCATCCGGCGCAATCATACCGGCGCGCGCACCGCCTTCGATCGTCATGTTGCAGACGGTCATCCGTCCTTCCATCGAGAGGTCGCGGATGGCGGACCCGGCAAACTCGATGACGTGGCCCGTTCCCCCGGCCGTTCCGATCTCGCCGATGATGGAGAGGATAATATCCTTCGCCGTCACCCCATCGGGGAGCGTGCCGTCGACCGACACGCGCATGTTCTTGGCTTTCTTCTGGATCAGCGTCTGCGTCGCGAGCACATGCTCGACCTCGGATGTACCGATCCCGTGGGCGAGCGCTCCGAACGCGCCGTGCGTCGAGGTGTGACTGTCACCGCAGACGATCGTCGTGCCCGGCAGCGTGAACCCCTGCTCCGGCCCGACGATGTGGACGATGCCCTGGCGCGGATCGATCTCGTTGAAGTACTCGACCCCGAACTCGGCGCAGTTGTCCGCCAGCGCATCGACCTGCGCCTTCGACATCGGATCGGTGATCCCGCCGCTCCGGTCAGTCGTCGGCACGTTATGGTCGACCACGGCGAGCGTCTTCTCGGGCGCACGCACGGTCCGGCCGGCCATTCGCAGACCTTCGAAAGCCTGCGGGCTTGTGACTTCATGGATCAGGTGCCGGTCGATGTAGAGCAGGCAGGTGCCATCTTCCTGCGCATGCACGAGGTGGTCATCCCAGATCTTGTCGTAGAGCGTCTTGCCCATGGTCATCCTCTCCTGTCGTGCCCCTTGAAAACGGCGCGCACGCCGGTTTGTCAACGCAGGCGTGGCCGCACATCCGAACCCGGGCGCCTCTCGACCGTCCCGGCCGGATGTCTCGGCGTCAGCGCCGCGCAGACCGCAAGCGCGATACTGGCCGCGATCAGCGCCGGGGTGAACGAGCCGCTCGCCTCCGCGACCAGGCCGGCAAGCACGGGCCCCAGCATTTGCCCGAGCCCGAATGCAGCGGTCAGCACGCCGAGCACAACGTGCGGCGGGGCCGTGGTCAGCGTCCGCGCGTGCGCAAACCCGACCGCGGTCAACGCAACCATCGACCCACCAAGTGTGATCGCCGCGATGATCATCGCGCCAGGCGTCTCGAACAGCGACAATGCCGTGCCGAATGCCTGCATCGCCGCGGCGGATGCATAGGCGACACCGGTCCCGTAGCGCTGCGCGACGGCATTCCAGAACATAACCGATGGGATCGCAGCGCAGCCAACCACGACCCAGATCGGCGCATCGAGCCAGCGCAGCCCAGGCGTGTCCCGCACAATCGTCGAGATGAACGTCGCGAGAATGACATAGCCAACGCCGAACAGCCCGTAGGACAAACCGAGTCGCCACGTGGACAGCGTGAGCTGAGCAAGCGCCTGGCGGGGGCTGACCGGCGCGTCCGCCCCTGGCACCTCCGCATCAGCGCTCGATGCCGGCGCCCTGCGCATCTCACCCGGCAGCAACAACCGCACGGCAATACAGGCGACGAGCGACAACGCGCCGGCGACGAACCAGCTCCCCCGCCATCCGACCCCAAGCGCCTGCAGCACCGCGACGAGGAGACCGCCGAGCGCGATCCCGAGGCCAACACCCGCGAAATGCAGCCCGCCGAGACCCGATCGACCGACGGCCGCCAGGCGATCGAGCACGATCGTCGAGCAGAGGATCAGGACGAACGCACTCGCGACGCCGCCGCCAAACCGCACGAGCGCAAGTGGAAGCAGCGCATCGAACACGCCGCTGGCGGCGGTCGTCAGCGCGCTGATTACCAACATCCAGCGTGTTGCACGATAAAGCGCCGGACCGGCCCGCACCCCCGACGCCGCCAGCGCACCGGCCAGATATCCCGCGTAGTTCGCCGAGGCGATAAGGCCCGCATCGGTCGGCGACCAGCCGAGCCCCACCGACATGTCGGGCAGGATCGGTGTGAAAATGAAGCGCCCAATGCCCATGACGCTTGCGAGCGCGAGCATCCCGGCGACCGCGGACCGTAAAGCCTGCGGCTCTGCGCGCGTCGTCATGGCATCCCGATTTTCACTGCGAGGACGTCCGGCCGAAACGAAAACGGCGCGCTCCGGAGAACGCGCCGCGTGGCTCGGTTATACGGGGAACGCGGGATCAGCTTTCGCTCTTTTCCGCTGGCGCCGCCTCGCCCTCGGCACCTTCGCCGGCTTCATCCTGCTCCGGCACTTCATCGACCGTGGATGCCGCCATCAGCTC
>JBCBJG010000157.1:0-7649 GCA_038523655.1 Pseudomonadota bacterium | reverse complement strand
GCGCGTGATTTTTCATCCCGGGTCCAGGTCGGGATGGTGGGGGTCAATGTGCCGATACCGGTGCCGCTCGCCTACCATACGTTCGGGGGTTGGAAACGGTCAGGTTTCGGTGATCTCAACCAGCATGGCACGGACTCGATCAAGTTCTACACGAAGACCAAGACCATCACCTCGCGCTGGCCGAGCGGCATCAAGGACGGGGCGGAGTTTTCTATTCCCACAATGAACTAACGGGGCGAACGCGCGGGCACGCGGACAGGAGATACGCATGTCGGTGAGTGAGGTGCTCGCACTTTTTCTTCCGGTGCCGTGGGAAGCACTCGGCCCGGCGGAACGCGTCGGCGCGGTCGCGGCAATCAGCCAGACGGTTGCCGCGATCCTTTCGCTATTTGCGATCCTGCTGTCGCTTTGGGTCTTTGCCCGGCAGCAGCGGCTCGGCCGGTGGCAACTGCGCGTTCAGCGCGACGACAATATTCTCCACTGGGCGCATGCGTGTATCGGCATCATGGCGGAGGTCGAGCAGCGGGTCAGCGCGGATGAAGGGGCGCCTCCAGCAAGCGTGGCGGCGCCGGTGCTCTCAGCGGAGGCGTTCATTATGCTGCGGGCGCGGCTCAGCAGCCTGATCGATGAGGGGCGGCTTTATTTCCCCAATGTCCAGAGCAAAACGCACGGCATTGATAAGCACGGTGCCTACCGGGGGCATCGTCAACCGATCCTGGACCCGCTCGTCGCGTTCTACGATTGTATGGCGGTCCTGAAGCGGAGTGATAGGGCAGCCGATGCGCCGGTCGCCTCGGCAGTTATATCGTCGTCTGCTGTCGACAGCGATATCGCAGCGCTCAACGGGCATCGACGCGAATTCGTGACGTGGTGTCAGACCAAGATCGATCCGCGCCTGTTCAACCGCATCAGGGCGTGACGATCTCCGGCGTGTGAGCATCGATGGGGCGGCGCTCGGCGTGTACGAAGTGCGCGTGACGATGCTCAATGAGCGGTCCGAGATCGGCGGCGCGTGCGGCGACGATGGTCGTGTCGATCCGCATGACACGAGGATCGAAAAGCATCTGCCGACAGAACGTGGGGCGCACACTTGCAGCAAGGACATAGGTTCGTCCTGTACGCACCGTCTTGATGTCCTGCCAGGCGAGGCGCTGCCAGCCGAAGATGCGGCGCGTCGCAATGCCGTTCCCGTCCACGACGACAGCTTCGGCTGGGCGGGACGTCAGCCGCAGATAGCCGATCCCAACCACGACCTGCAGCATGCCGAAGACGAAGTAGATCTCGCCGCGTAGCCAGATCTGCCAGGGGGACGTGCCGAAGATGCCCGAGTTCGTCCAAGCCGGGCTGGTCAGCACCGCTAGGCCGTACCCCGCGAAAGCGATGCCGATGACGAGGGTCGCCCACCAACGCCAACGGGCTCGGCGCGCAAAGGGGATCGTCACGGTTTGCGGCGCCTCTTCGTCCATGCGACACGGCTAGCGCAGTTTAATCGGGGAGGAAACACGCGATGCCGCACTTGCACTTTTCGCCGGAGGAGTTGGCGGAGCGGCGACGGCGTGCGTGCGCTGCGATGGCGGATGCCGGGCTCGATGGCATGCTGATCTTCCGGCAGGAGAGCATGTTCTATCTGACCGGGTACGACACGTTCGGCTACGTCTTTTTCCAATGTCTCTATCTCGCGCAGAATGGCGACATGGCGTTGCTGACGCGGGCGCCTGATTTGCGGCAGGCGCAATTTACCTCCGTGATCGATGATATCCGCGTTTGGCGGGATGGGGCGGGGGTCAACCCGGTTGACGATCTGCGCGACTTGCTGGAGCGGCACCATTGCCGCGGCCGAACGCTCGGCGTGGAATATGAGGCGTATGGGCTCACGGCGGCGAACGGCAAGGCGCTGGAAGCCGGGCTTGCCGGCTTTTGCACCTTGAAGGATGCATCGCTGCTCGTGAGTGAGCTCCGGCTCATCAAAAGTGCGGCTGAACTCGATTATGTCCGCAAGGCCGGACGGTTGGCGGACGCCGCGTGGGAGCGGGCGGTGGATCTCGCGGAGCCCGGCGCGTTCGAGGGAGAAATTCTTGCCGAAATGAATGCGGCCGTCTTCAGCGGCGGCGGAGATTATCCCGGCAACGAGTTCATCATCGGCTCGGGCGACGGCGCACTGATGTGCCGATACTTCACGGGCCGCCGCTTCCTGTCAGATACCGATCAACTTACCCTCGAATGGGCAGGCACCTATCGGCACTACCATGCGGCGATGATGCGCACGATCGTCATCGGTGAGGCGAGCAAGCGCCAGCGCGAAATGCATCAGGCAGCTGTGGCGGCGCTTGAAGCCTGCGAGCAGGCGTTACGGCCGGGCTCCACTATGGGTGATGTGTTTGCAGCGCATGCCGATACGCTCGATGCGTACGGGCTCTCGCATGCCCGGATGAACGCCTGTGGGTACAGTCTCGGCACGACGTTTGCGCCGAACTGGATGGACTGGCCCATGTTCTATGCGGGTAACCCAACGGTGCTGGCGCCGGGCATGGTATTTTTCCTCCATATGATCATTTTTGATACCGATGCCGGGCTCGCCGCGTCGCTCGGGCGTACGTCGATCGTGACACCGGGCGCGCCCGAGTGCGTGTCGGACGCCGGCCTCGGCCTCACAGTCAAGCAAAGCTGAGAAGCCATGATGAAACTCTACGACTTTTCGCTTTCCGGGAATTGCCACAAAATCCGGATGCTGCTCGCGATGCTCGGCCGCGAGTATGAGCGCATCGATATCGATCTGCGCACGCGCGACCAGATGGCGCCGGAGTTCGTCGCGCTCAATCCGCTGCACAAGGTGCCGGTGCTGATCGATGGTGACCGGGTGCTTCGTGATAGCGCGGCAATCATGGTTTATCTTGTCGTGGGGCATGGTCGAAGGGATTTATATCCGGAAGACGCGGCGGGCATGGCGGAGGTGCAGCAATGGCTGTCGTTTTCCGTCAACGAGGTGTTCAACGGTCTCGCAATGGTCCGGGCGAACGTGATTTTCTCCCGCGGGCTTGATCCGGCGCCCCTCGAAGTGGCGGCGGGATTGGCGCTCGACATGCTGGAGCAGCGATTGCGTGAAGCGGAATGGTTGGCGCTTGGTCGTTTTACGCTCGCTGATCTTGCCTGCTATCCGTACGCCGCGCTCTCGCATGAAGGTGGCATTGAGCTCGCGCGCTGGCCAGCGGTCGTCGCGTGGTGCCGGCGGATCGAGGGGCTTGAGGGGTTCGTCGATATGCCCGGCCTGACGGAGGGCATTCGGGCCGCCGCTTGAGTTCCCCGCTTTGTCAGGCGTCTCACTACTCAGGCCGCGTGGCGCGCTTCGGCGTCGAAACGAATACCCGCATCGGCGGCGAGGTGAACCATTGCCCGCTCCGCGAGCGCCGTGATTGTCAGCAATGGATTGCAGCCGAGCGAGCGGGGGATAATCGAGCCATCGAGGACATGCAGGCCCGGGTGTGTGCCGGTGTCACTCGCGCCGCTGGCACCATCGAAGACCCGGCCGGCATGGTCGACGACGCCCGTGGTGCGGTCGTGTCCCATTCGGCATCCGCCGAGCGGGTGGGCAGTTGCGGGTTTTGAGCCGACGGACGTCGCGGCGAGCGGGCTCTTGATGTATTCGCCGCCATTTTCCTCCACCAGCGCTTTAAGCGCAGCGTCAACACGGGCGTTCACGGGCTCGTCCGAAGCGCCCGGCCAGTCGATCCGCAGGCGGTCGTCGACCAGCCGCATGCTACCGGTGCCGCTGTCGTGGCTAACCACAAAAAATGTGTGCAGCCGGGAAAGCGGGCCGTTGTAAACACCTTGCAGGAGCGTTTGCGCGGCGCCGAGCAGTTTTCCTCCGGGGACAAAAAATACCGGTAGGAGCGGTGCGAGTGCAGATGGGAGCACGCCTTCCTGGACGTACATCTCATGGCTCAGACGCGCGCCGTCGCGCACCACGATCTGGCCGGATACTGCTGCGCCGACCGGTGCGATGCCATCGCGGGGTGGATGTCCGATGCCGATGGCGTTGACCGGGCGGTCTGCTCCGTAGCCGAAGGCGATGATATCGCCGTTTGCGGAAAATCCGTCACCGACACAGTCCGACAGCGGAAGGCCCCGCTCTT
Source organism: Pseudomonadota bacterium (assembly GCA_038523655.1). Lineage (GTDB taxonomy): Bacteria > Pseudomonadota > Alphaproteobacteria > Rhizobiales > CALHAX01 > CALHAX01. Next base: position 3,519 of record JBCBJG010000157.1, on the reverse strand, counting down.
TTGAGCGGAGAAGTATCTCCGTCGATCCTAACGCGCCGGCGGCGATCACCACACGATCGGCAGTGACGATCTCAGGGGCATCGGGGTCGCGGGATACGCGCGGATCGTGGTCGATGTGGACCTGCCATTGGCCTTCGTCTCGGGAGACATGCGAGACGCGCATCGAGGCATAAATCTCCGCACCGTGGGCAACGGCGTCGGGAAGGTAAGTCAGTGCGACGGTGTTTTTCGCGCCGACATTACATCCCCCGCAGCAGTCGCCGCAGCGGGTGCAGGCGGGCTGCGTAATCCCGGCGACATTGGTCGTCTCATCGAAGCTGATGACGACTTCGGCCGGGGTGGGTGGGGTGCCGAGCGCCCGGCTTGCGTGATCGAGCGCGGCAAACTTGGTTTGTCTGGTTGCTGCCGGGTCGGCTGCCGGGCGCAGCCACGCGCGGGCACGGGCAAACCCTTCGTTCAGCAGGCCGTCCTGGCGGATTTGTCCCGGCCATGCCGCATCGGCGAACACACGATCATCCGGGCGCAACGCCACGCCGGCGTTCACCAAAGAGCCGCCGCCGACGCCGCAACCGGCGAGCACGTGGATATCGTCGCCGAGCCGGACATCATAGAGCCCGCGCCCATCTCCCATCCGGAACCGTCCGCCCGTGACGCTCAGTTCGCGGCGCAACTCGGGCAATCGGCTAGGGAACGCACCTGTGACGAATTCCTTGCCCCGTTCGAGGACGGCAACCCGCTTACCGGCCCGCGCGAACCGCGAAGCGGCAACGCCGCCGCCATAGCCGGAGCCCACGACGACAACGTCGTAGTGGGCGGATAGATCGACGAGAGGGCGGACGATCGACGAATGCATCGGCTCTCGGTTTTACGGGTTGAATCACAGATTTCTGGCGCTAGCACACTCGGCGTATGCATGCAGTGCGCCGCAGTGTCAGACGTCGTGTAATGGGGTCGGGTGTCCGAGCGTCGTGAAGACCTGGACAGTCCGACAACTAAGAGACCAGGGGCGCTGCCGGCTTCCCGGCAGCGCCCCGCAATGCTGAGCGGCGTTGGGGGCGCACGCTCGGCATTGTCTCGATGCGCCGCTCACGTATGCGGGGCGCATACGTGAGCAATGCGTACTCGGTCCCGGTACGGGGTGCCCGTGACAGATCCGTATGGCGGCTCGATTGCCCGGCCCGCATTCGGCGCAATAGTGCGACAGGACGTGCACTGAATCCATCGTCAGTTTGTTGTCAATTCTGATAGTTTCGACGGAGAAGTGATGGAAACTGACGGTGTGCGGGTGGCGTCATACTGATGCCAGACCTGTAGCGGGGCAGCAGGATGCATTGGCGGGGGCAGATGTGACGGCAGGAAGTAGCGCAAGCGGCGAGATGGGCCCCGATGCTGTCGAGCGCATCCGGGCAGACATGGACCGACGCGGCTGGTCGCAACGGGATCTGGCCGACAAGGCACTCGTTGGAGAATCGACGGTTTTCAGGCTGCTCAAAGGGGAGTTCACCACGAAGACCCTGCGCAAGGTCGAGCGCGCTCTGGGGATCGACGTCACGGATGCGACTGCGTTGGCGCATGCCTTTGCGCGGATCGAATACGGTGGGTATGCGCGCGAACTCTACGCTTACTATGAGCGGGACTACGTTTGTGTGCGGCCGTCATTCACCGATCCGGCAAAGGTTACTGTCTACCCACTCAAGATCATGTGGGACGGTGAGCGTGGGGCGCTCGTATTTCTCGATCGCAACAGCGGCTATGAACAGTCGGGCGTCATCACGGTGCCAACGGGCACGCAGTTTCTTCACTTCGTGACGCTCGACAAGGGATCGGCAAGGCTGATCACCGCCTACCACATGCCAGAGAACGATCCCGTCATCCGCGGCATGGTCATGACATTCGCAAATCCGCAAGGGCGCCAGTTGCAGCCGGCTGCCGCGCCGCTCGTCATGCTGCCGCTCGCGACCGAATGCGAGGATGATCCGGTCGCGTCGCGCATCCGCCGGCCGGTTGACGCCCTGGCCGAAGTCTCCGGGTTGCTGGCGCGGACTGACCCGCGCCTCGCACCGATCCTGCCCGACCTTGATGCGATCGGCTCTGACCCGTTTTTTCTTGCTGAGTAGACGGCGGGGCGTGCCGTTCGACCATTTCATCCCGGGCGCGAAGCTCGCCCCCGTCCACCTCCCAGAAGCCGGCGCGGAGCTGACGCGTGCACCTGCCGCACGACCGTGACACTGCCGCTGCTTGACCGGCCACCAACCACTGCTACATCCGACCGCATGACCGATACGACTGTAAAAACCCGCCCAGCCGCATCCAGCGAGACTGCGTCGACCGCCGTCAAGGCTGAGACGACACCGCTCGAGCGCATCCGCAATTTTTCGATCGTCGCGCACATCGACCATGGCAAGTCGACGCTTGCCGACCGGTTGATCCAGGTGACTGGCGGGCTGAGCGACCGTGAGATGAGCGAGCAGGTGCTCGACAACATGGAGCTCGAAAAAGAGCGCGGGATTACGATCAAGGCGCAGACCGTCCGGCTCGACTACACGGCGGATGACGGTGTCACGTACGAGCTCAACCTGATCGACACGCCCGGCCACGTCGATTTTGCGTATGAGGTGAACCGGTCGCTGGCGGCGTGTGATGGATCGCTGCTCGTCGTCGATGCGAGCCAGGGGGTCGAGGCGCAGACGCTCGCGAACGTCTATCAGGCGATCGACAACGATCACGAGATCGTGCCGGTCTTGAACAAGATCGATCTGCCCGCTGCCGAGCCCGAACGGATCCGCCAGCAAATTGAAGACGTGATCGGTCTCGATGCGAGCGATGCCGTGGAGATTTCTGCGAAGACGGGCATCGGGATCAAGGATGTCCTCGAAGCGATCGTCAGCCGATTGCCGGCGCCGCAGGGTACGCACGACGCGCCGCTGAAGGCGATGCTTGTCGACAGCTGGTATGACCCATATCTCGGCGTCGTCGTGCTCGTTCGGGTGATCGACGGCTATCTGCGCAAAGGCCAGCGCGTTCGGTTGATGTCGACGGACGCGAGCTATCTTGTCGACCGGGTCGGTGTGTTCCGGCCGAAGCAAGACCTGACCAACGTGCTCGGCCCCGGCGAGATCGGATTTTTCACCGCTGCCATCAAGGAAGTGGCCGATACGCGGGTGGGCGATACGGTCACGGATGAAAAGAAGGGGTGTGTTGACCCGCTCGAGGGCTTTCAGCCAGCGCAACCAGTGGTGTTCTGCGGGCTCTTTCCGGTCGATAACTCGGAGTTCGAAGACCTGCGCGAGGCGATGGGGAAACTCCGCCTGAACGACGCATCCTTCGTGTTCGAGATGGAGACGTCCGCGGCGCTAGGCTTTGGTTTTCGCTGCGGTTTTCTCGGCTTGCTGCATCTCGAAATCGTGCGCGAGCGGATCGAGCGTGAATTCGGTATCGAGCTGATCACGACCGCGCCGAGTGTGATCTACAATATCTACACAAACGACGGAGAAATGATTGAGCTGCACAATCCGGCTG
>JBCBJG010000156.1:0-7682 GCA_038523655.1 Pseudomonadota bacterium | reverse complement strand
TTTATGCGCCGCGCCTTGCGGCCCGGTCAGACGAACTCGCGCGGGCGGCGACGTTCGCGGCGGAGGAAAATGCCAGCGACACCGACGGTGCTGACGACAACGCAGGCGGCGCAGGCAACCAGCAGGCAGACCGGCTATATACCGACGCGACGTCCGGCGCAGTCGCAGCCCAATACGAAGAACGGCCGTATCCGCGTTGGACGTCGATGCGCCGGCCGCCATCCGGCGCCCTGCTGCGCGCACTTTCGCGGCATTTCCCGGCGGAGCGGCTCGCCTTTACCCGCGCACCCTTCGACGTTCTGATCGCAGGATGTGGAACCGGACGCCACGCGATCGGCTCGACCATAGGTTACGGCGCCAATGCGAACGTGACAGCGATCGATCTCTCGGCGCGCAGTCTCGCCTACGCCAGTGCCGCCGCGCAGAAGCATGGCGTGCCGACGATCCGGTTTGAGCGAGGCGATCTGCTGGATGCCCGCGTGACACCCGGTCCGTTCGATATCATCGAGTGCGTCGGCGTGTTGCATCACCTCGCCGATCCGCTGGCCGGCCTCGATGCGCTGCTCGCGCGACTGCGCCCCGGTGGGTTGATGCAGATCGCGCTCTATAGTGCGGTCGCACGTGAAGACCTCAGCGAGCTGCGGCTGGAGCCGGGCTTTCCGGGGACCGACTGCGACGACGACGCGGCCCGCCGATTTCGGGCCGTGATCCGTGATCGGCCGGCCGAAGAGCCGGGTGGCGAGCTGACGATCTCCGCCGATTTCTGGTCACTGAGCGGGTTTCGCGATCTGGTCCTGCACGTCAACGAGCACCAGTTTCGTCTGCCCGAGATCGAAGCCGCGCTTGCGAAGCGCCGGCTCGACTTTTGCGGGTTCACGCTCCCCGCGCAGGTGGTCGATGATTTTCTCACCGCCAACCCGACGGAGAGTTGGCCGGGCAGCCTCCAGGTCTGGTGGAACTACGAGCAGGTCAACCCGCGCACCTTCGATGCGATGTACAGCTTCTGGGTTGCCGCGCCGATGGACTGACGGCATCGTCCGTGTTCATCTCGGCCGACAATATCACGGGCTCGTGATCAAATATCCACAGCTTGTGCTTACAGCTGGCGAATCAGTCGTAGACAGAATGTCGGCAGCGTGCTGTTTTCTCGCTGCTCAGGCCCGAAATGTCTTTGCGCTTGCTCTCCACAGCGCTTCCCCCGACATCGATGCGGTTGATGGAGCAAATCGGCCCCGTCCGTCCCCCCAAAACTGGACGCGGGCCGATTTTTTTATCCGCGGCCGGCCGTGGGTCTGGCGCACTTAGCGAGCCATGCTCGGCAAGCAACGCCGGCGCCTTGCACTGCGCTCGGCAGATCGCCTTGGTTTGCGATCAGATACCGAGCTTCGCCTTCAGAATCTGGTTGACGATCGCAGGGTTGGCCTGCCCGCCGGTGCGCTGCATCACCTGCCCAACGAACCAGCCGACGGCTTTCGGTTTATTGCGCACCGCATCGACCTGCTTCGGATTATCGGCCATGAGCTGATCGACGATTGCTTCCAATTCGCCCGTATCGGAGACCTGCTTAAGGCCTTTTTCCTCCACGATTTCGGCGGGCGGCCGGCCGGTCTCGACCATGGCATCGAAGACATCCCGGGCAAGCCGCGTAGAGAGTGTCCCGTCGGAAATGAGGTCCAGCAACGCGCCGAGTGCTGCGGCAGTCACCGGGCTATCGCTCATCGCAAGATCGCGGCGGTTGAGCGCGCCGAACAGCTCGCCTGTTACCCAATTCGCCGCCGCCTTGGCGTCACGGCCTGCCGCAACAGCCTCGAAGTAATCAGCTGCCGCCGGGTCGGCGACAAGCACACCCGCATCGTATGCGGTGAGCCCGTAAGCCTCGACAAACCGCGCCTTGCGCGCATCCGGCAGCTCGGGCAGCGCGGCCGCCAGTTCACTCACGAAGGCATCAGTGAACGTGATGGGAAGCAGGTCCGGGCATGGAAAATACCGGTAGTCGTGCGCTTCTTCCTTTGAGCGCATCGCCCGCGTCTCGCCGGAGTTCGGATCGTAAAGCCGCGTCTCCTGATCGATGACGCCGCCCTCCTCGAGCACCGCGATCTGGCGTGCGGCCTCGGCATCGATCGCCTCGCCGATGAAGCGGATCGAGTTGACGTTCTTGATCTCACAGCGGGTTCCAAAGGCATCGCCCGGGCGGCGCACCGAAACGTTCACATCCGCGCGCAGTGACCCCTGCTCCATGTTCCCATCGCAGGTCCCGAGCGTGCGCAGGATAGCCCGCAGCTTCGCAACAAATGCTTTTGCCTCCGCCGCTGAACGCAAATCGGGTTTGCTGACGATCTCCATCAACGCGACGCCCGAGCGGTTCAGGTCGACCAGGGAGACGTCCGGGCGCTGATCGTGGATCGACTTGCCGGCGTCTTGTTCGAGATGGAGGCGCTCAATGCCGATACGCACCTCATCGGGAGCATGCTCGGACGTTTTAGCGGCATCGGGCAAATCCGACGCCATATCGAGCACCACTTCGCCTTCGCCGACGATCGGGCGGTCGAACTGCGAAATCTGATAGCCCTGAGGCAGGTCGGGATAAAAATAGTTTTTGCGCGCGAAGATGCTTTTGGTGTTGATCTTCGCGTTGAGACCGAGCCCGGTACGGACAGCCTGCGCGATGCATGCCTCGTTGACGACGGGGAGCATCCCCGGCATTGCGGCGTCAATCAGCGAAACCTGCGAATTTTCCTCTGCCCCGAAAGCCGTCGGTGCGCCAGAAAAGAGCTTGGCGTCGCTCGAGACCTGAGCATGAACCTCGAGCCCGACAATCACTTCCCAGGGCCCGTCACGGCCATCGATGAAAGTGTCTTCGCGGGAGGCGCGTTGCGTCGTCATGATCGGGTCCGGCGTGGGCTGGGGGCCACCCTGCGGGCGACCATTCGGGCGATGCTTACCCGAGCGTAGCGCAGCACTCAACGGACCGCTTGGGTCGTCGACAGTCTAGGCAATGCAACCGCGGTCGGCCGGCGATGAACCGGCCGACCGCGGGGCGAGCTAGCGCTACTGCGTCGTCTGATACAGCGCGTCGCGCAGATCAGACTTCTTGCATGCGGCGACAGCTTCGCTCCGCGAGATCTTGCCGTCGCGATCGCTGTCCATGTCGCCCATGATGTTGGTGTATTTTACACCCTCATTGGCGTCGATGAAGCCGTCACCATCCGTGTCCGCTTTCAGCACATCTGCCTGGCACTGGGCATCGGAATAGCCCTGCGCGACGGCGGGAAGGCTGGCGACGCTTACGGATGCGGCGGCGAGGATTGCAAGTGCGATACGTTTCATATTCTCTCTCCTGGTCACTCGTTGACATGGAGGGGGGATGCCAGTGTCCAGCCGGGTCCCCTCTCTGCTCCAATCAACCCTGCGGTGACCTGTGCGGTTCCTGATACGGCCCGGGAAATGCGCGTTGGGATGTGGGCTGAGTGCGCACAAGGTTGGCGAGCTGGGATCGGGCTCGCGAGGGATTGCGCTCGCGGTTGAGCGCGCACGGCGGCGTCATGCACGTGCATGCTGCGATCAGGATTTTACGTGGGCGGACACTGCGACCGTTAGCGTTCAAGCAACGCGGTACGCTGGGCCGGCGGTCAGTTTAGCTGCCTAAATGACAAGGTGGGCAACGCTCGGCGCTAAGCCGACGCGGTCAGTCGCCTGTGCTCGCCCGCATTTTTTCTTCCTCGTGCTGGATGAACCAGCCAACCATCTGGCGCCAGAGCGCCTCAGCAAGGTCCGGCGGAAGCCCCGCCTCCTCTGCCCGCGCGCGCACCTTGTCGAACACCTGCTGATTGCGCCACGGCACGTTGGCCGGTGCGTTCTCGGTCAATTTAATCTCCCATGCGCGCTCGACATACCCGAAGCGCTCGGCAATCAGGTCGATCAACGCCTCGTCCAGCCGATCAATTTCAGCGCGTACATCGGTCATGTCCGAACACGCCTGCGGCGACTTCTGCGGTGCGCGCGGCGTCGAACCTGCGGCCTTGTCTTCGCTCATGCGTTCATCTCCGTTCCGCGCCGCTACCGCCACCACGCCTCAGGTGCCGGCGCGACGCCCGCCGCTCGTTCAATGACCATCGCGGCCTGAAACATAGTCTCTTCATCGAACGGTCGCGCGATGAGCTGAAGGCCGAGCGGCGTGCCCTCGCCCGAAAGACCGGCGGGGACCGAAATCCCCGGGAGCCCCGCCATGTTCACGGTCACCGTGAAAATGTCGTTCAGATACATCTCGATCGGATCGCCGGCTTTTTCTCCAATCCCAAACGCGGGGCCCGGCGTGGTCGGGGTCAGGATCACATCGCACTGCGCGAACGCCGCATCGAAATCCTGCTTGATCAGCGAGCGAACGCGCTGCGCCTTCAGGTAATAGGCATCGTAGTATCCGGCGGAGAGGACATAGGTGCCGATCAAGACGCGGCGCTTTACCTCGGCACCAAACCCTTCGGCGCGCGTGTTCTCGTACATCTCGACGATGTCGTCGCCCGGCACGCGCAGGCCATACCGCACACCATCATACCGCGCGAGGTTCGACGACGCTTCCGCCGGCGCGACGATATAGTAAGCCGGCAGCGCATACTTGGTGTGGGGGAGAGAAATGTCGACGATCTCGGCGCCCGCATCACGGTACCACGCTATCCCCTGCTGCCAGCGCTCCTCGATCTCGGCGGGCATGCCGTCGATGCGATACTCAGCCGGGATGCCGACGCGCAGTCCTTTGAGGTCACGTTCGAGCGCGGCCGCGTAATCCGGAACGGGCACGGGCACGCTCGTGCTGTCCTTGGGGTCGTGGCCGGCCATCGCGGCGAGGAGTATCGCGCTGTCCTCGACCGTGCGGGCGATCGGGCCGGCCTGATCGAGGGACGATGCGAACGCGACGATGCCCCACCGCGAGCACCGCCCGTACGTTGGTTTCACCCCGACAGTTCCGGTGAGCGCTGCCGGTTGGCGGATTGATCCGCCGGTATCCGTGGCCGTCGCGCCGGCGCAAAGCCGCGCGGCAACGGCAGACGCGGAGCCACCGGATGAGCCGCCTGGCACCAGCGCGGTATCGTCACCGGATCGGCGCCAAGGGTTGATGCAATTGCCGAAGAAGCTGGTCTCGTTGGACGAGCCCATCGCGAACTCATCGCAATTGAGCTTGCCGAGCATCACGGCACCGGCGTCCCAGAGCTTCGAGGTGACAGTCGACTCGTACGGCGGGGTGAACCCATCGAGAATATGGCTGCAGGCGGTGGTGCGAACGCCGGCGGTGCAAAACAGATCTTTGATTGCGAGCGGTACGCCGTCGAGCGCCGGCAGAGGCTCCCTTGTCGAAGAACGGCGTTGATCGCTCGCGTCCGCCATATCACGGGCACGGTCCGGCGTCGGCAGGACGAAGGCGTTGAGTTGATTGCCTGCCGCCTCGAGCGCGCCAAGATAAGCGTCCGTGAGTTCGCGTGCGGAGAATAGTTTATCGCGCAGGCCGTCGCGCGCGTCGGCGAGCGTCAGGTCGGTCAGGTTCGTCTTGTCCGTCATCGGGGCGTCACTTGTTGATGCGGCAGCGCTCGTAGCGCACCGGTTCGCTGAGCCGGCCACCGCGGATGACGACCGCGCGATCGCCCTCCGGAATGAGCGACATGTGTTCGATCTGCGCGCCGCGGGCGTCGTCGCACATCAGTGTTGCAACGTAGGCCTTGCGCCCGGCCACCCGGTCGACGCGGGCGAAACCGCAGGAAAATGAGCGCCCGACCAGACCGCGCCGATCGAGCACAACGGGGCGGTCGGCCTGCGGAACATCCTCAAGTTTTTTCTCCGACCGTGCGTCGAGTGTGCGGCAGCCTTCGGCGGTCGAATAAATGCCCTTGATAAAGCTGGCTTCGGCTTCGGCAACCGGGCTCGGGCCGCCGGCAAATTGGGTCAGCGCAAAACCTATCACGATCGCCGCGCCGAGCAGTAGCAGCGGCGTGCTCGTCCATTGCGACAGGCCGCCCATCTACTCGACCACCTTCGGCACGGTGAAATAATGCCCGTCCGGCGCCGGAGCGTTGGCGACGATTTCATCGGCTAGCCCGCCGTCCGATACCTTGTCGGCCCGCTGCGGTGTCTCGACGGCGACAACGCTCGTCATCGGCGCGACACCTGCAGTGTCGACCTCGTCGAGTTGCTCAACCCAGGTGAGGATGTTGGTGAGTTCACCGCGCAGCGCTTCCGCCTCGGTCTCACTCACCTTGATCCGCGCGAGGCGTGCGATCCGTCGAACGGTCTCGGTTTCAACCTTCATGGGGTGTCCCGCGTTGGTGGTGACAAGACGGTGGCGGTCACGCCACGCCGGAACCGGGCGCCGGGCTGCTTCACCGCTGGTTGCCCGGGCCATGCGCGTCGGCGGGGGCGTTGTCTTGTGCTGTTCGGTCGTGTTTGGGGCACATCTCGGCCCGACGGCGCGGCGATGTGTTAGCGTGCACCCTTGGGCGCCGCAACCACGCGACGCGCCGGGGATGCACAGGTGGCACAGGCGACGTGCGCGGATGAAGGCGGGCAACGATGACAAGCGATGAGCCGAATGCGGAACGCGCGGAGGGCGACCCGCCCCGACGAAAGACAGGCCGACCACGCGGGAGCCAACCGCATAGTGGCCGCGCGCAGGCGAGCCGCGCGCAAGGCGGCCGCACGCAACGTGGCCGTGCACACCGGAGCGGTGGACGGGGCCCCGACCGGTTCAAGGCTGCGGCGGGGCTGTTTTCGCTTCCGGTCGAGGTCACGACCCACGAGGCGACGGCCCGCACAGCTGCAGAGGCCGCGACAACGATCGGCTGCTCCGTCGCGCAGATCGTGAAGTCGCTGGTGTTTCGCGGCGCGGTCAGCGGAGAGCCGGTGTTGCTGCTCGTGAGCGGGGCGAACATCGTCGATGCGGATGTGGTCGCGCGCGCGGTCGGTGAGCCGATCGAACGGGCGGAGGCGAGCTGGGTCCGCGGGGTTACGGGATACGCGATCGGCGGTATTCCTCCGTTCGGTCACGCCCGAGCCATCGCGACGTGGATGGACGAGGCGCTGCTCGATCATTTGTACGTCTGGGCTGCTGCCGGGGCGCCGGATACGACGTTCCGGGTGATCCCTGACCAGTTGGTCGAGGTGACGGGTGCGCATGTGATCTGCGTGACGCAGACCGAAAAACGGGAACGTAGGAGGTAAGGATGCGACAGGTATGCGCTGCGATTGGTTGGGTCGGAATCGCACTAGCGAGCTTGATGTTCGCGACGAGCGCCGCCGAAGCGCGCTGCGATCGCGACCAAATCGAAGCGTTCCTGCAGGATCGCGCGTTCGAGCTCTCCGCGGACGAGAAAATTTCGCTCTATGGCCGCCGGCTCGCCCGGTACTACGACAAGCGTGATCTCTCGCGGCGGCGCGCACTGCGCGAAATGCGGGCATGGGAAGCGCGCTGGCCGGAGCGGATCTACAAATTCATCCGCGTCACGGACTTTCGCGAAGCACCGTTCGACGACGCATGTCGGGTGAGCTTCGACTACCGGTTCCTCGCATACAGCCCTTCACGCGACCGGGTGAGCGCCGGCATTGGCAATACGACGCTGGTGCTCGCGGACTTCGACGGCGACCGGGCGTATCAGATCGTCAGCGAGTTTGGCCGGGTGAGCTGCCGTGGGCTCCAGCGG
>JBCBJG010000155.1:0-7684 GCA_038523655.1 Pseudomonadota bacterium | reverse complement strand
GGCCAGGCGGCGCGCAGGCGATCGAGAAAGGCCCAGTCGGACCGACCACGGCTTTCATAGCGGGCGAATGCGCGACACGTCGGCGATGTCTCGTAGTTCATCGGGCGCGGCGTTCCGTTCTGCAGCATCGCGAGCGCCCAGCGTGGATGGGTCAGCACGTCGGCCAGGGTGCGGGGTGACCAGCGGAATGGTACGGCGAATCCGTTTTCCAGATCCCGCGTCCGCCGCGAATGGCGGGGCGTATCGACCGTAAAGAGCAACATGCGGTAGCCGGCATCGCGCGCACGGGAGACGAACTCGAAGGTGAGCGCGTCGTCCTCGCCGGCATAGAGCTGAAACCACGCGTTGCCACCCGCATCGGCGAAGGTCTGCTCGAGCGGCGTCGACGCGGCGGTCGAGACGGCATGGGGCATGCAGCGCGCCGCAGCCTCGGCGGAAAGCGCGGCGTCGGCGCCCGGCCAGACCACGTCACACATCCCCATTGGCGCAATGCCGTACGGTCGGCGCCAGCGCTCACCGAGCAACTCCGTCTCGAGGCTGACGGTCTCGACGTTGACCAACGCGCGCGCCTGGAGCGTGACCGCATCGAGCGCCGCGCGGTTGCGGATCTCGCCGGTCTCCGCGCCGGTCCCACCAGCGATGAAGTCGACAATCATCCGCGGCAGGCGACGATGCGCGGCGCGCTCGATGTCGAAGGGATCACGCACGACGGCGTGCTAGCGGAGAATAAAGCGCCTTACCCAAACCACATTGCCCGTCCGGAAACTCTGCGGCGGCAAGCCGTTCGCGGTCAGCACCGGTTTCCGAGACGCCTAATGCGTCCACGACTGGCGTCGGCCATACTTGAAGTTGTCCGCGTAAGACTTCGGTTTACGCTTTTTTGTCTGCGGCTCGTCGACCACGTATGCGAGCCCATTGCGGCGGGCGTAGGCGATCGCCTCGTCCTTCGAGGCAAACTCCATGCGCACCTGTGTGAGCGTCTCGCTCGACGAGGTGTATCCCATCAGCGGGTCACGGCTTCGCGGTGTCTCGCGTTCATGCTCGAGCAGCCAGACTTCGGTGCGTGCCGTCCCGGACTGCATCGCGGTTTTCGAGGGACGATAAATGCGGACAGGCATGGCAAGCTCTTTCAGTGCGGCCGCTCTGTGATAGATCACCCGCCAACCTGGCGACAAGCGCGAGCTGCAGGCACCAGCTGCGGGCGCAAAGCGCGCCTCACATGTGCGAGCGCGGATCACGAACATGCCGTTGGTCGGGGCAGCAGGATTCGAACATGCGACCCCTGGTTCCCAAAACCAGTGCTCTACCAGGCTGAGCTATACCCCGTCGCGAACGGCACACGCCTTCTGCCCGGTTCGCCGGAGACGGTCAACCGAAGCCGCGGCCCGCGGCGTTTGGCCGTGCGCAATGGTGAGAGGGCGGCAGGCCGGCTGCTACTTTTCCGCCGTTGCGAAGTGCGGGTGGCGCACGAGATCGCCTTCGCGGATGCCGAGCGCCCGGGCGCGGCCGCCAGCAATTTCGAGCACCGCGGTCACCGGCGTACCGCTCGATATCGTCGCCTCGGAAAATGGCTCGGTCATCCGCGCAATTCGGGCAATCCGCCCGTTGGCGGCGATGAACAGCATGTCGAGCGGGATGTAGGTGTTGCGCATCCACATGCCGAGGACCTGTGGCCGCGCATGCAGGAAAATCATGCCGCTGTCCGCAGGGAGCGACCGGCGGAACATGAGTCCGCGGGCTTGTTCGCCCGGCGTGCGCGCAGTCTCGACACGGAATTCAACCGGCCCCGTGCGGGTTTCGATCGTGAGCGGCGTGAGTGGGGCGCGGGCCGAAGCGCTCGACGCGGCAACTGCGCCAAAGGTTACGATCAGGCAGAGAACACGGACCGCGCGCATGACCAATGCGCCTGCGGCACCGAGCGATGCTTCGTGAAGGATCTTCGATTTGGACTGAGCACCCATAAGCGATCTGGCCCGGTCATGCATTGCTTCATCGATCCGCTCTGGCTTACCCGCAAAGCGTGACCACGGCATGGTCGCACGATGCTGGGCAGACGTCTCACCCAGCTCACTCCCGTAAGCTTACTTGGAAGCGCGGTGCAGCGCGGAGCATAAAAAAGCCGCCCTGTTCGCGCAGAGCGGCTTTCCTTCAGTGTCGGCGGACCGTCGGCTCCAGCGAACCGGGTCAGTGCGACGTGTTTGGCAGAACCGCGTTGTCGCCCTCAGGGCGCAATTCCGCAGCCATGAGCCCTTTCGGACCGTTCCCGAACCGCACCCAGAGCATCTGCCCGGGCCGCAGCTCAGCGAAACCGTAGCGGCGCAGCTGTTCCATGTGGACGAAAATGTCCGGGGTGCCTTCGCCGCGGGTGAGGAAACCAAACCCGCTCACACGGTTGAACCACTTGACCATCACGAGGGTCCATTCGCTTTCCGGCTGGACCGAGACGTGTGTGCGTGGCTGCTGCTCCGATGGGTGGACCGCGGAGCTCTCATCCATCTCGAGAATGCGGAAGGCCTGAAGTCCCCGCGGGCGCTTCAGCACCTCACAGTGGACGCGCGCACCTTCCTGAGCGGTCTGGTATCCCCCTGCACGCAGGCAGGTCACGTGAAGCAGAATGTCTTCGCCGCCTTCTTCCGGGATGATGAAGCCGTATCCCTTCGACGCGTCGAACCATTTGATCGTGCCGTTCACTTCGAACACATCGACCGGAGTACCCTCTCCGGTTGATTTGTCCTGCGAACCACCCGGGCCGGGAGGCCCGTCCGGCGGAACGTTATCCATGCCGCATCCCCCATACTTACAATGGCACCTCACCGACGGCGTCCGCTTACCCAGAGAGCGCTGCCAGCTATTAACGACTCGAACCATAGCACCGGCCCGAAAGGCCTCCAGCGGGCAAAGAACACGTGGGTCGCGTTGTCCCCAACTAACGGGCTTCACGCCGCACCACTGCCTCACTGGTTCACATAAGTGCTTGGTTTCCCTCAGTCTTCCGATCGCCGGGCCCTATGGAAAAAGCGCCGGCATAGTGTCGGGCAGGTTCCCCGCTGCCGCTGCGACGTTCTAACCAGCAGCGACTTGCGCAGGCAACTACTTCCCAGTTGCATTCACTGAATGTCGGTCCGATCGGACGTGTGTGCGCGCTGCGGCGACCTAGTCGTCTGAGTTAAAGTGACAACTTCGTGTCAATGCCCAAACGTCCGTTTCATCGGCAGCAGGGGAAAACCGTGTTCCGGACCGACGGTAGCGTTACGCGCCATGCGTGTGTTTTTTACCATGCATAGCTCGCATGCGTCATGTGCAAGGGTATGGTCGTGTCTAGTACCGGACGGACCGCATCGAGGCGAGGGCGCGCTTCTTCGGTGCGCGGGTTTGACCGAGCGGTGAACCCGTGGACGCCGCCGAACGTTCGTTGCACAACGGTCGCCGCACGCCCGTCGCTAACGCGCCCGGCAATCTGCCAACTCACGCATTAGCTCAGGCGCCGGTCTCTTAACCGCCGCCGCACACTTGCGAACGAAAGAGCAGCCCATGCGCTATCTGCACACGATGGTCCGGATCAAAGACGTGGATCAGTCGCTCGATTTCTACTGCACCAAGCTCGGCATGGTGGAGACCCGCCGATACGAAAATCCCGCCGGGAAATTTACGCTTATCTTCCTCGCGGCCCCGAGCGATGAAGCAGATGCGCGCGCGGATAAATCTCCGCTTCTCGAGCTGACCTACAACTGGGATCCGGAGGAATATGGAGAGGGACGCAATTTCGGCCACCTCGCCTTCGAGGTCGACGATATCTACGCAACCTGCCAGCGCCTGCTGGACCACGGTGTCACGATCAACCGCCCGCCGCGGGACGGGAACATGGCGTTTGTGCGTTCACCGGACAATATTTCGATCGAACTGCTGCAAAAGGGGCCGGCGAAGGAGAAGGCCGAGCCGTGGGCGTCGATGGAAAACACCGGGCATTGGTGAGCGCACGGCGAGGAGTCCGCGGTTAGCAACCGCATATAGCCGCATGCGATAGGCGGCTCGGATGATCATGTCGGAAGGTGGTGGTGGCACTCCCTAGGGGAATCGAACCCCTCTTTCCAGGTTGAAAACCTGGCGTCCTAACCGATAGACGAAGGGAGCGCTCTCACCGTCGAGTAAATAGGTCAAACCCGCCGCGTTTTGCAACCCTCGCGGCGGGGCATTTAGCGTTCCGGTTGTCGCACATCCGTGAGCGGCAACGACAGTGCGAATGCGGTCTAGTCCCGCCGGGTTCCAACGCTATCTCGACGGGACCGGCGGACCTCAGCGCGTGTCACCCGGTCGGGTACGCGGCGTCATCGATCGTGACATCGGTCTTCGTGCGTCCCTGCCACGTATCGCGCTTGATCTGCCCGGCGACGTGCATGGGGCGTCCGTCGCCGCTCAGGAGCGCGTCGCCAAGTGGCGAGCCGACAGCGCGAAAGGCGATTGCGTCGATCCGGCTGCCGTCCGCGGCCTGAAGAGCGCAGCGCACATGGGCCTCGCCGACGACCTTGGCATAGCGGATGGTATGCGCCGGAAACACAAAGCGCGGCGCGGGATAGTCCATGCCGTAGGGGCCGGCCTTTTCAACCAGCGTCACGAAATCCTCGGTCAACGCGTCCGGCGTCACGGCGCCATCGATATCGAGGCCGGAGATCGCCGTCGCGTCGGCGACGGCGTTCAACAAGCGCGTCCGCATGAACGTCTCGAAAGGGGCGAGCCGGTCTTCCTGCACGGTGATGCCGGCGGCCATCGCGTGCCCGCCACCTTTCACCAACAGCCCTTCGTCGACCGCCGCGCGCACCGCCGACCCGATATCTACCCCATCGATCGAACGCAGCGAGCCCGTGCCGCTGCGCGCGCCGGTTTCGCCATCGCGTGTCCACGAAAGCACCAGCGAAGGCCGCTTGAACCGATCAGTCAGGCGGGAGGCGACAAGCCCCACGAGGCCTTTGTGCCAGCCGTTCGAGCCCGTAACGATCAGCGGGCAATCAGGATCCTCCATGACCGTACGCTCGGCTTCGGCGATCGCGGCATCGAGAATTTCCGTCTCCATGGCCTTGCGCTCACGGTTCAACCGATCAAGGACGCCGGCAATGCGCTCGGCTTCGGCGGGATCGATTTCAGAGAGGAGCTGTGCGCCGAGACCGCAGTCGCCAATCCGCCCTCCCGCATTGATCCGCGGGCCGAGCAGATAACCGAGGTGATAGGTCGTTGGCGGAGCATTGAGCCCGGCGGTGTCCGCGAGGGCGCGCAGCCCGATGTTGTTGCGCAGCCGCATGATCTGGAGGCCCTGCGCGACGAAAGCCCGGTTGAGACCGTGAAGCGGGACCACGTCGCAGACCGTCGCAAGCGCCACGATATCGAGCATCTCGAGCAACGCGGGCTCGGCCATGCCGTTCTTGTAGGTGTCGCGTCTACGGAGCTCGCGGGTGGTCGCCGCGAGAACGAGAAACACCACGCCGGCGGCACAGAGGTGGCCGAGCCCGGAGAGATCATCCTGACGGTTCGGGTTGACCACTGCATGGACAGGCGGAAGCGTTTCGTTGGCCTGGTGATGGTCGATGACGACCACGTCGGCGAGCCCGTCCGCAGCGGCGAGGGCGACATCGCTCGTCGTGCCGCAGTCGACGGTGACGATCAGGCTGGTGCCATCCCCGGCGATTTGCCCGATCGCCTGCGAATTTGGGCCATAGCCTTCGGTCATGCGGTCGGGGATATAAATCGCGACGTCGCGGCCGTGGTGGCGGGCGAAGCGGCGCATAAGTGCGGCCGACGATCCGCCATCGACGTCGTAATCCCCGAAGACGGTGATTTTTTCTCCGCTCTCAATCGCGTCGGCAAGCCGGGAAGCGGCCCGGTCCATGTCCTGTAGCGTGCTCGGGTCCGGCATGAATGCGCGCAGGCGCGGATCGAGCATATCGGGTACCGCATCGACGCCCGCGCCGCGGGCGGCCAGAATGCGAGCGATCAGCTCCGGGACATCATGGCGCTGCGCAATCATCGTCGCCGTACCGGCCGCCGATCGGGACAGCCGCTCCGCCCAGCGTTGACCGCGTAGGGAACGCTCGACGCCAAGGAACGCCGCACGAACGTCGTCAGTGACGACCGGCCGTTGAGCAGGTTTCGGCATCACGCATCTCCTGATCCGATCCGCAACTGCCCTCCGTGAGCAGAGCGTGTCGCACCCTCAGAGTTGCAGTGTGGCGGAACCGGGTCAGGCCTGCACCTGGTGTTCGGTGGATATCCACCGCACGGTTTTCGTCGCCGATCGCATCACCACGGTTTCCGTGCGGATTTTACGCCCGAACGAGACGCCGCGCAGCATCGAGCCGTCCGTCACGCCGGTCGCTGCAAAGATCACGTCGCCCTTTGCGAGGTCGTTCATCGCATACTTCGTGTCGATGTCGGCGATGCCCATGGCCTCGACGCGTTTGCGATCATCGTCCTTCATCGGATGGAGCCGGGTCTGGATCTGCCCGCCGATACAGCGCAGTGCCGCCGCGGCGAGGACGCCCTCCGGCGCGCCGCCGACCCCCATGTAGATGTCGATGCCGGTGTCTTCCGGGTTGGTCGTGTGGATGACGCCGGCGATATCGCCGTCGCCGATCAGCTTCACCGCCGCCCCCGTCGCGCGCACTGCGGCGATCAAGTCTGCGTGGCGGGACCGGTCAAGAATACAGGCGGTCAACTCGTCGACACCGCAGCCCTTTTCCTTGGCGAGCGCGGCAAGGTTGTCTGCAGGCGAGGCATCGAGATCGACGACGCCCTCGGAATAGCCCGGGCCCACGGCGATCTTGTTCATGTAGATGTCCGGCGAGTGCAGCAATGACCCACCTTCCGCCATCGCGAGCACGGCAAGCGAATCGGGCAGTGCCTTGGCGCAGATCGTGGTGCCCTCGAGCGGGTCCACGGCAATGTCGACCGAAGGCCCATCGCCGGTGCCGACTTCCTCGCCGATGAAAAGCATGGGTGCTTCATCACGCTCGCCTTCACCGATGACGATGCGCCCTGCGATATCGAGCGTGCTCAATTGACGGCGCATGGCGTCGACGGCGGCCTGATCGGCTGACTTTTCATCTCCCTTGCCACGGAGCTTCGCTGCGGCGATCGCCGCCTTCTCCGTCACGCGGACGATTTCGAGCGTCAGTACGCGCGCCAGGACGCCGGGTGTTTGAGACATGGGAGCGCTATCCTTCGTCGTAAGCGGCCGCGAAGCGGCGTCAGAGTTTCTCGATGCGGATCATCTGGGGCGGGGCGACGATGTGGCCGTCGTCGCCGATGCCTGAAAGTGCGGCGCGGATGGCCGCTTCGGTCGTCTCATGGGTGATGAGCACGACTTGTGCCGCATCGATCCCGTCCGGCGCTTCGGCGGTGGTGACACGTCCGCGTTGGCGCTGGACGATGCTCTCGAGGGAGACATCCTGTTCGGCCATACGGGTCGCAATCGCCGCGAACGCGCCAGGGCGATCATGTACGGAAAGGCGAATGTAGTAGCCGCCCTCGTGCGCCCGCATCGGTCCGCGCACATTGGGTTTGAGGGTGGCTGCCGGGGCAACGAATGCCGGGCTTATCTCTCCGCGCGCGATATCGCAGATGTCGCTGACCACCGCGGATGCGGTCGCGCCGCCACCGGCGCCGGGGCCAACCAGCAGCACCTCGCCAACGGGCT
>JBCBJG010000154.1:0-7742 GCA_038523655.1 Pseudomonadota bacterium | reverse complement strand
CGCAAAACCCAAAGGTCGCAGGATTGTCGTCACCAACATCAGACGAGATGGCCGCTCAACCTTGCCGCCCCCAACGAACGCCGCCGACTAACCGCCACCCGCTCTCCCACCATCGCAGGACGCCTACTGCCGCGTATCCACGTCTTGCTGGGTGACGGTGTATTGGCCGGTGAAGGTGATCACGTCGCCGGGCGCCAGCGTCGTCCATGTGCCGTCGTTGGCGGTGGTGTCGGTCGAGTCGAGTGCGGGTGCGGTGTCGGTGAGGAGGGTCTCGTCGACCGGGGTGGGCGCCGGTCCGCTGCCGTTGTGGACGTCGGCGATGGAGATGTTGTCGATCGTGACGTTGCCGGTGTTTTCGATCCGGTAGGTGTAGATCACCGTGTCGCCAGCCTGCAGGTTGGTCTGCGCGTTGGCGATCTTGGTCATGTCGAGGGTCGGCATCGAGGCAAGCGTGACGACCGTCGGGTCTGCGTCGGTTCCCCCTGCGCCGCCGTCCGTGCCGTCACCTGTCACATCGTTGTCGGACACATCGGAGACGTCGGCCAGATCCGTGCGCGGGGTGCCGTCGAGGCGGACCGGGTCGCCTGTGGCCGTGGCGGTGTTATGCAGACCACCGGCATCGACGGCAGTTTGGTCGAGAATAAACTCCGCGCGGAAAATAATCGTCTCGCCGACCTCGAGTACGCCGTTGTTGTTGTCCGGGCTCGTTGGATCCCGGCTGATCGACATGGGTGCACCTACGGCCGCGCCGCTGCCGGATACGCCGTAGGTCATCGTGTCGAGCGGAGTGGCCGCAGCCTGATCGAGATCGACATTGCCGGCGTTCGCGACCGTCAGGGTATACTGCACTGTCTCGCCACGAAGCGGCGCCGGGCTCAGCTGCGTCGTGTCGGCGGATTTCGTGAGCGTGAGCGCGGGCGCGTTCGGGCAGTAAAATGGCGTGAGGACGATGTCATCGAAGCCGATATCGTTGCCGTTGTTGCCATCACCGCGGAGATTAAACAGCACGATATCGACATCGGTCACGCTGCCGATGTTGTCGACCACGAGCGTCGTCGTGATCCATTCGTCAGCGTCGTTGAGCGAGGTGCGGGTAAAGCGTTCACTCCCGAGCAGCGTGTTGGTCGCGCTGTCGATCAGACGCAGCTCGAAGTCCGGCAGATCGTTGCACTGCGGCTGATCACACAGGTTGGCGGAGGCGACCGAAAACCGCGCGCCGGCGAGCACATGCTGCGGCACGGCACCGGGGTTCAGGCTCAGATCGTCGACCCGGTAAAAAACGCCGTTCCAACTTCCCGACGGCTCATTCTTGCCGCGCATGTTGATGCCGAGGTACCGGCCGTTCGTGCTGCCGCTCGCATCGACATCGCCGTTCGTGTCGGTGCTCATGTAGAAGATGTTGTGGTCGTTGGATCTGCCGACGGCGTAGTTGTCGTCCTGGACGTTGCCGGTCGCCTGGAAGTTGTGGTTGCGCACGTTGGCGTCGGCGGTGCGTCCGGTGCCGGTGCCGAAATCCTCGTCGAACACCGGCGTGCCGGTCACTTCGCGCGATGCGCTGCAGGATTGGGCGACGGCAACTGTCGGGGCACAAATTCCGACGAGGATCGCAAGCGCGAGGATGGTCAATGCGTGCGCTATGGCACGACGCGCGTGGCCGCGCCGGGTCGGCCGAAGTCGCGCAGCGGACCATGTGAGACGCGTTTTCGCGTCGGAATGGTTTGGTTGGCGTGGTTGCATGACGCTTCCGCGCGTCGTCCAACTGTCTGACATTCCCAAGGCGGCGACAAAGTCGGCACACGCACTGCGCTAGCGTGATTCGCGGCTACTGTGTATTGAGCGCGCCGATGCGCGCAGTGGATGTACTGAGCCTGCAATCACGCGAGAAGCTGCCCGAAGCCAGGGCAGTGCGGCGGGAGGCCGAGCACATCAAGCGCAGATCGCATGAGCGCCTGGTTCGATGAGACGACCGGAATGCCGAGCTCTCGCTCCAGATCATCGATCGCCTCGACGCTGCGCATATCGGTGCACGATAGGACGAGGGCATCCAGCTGACGGTACGCGGCCGCGCAGGCTTTGCGCGCAAGTTCCATCACTTCGGCGGGAGTGAGGGCGCCTTGGCCTTCATTATCCAACGTCGCATCGATGTCGGCACGGGCGATGGTCGTGATGCTCTGATCAGCAAGGAACGCGATCGCGGCATCGTTGAGCGCTTCCACGTAGGGCGAGGCGAAAGCGATCCGGCGGGCGCTCAGCCTGTCGAGGGCGGCGACGAGCGCGCCGGCAGCCGTCACGGTCGGCGCACCCATGGCGCGTTCGACCTTGGCTGCGAGCTCACGATCAAACGCTGTTCCGTGCGCCAGCGTCGCGGAGGTGCAGCCGTACAAGACGACGTCGGGCCGGACGCCCGCGAGGAGACGTAACGGCTCATCCATATCGGCCGCACCAAGACCGGCCATCTGCTCGGTATCGGGAATTTCCTCCGCGTCGTATCCGCCGAGCCGGGCAACGTGGACGGAAACTCCCGCCGGCGCGAGGAGCGCAAGGTCAGGTTCGAGGTTGGTGTTGGTGAAGGGGACTAGCGCGCCGATACGCGCACGGCCGCGGGTCGATCGCATCACGCGCCTCCGCCGGCGGGAGCGCCTGGCAGATGGTCACCGAGGTGGGCGGCGACACGCTGCATGACCTCCGGTGCCGCGATGGTGATGCGCAGGCAGTCCGGCAACGCGTATCCGCCCATGCCGCGTGCGCTGTAGCCGGCAGCGCGCAATGCTTGGTCCGCCTGACCTGCCGCGTCGGCAGAGGCGAAAGGAAGGAGGATAAAGTTTGCCCGGCTCGACGGCACCGCCAGCCCGTTCGCCCGACACGCCTTTGCAAAACTGTCCCGACTGGCCTGCGTCAAGCGTACCGTCTCGCGCATGTAGGGCTGATCCCGCACAGCTGCCGCCGCCATTGCGAGAGATGCGGCGGCGATGTTGTTCGGCGTTAGTGTCTTGCGCACGTCACACGCGATCTCGGGTGGGAAAGCGCCCCAACCGACCCGCAGGCCGGCGAGACCGTACGCCTTGGAGAGCGTGCGCAGCACCACCGTTTTGCCTTCCGCCACGAGGTCGAAAGCGCCGTCCGTCGGCCGGTCCGGGTCGACGAACTCGCCATAGGCTTCATCGACGATCAGCAGCACATCGTCGGCCAGGCGTCGCCGCAAGTCGCGGAGCTCATCCAATGGGATGACGGTGCCGGTCGGGTTGCCTGGGTTGACGACGAAGACCATCCGGGTCGCGGGCGTGACCTTTGCGAGGATCAGCGCGACATCGACTGTAAGGCCCGGCTCGTCCGCAATGCTGATCTCTGCGCCGCACATCCGCGCTGCCGTGCGGAAGAAGAGGTACGCATAGCGCGTCGTCAGAACCTGACTGCCGGGCGCGAGATAGGTCCGCGCGAGCGCTGCGATGAGCTCCATCGATCCGGCGCCACACAGCACGCCGTCCGGGTCCAACCCGTAGACTTCGGAGATCACGGTGCGCAGGGCGCGCCAGTCCGGGTCCGGATAGAGCGCGCCGTCGTGGGCCGCCTGCGTTGCCGCGGCGATCGCATTGGGGCTCGGGGCACGCAGCGACTCGTTTTGCGCGAGCGACACCGTGCCGGTCTCGAGTTCGGCCAAGGCATACGCATCGAGCGCGGCAACGTGGGGGACGGGCTGCATGTCAGACCTCCGTGAAAGCGTAGTCTTCGCGCGCGGCGTCGTGGCTGACGAGACCTTCCCGCACATCATGCGCGACAGCACTGCGATCGCGGGCCCCGGGCGGGCCGAAGCCGCCGCCGCCCGGGGTCTCGAAGATCAGGGTCTCGCCGGCCGGGATGCGCACCTCACCTTTGCCGGGGAGGTCTGGACCATCGCCGACGCGGATCCGGCCAGGGGCGCCGGGCTGTCCACCGTCACGACCCTGCGCGGGATGAATAATGCGCTCGACGGAGAGAAACAGCAGGACATCGTCGGCGTTCGCAGTTTGCATCTCGATACGCTGGCCAAGCCCTCCCCGAAAGGTGCCCGCGCCGCCGCTATCGGTCCGCAATTCCCGGCGCGTGATCAGCACCGGCGCAACACTCTCGCTGATCTCGACCTGAGAGCCGAGGACGCCGCTCGGATACGCCGTCGCCGACAGACCATCGCGCGAGGGACGAGCGCCGGTGCCGCCGTTGTGGCACAGCTCGATCGCGAACGGCGTTCCGCCGGTGCGCGCGACCTCCGGCGCACTTCGAAGCGGCAGGTCGTACATCGCGGACGCGCCTTCCGCCGGCACACGCTTCGGCAGTGCCTGATGCAGACACCCGAACACGAGATCGGGCGTCATCTGGCCAAGGGTGTGACGCATCGCAACCGGCGCGGGGGGTTGCGCATTCAAAATGCAGCCGGGCGGACCGGTCACCTCGAACGCGCCAAGCGAGCCGGCGTTGTTCGGGATCTCTGGGCCGATGATGCAGCGAAGCGCGAAGACCGAATATGCTGCCGCGTAGTTTAGCGGGACGTTGATGCCGTAGCGTGAGCAGGGCGATGTGCCGGCGAAGTCAAGACGACAGCCCTCACCGGAAATCTCGAGCCTGGCACACAGCTCAATGTCGCCCTCATACCCATCCACGGTTAGGTGATGGGTGTAGGTGCCGGACGGGATCTCGGCCAGCGCGGCGAGCGTGCCGCGCCGCGAGGTCGTGATGATGTGCTCGCCGAGCGCGTGCAGATCGGGGAGGGAAAATTCCGCGAGCATCTCCCTGAGGCGCGTCGCGCCAGCCTCGCAGCATGCGATCAGCGCGTAAATATCTCCCTCAACGGCAATCGGCTCACGAGAGTTCGCCTTCACGATGTCGAGCAGCAAGGCGTTCACCTCGCCACGGGCAACCAGCATGCAGGGCGGAACCCGCAACCCCTCGTCGAAGATGTCGGTGCCTTCCGGCCCCATGCCCTTGCCGCCAAGGTCGACCAGGTGGGACGTGCAGGCGGTGTAGCCGACGATGCGGTTGCCGACGAAAACGGGCATCATGAGGAGAAAATCGTTCAGATGACCCGACGCCAACCACGGATCGTTGGTCATGTAGATGTCGCCCGGCTTCATCGTGGCGGCGTCAAAGCGAGCGCGCAGGTGCTTCACGGCCTCGGCCATCGTGTTGATGTGTCCCGGCGTGCCCGTCACGGCCTGCGCAAGCATGCGGCCTTCCGCGTCGAAGATACCGGCGGATATATCTCCGCATTCGCGCACGATCGGGCTGAAGGCCGCGCGGATGAGCGCCTGTCCCTGCTCCTCGACGATGGCAAGCAGGCGGTTCCACATCACCTGAAGTCGCGTCACGTCGGTTTCCGCCAGGCAGGGGGCGATCGGGTCAGCAGTAGTCATAGGCCAGCCTCCTTGCGGGTCAGGACGAGGTTGCCGAAGCCGTCGGCAATGGCGGAAAAATCTCGGCTTACAAGCGTCGTGGTCTGCGGCTCGACGACCAGCGCGGGACCGTCGATTTTTTCTCTTGTCGTGACCTGCGCACGGTCGATTACCTGCGCGTTAGTTGCAACGCCGGTCAGGTCGCAGATGATCCGGCGGGTCGACGCAACGGTTGCTTGGTCTTGATTATGCTCCGCACTCGTCGGGCTCGTTCCGTGGGTGGGCGGTCGCTCCGGCCGCGGTGACGCGACGCCGACGGCCCAATTCAGGATTTCGATACGCATGCCGGGCACCGGGCGGGAGAATTGGGCGGCGTAGGCGGTCTCGAACCGCTGGCGGATCACATCGAGGTCGCCCGATGTCAGCGCGCGGTCCGCAAGGGGCACCGCGATCTCGTGGCCCTGCCCGTGGTAGCGCACATACGCCGTGCGGTCGGTCGCGAGCGCGGCATCAGGCGCTCCGCTCAGCACCACACGACGCCCCTCCTCGACCATGTCGGCGAGCATCGCGTTGATGGCGGCGACGTCCATCGTCTCAAGTCGCGTGTAACGACTGCGCACGACCTCGAACGAAACTGGCGCCTCGAGGAAACCAACGGCGGAGCCGACGCCCGGATCTGGGGGGATGATAATGCGCTTGACGCCCGCACCACGCGCAACCCGCGTTGCATGCAATGGACCGTTGCCGCCGAACGCAATCATCGTGCGCGCACCGAGATCACGCCCGCACTCGACGGCATGCATCCGCCCGGCACTCGCCATGCTCTCATCCACGATCTGGCTCACGCCGTGTGCGGCTGCATCCGCGGCGAGAGCGAGCGGACCGCCGACGGTTGTCGATAACGCAGCACGCGCCTTGTCTACGTCGATCGCGATGCGGCCCTCGGCGAACCGGGTCGGATCAATGTAGCCGAGCGCGACGTCGGCGTCGGTGACGGTCGGCGCGGTGCCGCCGCGCCCGAAAGCCGCCGGACCCGGATCAGCGCCGGCGCTCTTCGGCCCAACGGTTAGCCGACCGAGCGGATCGACCGCAGCGAGCGAACCACCGCCGGCGCCGATCTCGATCATGTCGACAACCGGAATGCGCACCGGCATCCCGCTGCCTTTGATGAAACGCGCCGCGCGCGCGATCTCGAAGGTGCGGGCGGTTTGGGGAACGGCGTCGTCGATCAGGCAAAGCTTGGCCGTGGTGCCGCCCATGTCGAAGGAGAGGACCGCATCCAGACCGCTTTGGCGCGCCACGGAAGCGGCGAGTACCGCACCGCCGCAAGGGCCGCTCTCGACCAGGCGGATCGGCAGGCGGCGCGCGGTATCGATGGTGGTCATGCCGCCGCCCGACGTCATCATCAGGACGGGGCAGGTGAGCCCCTCGCGTGCGAACGCTTCCGCGAACCGCGCAAGGTAGGTCGACATCAGCGGTTGGATATAGGCGTTGGCGATCGTGGTGCAGAGCCGGTCAAACTCACGTGCTTCCGGGCTCACCTCGCTCGAGAGGGAGACAAATATGTTCGGCCGCCGCGCGGAGATCAATTCGGCGAGGCGGTGCTCGTGGGCTGGGTTCGCGTACGCGTGCAGTAGACAGACCGCGATCGCCTCAGCGCCGCATGCATCGAGGTTGTCGACCAACGCATCGACGGCCGCCTCGTCGAGCGGGCGCAGCACGTCACCGTGCACATTCATCCGCTCCGGCACCGTGAAACAACGCGACCGCGGGACGATCAGGTCCGGTTTCTCGATGTCGATGTCGTACTGCGCGTAGCGGCGCTCGTAGGCGATCTCGAGGATATCGCGAAAGCCTTCGGTCGTGACGCAGGCGACGTGTGCGCCGCGGCGCTCGATCAACGCGTTGGTCGCGAGCGTGGTGCCGTGCACTGCCGCCGAGAGCGCGCTTATACGAAGACCGTGGTCACGCAGTACGCGTCGGGTTCCAGCAAGTGCTCCATCCGTCGGGTCGTGCGGTGTAGTGGCGACCTTCGTGGTCGCGCTTATCTGTCCGTTCGGATCGGCGATTGCGACGTCCGTGAAGGTTCCGCCGATGTCTATGGCGAGGCGGTAGTTTGTAGGCATGGGCGAGGCCGGAAGGCAAAACGGCGGGGAGCGCGATGGACGCGCAGCCGGGGTGCCAGCCGCGCGCTAGGTGTCGGCGGCGCTCCGCCTCGTCACCAGGTCACACCCGGTCGCGCGCCGGCCAGCGGTTCGCGGAAGCCCGGCCGTGTGCGCATGCCGACACGTTCCAGCGGCCCAACGA
Organism: Pseudomonadota bacterium; assembly: GCA_038523655.1. GTDB lineage: Bacteria > Pseudomonadota > Alphaproteobacteria > Rhizobiales > CALHAX01 > CALHAX01. The sequence continues at coordinate 72 of JBCBJG010000154.1, read as the reverse complement.
GCGGGGCGCTCCGCATCGGCACTGAAGACTTCGCGTTGGAATGCGACCAGCGACATACCGCAACGCTCGTTG
>JBCBJG010000153.1:0-7775 GCA_038523655.1 Pseudomonadota bacterium | reverse complement strand
CATCAAGTGTGACCTCTGCGGCGGCGACCCTGCCTGCGCGACCTACTGTCCGACGGACGCGATCACGTATTCGGACGTCGAGCAGGCTGGCTACGACAAGATGCAAAACTGGGCCGAGCGGACGGACGCCGGCGCGCAACACGCCTGAACCCCAACCTGACGCAGGCACGCGGGCCGGGATGGATCGCCGCCAGCGCGCCGCGTCCGCGAATGCACGGAGAAACAGCATGGCCTGGACCCGACAGATCATCCGCGTGAATCTGACAAATGGATCGATCAGCAAAGAACCGCTCAACATGGAGTGGGCGCAAAAATATCTCGGCCAGCGCGGCCTCGCGACTAAATATCTGTCTGAGGAGATCGACGCGAAGGTCGACCCGCTGAGCGCAGACAACAAAATCATCTTCGCCACCGGCCCGCTGACCGGCACGGCCGCATCCACCGGCGGACGCTACTCGGTGATCACGAAGGGCGCGCTGACCGGCGCCATCGCCTGCTCGAACTCCGGCGGCTACTGGGGCGCTGAGCTCAAGTTCGCCGGCTACGACATGATCATCCTCGAAGGGCGCGCCGAAAAGCCGGTGTACCTGACGATCGTCGATGACACGGTCCGCTTGAACGATGCAGGCGACCTTTGGGGCAAGTCGGTCTGGGATACCGAGGCTGCGATCAAGTCGCGCCACCAGGACGCGATGATGAAGGTCACCTCCATCGGCGTCGCGGGCGAAAACCAGGTGCTGTATTCCTGCATCGTCAATGATCTTCATCGAGCTGCCGGCCGCTCCGGTGTTGGCGCCGTCATGGGATCGAAAAACCTCAAAGCCATCGCCGTTCGCGGCACCGGCGGCGTCAAGGTCGACGATTTCGGCAAGTTCATGGAAGCGACCACGGCGGCGAAGGCGGTGCTGGCAGAGAACGCCGTCACGGGCGAGGGCCTGCCGACCTACGGCACGCAAGTCCTCATGAACGTGATCAACGAAGCCGGCGCGCTGCCGACGCGAAACTCGCGCGACGTGCAGTTCGAGGGCGCGCACGACATCTCCGCCGAGGCGATGCATGAGCCGTCGGGCAAAAATGGCAAACCCAATCTGCTGACCAACCAGGGCTGCTTTGCCTGCACGATCGCCTGCGGGCGCATCTCGAAGATCAATCAGGAGCATTTCTCCGTCGCCGACAAGCCGCAGTATTGGCATGCGTCCGGCGGCCTGGAGTACGAGGCCGCCTGGGCGCTCGGCGCCGCAACTGGCGTCAACGATCTGGACGCGCTCACCTACGCGAACTTCATCTGCAACGAGCAGGGGCTTGATCCGATTTCGTTCGGCTCGACCCTCGGCGCAGCAATGGAGCTGTACGACACAGGCGTCATCACGACCGCACAGACCGACGGGCTGGAGCTGCCGTTCGGCTCGGCCGAAGCGCTCGTCAAGGCGATCGAGCTGACGGGGAAGGGCGAAGGCTTTGGCAAAGAGCTCGGCCAAGGCTCGGCGCGGCTTTGTGCGAAGTACGGCAAACCGGAACTGTCGCAGACCGTGAAAGGTCAGGAGTTTCCAGCGTATGACCCGCGCGGCATCCAGGGCATGGGGCTCACCTACGCCACGGCCAACCGCGGTGCCTGTCATCTGCGCTCATACACGGTCTCTTCCGAGATCCTCGGCATTCCTGAAAAGACCGATCCCCTGACGACCGATGGCAAGGCCGGGCTCGTGAAAGCATTCCAGGATGCGACGGCGGCCGTGGACAGTGCCGGGCTTTGCGTGTTCACCACCTTCGCCTGGACGCTCGAAGATATCGCGCCGCAGGTCGATGCCGGGTGCGAAGGCGCGTGGTCGGTCGACCGCCTGTTGGAAGTGGGCGAGCGCATCTGGAACCTGGAGCGTCAGTTCAACAACCGCGCCGGCTTCACTGCAGCCGACGACCGTCTGCCCGAGCGTTTGGTCAAAGACGCTGCCAAAACCGGGCCGGCGGAAGGGCTCGTCAACGGCCTTGATAAGATGCTGCCGGAGTATTATTCGCTGCGTGGCTGGACGGCCGAAGGCGTGCCGACCAACGAGACGATGTCACGTCTCGGGCTCTAGAGCCGACACTGCACGGACGGGCCCGGTCTAGTCGCCGGCAAGCCGGGCCCTCCTCCGCACCCGCGTGCGGTGGCGCAGCCGATGATTGCGCCGCTGGTCAGCTTTCCGCGGCGCAAGCCGCGTCAGCGGTCTGCCACTCCAACATGCGTCCCAACACACGTCTGCGCACCCGGAAACGCCCATCACGAGGACACCACCATGGCCGCACCCCATCACGTGATCATCGGTGCTGGCCCAGCCGGCGTGACGGCCGCCGAAACCCTTCGCAAGGTTCAGCCGGACGCGCGGATAACAATCCTCGGCGACGAACCGGAAAAACCGTACTCGCGCATGGCGATCCCGTATCTGCTCGAAGGCGATATCGCTGAGGTAGGCACCCACCTCCGCGCTGACCCGCAACACTTCGACGCCCTCGACATCGATGTGCGTCAGGTCCGCGTTGGCACCGTGGTCACGGGGCAAAAGCGGCTCCAGCTCAGCGATGGTGACGCGCTGGACTACGATCGGCTGCTGATCGCGACGGGTTCATCGCCACTCCGCCCCCCGATCGAGGGCCTCGATCTGTCGGGCGTGCACCACTGTTGGACGCTAGAGGACGCCCGCGGCATCCTCGATCGCGCGAGCGCAGGCGATGAGGTCGTCTTGCTCGGTGCCGGCTTCATCGGCTCGATCATTTTGGAGGCGCTCGCCTCCCGCGGCGTGAAATTGACCGTCGTCGAGATGGGGGATCGGATGGTCCCGCGCATGCTCGACGCCAACGCCGGCACCATGCTCAAGCGTTGGTGCGAGGACCGCGGTATCCGCATTCTCACGTCGACGAAGGTAACCGGCGTCGCTGAAACGGATGGAAAACTTGCCGTCGCGCTCGAGGGGGGTGAGACGCTGCCCGCGCGCCTTTTCGTGATCGCGGCCGGTGTTCGCCCAAACGTGGGTTTTCTCGCATCGAGTGGCATCGAGATTGGCGATGGTGTTCGTGTTGACGAAGCGATGCGCTCGAGCATTCCGGATATTTATGCGGCGGGCGATGTCGCCGAGGCGCGTGATCTGACGTCGGGCGGCTACGATGTGCTCGCGATCCAGCCGGTCGCTGTCGAACATGGGTACACCGCGGCGCTCAACATGGCGGGACGACCAACGCCGCACCGGGGCAGCCTGAACATGAACATCCTCGACACCGTTGGCCTGGTCTCGACCTCATTCGGCGCTTGGGACGGGGTCGCCGGCGGCGCGCAAGGAGTGCTGCGCGATGACGACGGGTTTAAATATCTCCGTCTCGAATTCGACGGCGATCGGCTCGTTGGCGGTCAATCGGTCGGCATGACGGATCACGTCGGCATCATGCGCGGTCTCATTCAGACCGGCCTTCCGCTCGGCGAGTGGAAGGATACGTTGATTGCCGCGCCCGAAAGGCTGACCGAAGCGTACATCGCAACGGCCCACGGAATCACGCACTGAGACGTCCTCGATGAAGGTCCGCCTCAAACTCTACGCGACGCTCGGCCAGTTTCTTCCCGCCGGCGCGCGCCGCAACGAGATCGAGCTCGATGTGCCGAACGACACGTCCGTGCTTGATCTGCTGATGCGACACAACGTGCCGATGGACTCCTGCCACCTCATCCTCGTGAACGGGGTTTTTTCTCCGCCCGCTGCTGCCGGATCAGCCGGTCTCAAGGAAGGGGACGCCGTCGCGGTATGGCCGCCGGTCGCCGGTGGCTGAGACGCGGACGCCCGAACGCGTGACGAAACTAATGGCCGCGACAGCCTCGGAGTTTGCCCGAGGACTGGTGCGGCTCGGGATAGCTGACGTTGCCCTTTCAGCGCCGGCCGCCCCGCCCGCGCTTTCTGGCGTGGAGATGCCGCTCCGCGAAGGCACCGTCTTAATTACCTACACACCGCGCCCGGGCCGTCGCCTTAGCCCGCTGATCACGATGCCGGCCGCTGAGGTGACCCTCGCATTCACCAACGTTGCCGAGCCGGAGCGGCGTGCGTTCGTCGACCGTTTTGACCGCGTATTCCAACGCGGAGGCGGTTGACGCTGTCCACTGTCACCCGCGTGCATCACTTCCCGATCCTCATAAACTAGTCTAAGGGGGAATAAGGAGTTTAAAACGTGCGAGGAGAATGGTGACGAACCGCCCAGGCCAGGGGGAGGCCTTAGCACCACCAGAACGACGCTCAGCCAGCCGCGCCGGTATCGAATGGCCGACGTGGATTATTATTGTGCTGTGCCATGGCGCATGGGCTGCTGTAACGCTCGCGCACGACGCGCTCCCGATGTGGATTTTCATCCCCTTCGCCGCCTATCTCGTCACACTACACTCGTCGATTCAGCATGAAGCGATCCACGGCCATCCGACGCGATGGCGCCGGGTGAATGAAGCGCTCGTTTATTTTCCCCTTGGACTGCTTGTTCCCTACCGCCGTTTTCGCACGCTCCATCTCCGCCACCACCGTGACGAGCGGCTGACAGATCCCTACGACGATCCGGAAAGTTGGTACGTCTGCCCCGACCAGTGGGCCCAGCATTCCCGCTGGCTCCGGTTGGTCAAAAGCGTGAACGCGACCCTTGCCGGCCGCCTGCTCGCTGGCCCGCTCCTCGCGGCCATCGGGCTTCTGCGCGCGGACGCAGCCCGCATCGCCGCCGGAGATCGAGCAATTGCCCGTGCCTGGTCGCATCATGCGGCAGGGCTCGTGCCGGTCGTCATATGGCTTGAGCTCGTCTGCGGCGTCTCGATCGTCATCTACGCGCTGTGCGTCGCCTATCCGGCGATGAGCCTGTTGCTGCTGCGGAGTTACGCCGAACACCGCGCCGCCGGCGACCCCAACCACCGCACTGCGATCATTGAGGCCTCGCCGCTATTCGGGTTGCTGTTCCTGAACAATAATCTCCATTACGTGCATCACGTGCACCCGCGCGCTGCCTGGTACCGGCTGCCCGCGATGTATCGCGGTGCGCGCGCCGAATATCTCTCCGGAAATGCCGGCTACGGGTATGCGGGATACGGTGCCCTGCTGCGGCGGTGTCTGTTCCGCCCGCACGACACGATTACGCATCCGCGTGAGCGCCTTCAACTCGATCAGCGGCCGGTGAAGCGGGGATATGCGCCGCGCGTCGAGGGCTCGCATAGCTGATCCGATGCGTGCCTCCTTGCCGATGTACGGCGGCCCCGCGACCCGGGCGGCGCTGACGGAATTCTGGGCCGCTTGGCGCGACCGCATCCGCGATGCCGGGCTCTCCGCCCCCGATACCCTTGATGATGACCGCCCGGCCGTCGCCGCATCAACGCCGCCGTTCTCTTACGCTGACGCGTGGTGGTCGCCGGATCTGGTGGTCTCACAGACCTGCGGGTTGCCCTTCGCGCGTGATCTGCAGGATGCCGCGCGCCTGATTGCGACGCCCTGTTACGATGCGCCCGGCTGTGTCGGCCCGATGTACTCAAGCGCGATCGTTGTCCGCTCGACAAGCGCGGCCACCCGTCTCGCAGACCTCCGCGGCGCGACCTTTGCCGCGAACAGCGATGACTCCCAGTCCGGCTATCATGCATTTCGCGTTGCGATCCGCGCGCTGGCTGCAAATGGGAGGTTTGTCGCCCAGACAGTCATGACGGGAAGCCATGCGGCTTCGCTGGACGCGGTTGCTGACGGCACAGCCGACGCCGCAGCAATCGACTGTGTCAGCCTTGCGCTTGCGCGCCGCAATGTTTTGCCGGCTCTCGCCAAAGTGCGCGTGCTCGATTGGACGCCGCCGACGCCGGGGCTGCCGTTCATCACCGCGGGTACCCGCAGTGATCGTGAGGTCGAGATTCTCCGCGAAACTCTGCGGGACTGTCTGCGTGACCCGGCGCTCGAACCAGTGCGCGCCGCCATGCTGCTCATCGGCGTGGAGCTGCTGACGCCCGCCGATTACGCGCCGCTCGCCCGCGCCGCGTCCTACGCAACAGCATCCGGGCTCCGCCTGCCGCGTTGAACGGGCCGCACTTAAACCGTCCACACAGGAATTAGCGACGAAGTCTCGGCGCGCGCGTGGTGCCATGTGCTGAGGTTCCGCAGGGCCAGTCGGCCTCGTCGCATTGCCTGCATCGCGGTCCCTCGGTATGCGAAATACCAAGGCAATTCAGCGACGAGGGATGCAATGTCTGAGCTTCCGACACAGGCGAAATGCGTGATTATCGGCGGCGGCGTCATGGGCGTCGGCCTGCTCTACCATCTCGCCGAGGAAGGCTGGACAGACACCGTGCTGGTCGAAAAAGGCGAGCTGACTTCCGGCTCGACGTGGCACGCCGCTGGCCAGTGCCCGCATTTCGTCGGCTCATTCAACCTCGCGAAAATCCACTACGAGGGCACCGTCCTCTATCCCAAGCTGGAGGAGCTGACCGGCCAGGCCGTCTCCTGGCACGGTTGCGGTGGCGTTCGCCTCGCCATGACAGACGCCGAGGTCGAGTGGTTCCACCACGTCGCCGGCATGGCGCCGCTGATCGGGTACCGTTGCGAGATTGTCCCGCCGGAAAAGATCAAGGATTACCATCCCTATCTCGAGACGTTCGGCGTCAAGGCCGCGTTCATCACCTTCACGGACGGCCATGTCGCCCCCGCCGATGTGACGATGGCCATGGCGACGGGTGCGCGCGCCAAGGGAGCCAAAACCTCCCGGCGCAACCGGTGCACGGACGTGAACCGCCTGCCGAGTGGTGAATGGCAGGTCGTGACGGAAAAAGGCACGATCACCTGCGAGCATCTCGTCAACGCTTGCGGATCGTACGCGGACATCGTCGGCAGTTGGACAGAGCACAACGTGCCGATCGCGAATATGCTCCACCATTACATGATCACCGAGCCCGTACAGGAGCTGGTCGACCGTGAGGAAGAGCTTCCCGTCGTCCGCGACCCCTACTCGCATTGCTACATCCGCGAAGAAACCAACGGTGTACTCATCGGCCCGTACGAAACGCAGGGCGCGGATGTCTGCTTCAAGGATGGTATTTCCTGGGATTTCGAGAACGAACTCGTCCCCGACGAACTCGAGCGTCTGACACCGTGGCTCGAAAAGGCCACCGAGCGCATGCCGATGTTCGCCAACGCCGGCCTTAAATCGATCATCGCCGGTGCGATCACCCATACCCCGGACGCGAATTTCCTCCTCGGCCCCGCGCCGGGCGCGCCGAATTACTGGATGGCGACCGGCGCATCGATCGGCATCTGTCAGGGCGCGGGCGCCGGCAAGTACCTCGCGCAGTGGATGGTTCACGGCGCCGCCGATATCAACATGGCGGAGTTCGATCCGCGGCGATTCGGAGAGTGGGCGGACCTCGAGTACGCGAAGGTCACCTCGATCAACGACTACCAGAACATGTACACCTGCCTGCCGCCCGGTGATCAGCACGAGGCCGGTCGGCCGGTGCGCACGTCGAGCGTCTACGATCGCCTGAAAGAAGCCGGCGGGCAGTTCCAGCAGGTGATGGGTTGGGAGCGCGTGCGCTGGTTTGATCCGTCAGGCGAGGGAGAGAAATTCTCCTGGCGCCGGTCGAACTGGTGGTCTGCGGTGCGCGACGAGGCGTTGGCGGTCCGGAACGCCGTGGGTCTGATGGACCTCTCGACGTTCGCCAAGTTCGACGTGCGCGGCTAGGATGCCGAGCAGGTCCTCATCCGCATCACCGCCAACCGGATGCCGCGCCGCGACGGTGGCATCGTCCTCACCCACTT
>JBCBJG010000152.1:0-7782 GCA_038523655.1 Pseudomonadota bacterium | reverse complement strand
GTCTTCCCAGCTGCAAATTTCATGGACCGCCTCGTAGGCGATGATCTTCTCCAGAATGATCGCCGGCGTGTTCCAGGTGATCGGCTGCAGCACCAGAAATCCACGATTGAACCACGAGCGAAAAAGATGCTCGAAATCGGCGTCGACTTCAGAGAACGCATTCGGGCGACCACCGGCCGCGAGCAGATCCGCCCGCATGCGCACAAGCCGCTCGGTCCCCCGCGCGGTTCGGTTCAGCTTGCGGACGAGGTCCTGCCGCCTCGGCTCGGCTACCGCATGAAGCCGCGCCGCTTCCGCTGAGGAAGGATTTCCGGCGTAGCGTGCAATGGCGGTCTCAACGGCCGCGAGATCCGGTCCGAAGCGGTCGGCCAGCGCCTGGAAAAACGCAGCGCGTGCCGGACCGTCGAGCCGGTCATAAAGATCGAGCAGACGATCCGCGATCGCGAGGGCGGACGCTTCACCACTTTGCGACAGCAGCCGCTCCGCCAGGCGAACCGGATCATCGTTCGCCGCCCGTACGTCGCCGCGTTCTACGAGCGCGCGTCCGCGTTCGGCGATCGAGTTGAGCAGGTCGTTGAAAAAGCTCGTCATGGCCAATCCGCCTAATGCTCAGCACTGGAGGTCTGCGCCGTCTGCCTCTGCCGCACGCCGGCTCGAAGCGACAACGCACAACCCACAACGCCGATTCACCACACGATGGCATGATCATCGCACGGACGTCTTTCTCAGACCTGTACGCCGGCCACTTCCGCGTCGATGTGCGCAACGTGGGTGGCCTCGAGATCGAGCGCATAGCCAAGCCGCTCGAGGAAGGCGCGCTCGTCGGCATTGTCTCCGCCGATTGTCATCCGCGCAGCGGTGTAAACCTGCGCGGCCTGGTGCTGGCTGGTCACGCGATCGGCAAGATCTTCGACCGACGCGGGCGAACTGAACTCTTGCTCGAGAAAGGCTGCCGCCTCGCTATCCATGCCGGCATCGCGCACGCCGTTCAGGATTGCCACACGCTCCTGCGCATCGATATGCCCATCGGCCGCCGCCCCCGCGATCATGGCCCGCAGGAACAGCTCGGCGTCGGTATCGCCGACATGGCCGACCGCGTATGCGCTGTCTTCAGGTGGCGCTTCCGGGGCATCCTGACGGCTGTCGATCAGCGGTCGGCCGGCCTGATGATTTTGGTAAGCCTTGTAGGCGAGCCCGGCGATCAGCGCGAGACCGCCTAGTTTTGCGGCCCCGGTCGCGACGCTGCGGCCGCGTTGTGTGCCGATCAGGATTGCGCCGAGCCCTCCGAGAATACCCCCGGCGGCCAGCTGGTTGTCGCCAGCCCACTGCTTTGCTTGGTCGAGCAACTCGCCCGCTGAGCCACCACCGAATTGCTCGATCACGTCGTTGAGCGCGTTGCCGGCGCCGCTGCGCTCGCCGAGCTCGCTCGCACCCTGCCGCACGCCATCTGTCGCCTGCCCAAAAATGTCCTGCAGCGACTGACCAAAATCGCTCGCACCAACCTCGTTCACGCGTTCGCGCGCGCCGGCCGTTCCTTCCGAGGCCGCGCCGATGAGGGTGTCGAGCAATTTCTTAGCGTCAAACATGATGGCTCACTTTCACTTCGCTTGGGGGCGGGGGCGCGCTGAGAGATTATACGATCGGCGGCGGACACGGCTTGCCGCAGCCGCGCTGGTGCATGGTCAGACAGCGGCGGGTAGACATGTAACGCCTTGGGCAAACGAGTGAAATGCGCAAAGTGATGTGCGCTGCGTAATCGCGGCCGGGTTGCGTCCGGGCGCGGCCGAGCAACCAGTCGTCTAGTCTATCAGAGCAATGAAGTGTTTGGAGGGAAGCGCAACCAGGTAGAGACCCCGGTTTCAGCGGCGCTCGAGCTCGCCCGCAACCTGGGGCGCATACTTACCGAAGATCGGAAGCCGGGCAGTGGTCTTGGGCTCCAGCATCGTCTCCACCCGAACCGGGGCGATCACGTCGACCGGGGCGGGCGCCCGTTCATCGCGCATCTGCGCCATCAACTCCGTTGGCGTAACGAGCATGCCGGTCGTCGCGCCGAACGTGAGCACAGCCAAACCGATGCTCAGAGCTGCGAAGCCGACCGTGCCGATGCGCGAGACGCTTGGCGAAAAGTCCATCTGCGCAGCCCGCGGCGGACGCACGACGCGCGCCTGTGTGTAGTGGACGGGATGACGCGAAGGAGAAGAAATGGACATCGCAAGGTCGGTCGTTGGGCAGTGACTACGCGGAATAGTGGGCGCCGAGGTGCTAACAGGTCGTAAACGACCGTCTTACCGTAGGACGATCCGGTGGCGACGCCGGTCGAACAGCGGATCGCGCTTTGGACGGCCAAGCACGATCCACGCCAGCCTCAACACACAGGGGAGCAGCCGGTGCCCCATGCGCGCAATGCTCGGCTCATCGAACGGTAAACGTGGCAGCGCCTGATAAGTGAGTGAGGCTCAGAGGCGAGTGCAGGAGCCGCCGGTCAGCACGCACGGGATTGCACTGCGCAGCGCTGACCGCCAAAACGAACCTCATGACCACGACCATCGCCGCACTTTATCGTTTCGCGTCGCTCGACCGGCTCGATGCTCTGCGCGCACAGCTCCACGAGGCTTGCCGTAGCCACGGCGTCACTGGAACGCTTCTACTCGCGCACGAGGGCATCAACGGCACGATTGCCGGCCCAGACCAGGGCATCCGCACGGTGCTGGAGGCAATCCGCGGCAATCTTCCGCCCGGTGAAGGCCCGGACGTTAAATTCTCCTATGCGAATGAAAATCCTTTCTTGCGGCTCAAGGTCCGGCGCAAACGGGAAATCGTGACGATGGGCGTGCCCACCATCGACCCGCGGATCACCGCCGGCACCTATGTGTCGCCCGCAGACTGGAACACGATCATTAGCGATCCGGAGACCCTCGTGATCGACACCCGCAACGATTACGAGGTTGAGATCGGCACCTTCCGAGGTGCAACCGACCCGCAAACCAAAAGCTTTCGCGACTTCCCGAAATGGGCGGAGGAAAACATTCTTGCCGCCGACAGCGCCGCCGCGCGCCCAAAGCGGATCGCGATGTTCTGCACCGGCGGCATTCGCTGTGAGAAGGCGACGGCCTACCTCCGCGAGGCGGGCGTCGAGGAGGTTTATCACCTCGAAGGCGGCATATTAAAATACCTCGAGGAGGTCCCGGCTGAGGAGAGCCTATGGGGAGGGGAGTGCTTCGTCTTCGACCAGCGCGTGGCTGTGACGCATACCCTTGAGGAAGGCAGCTACACGCTCTGCTTCGCTTGTCGCGATCCAGTCTCCGAAGAGGAGCAGCGCGCGGAGGAATATGTGCCGGGTGTCTCCTGCCCGCGTTGTTTCGATCGCACCACACCGGCGCAGAAAGCGCGTTTCGCCGAGCGCCAACGGCAGATGAACCTGGCCGAAGCAGCCGGCATACAGCACCTTGCACGTAAGGACCCCACGAGCCGGCCGGCCGCCCAGCGCATGTTCGCAACAGCCGATACGGATTAAAATCCGCGCTGTTTGAGAGACCGTCGATCGCACATTCTTCGGCTGTAAAATCGGCAAAGTGGGTCGACTTAATTCGCGTTGGTTCAGCACCGAGCTTTTGGGCAGGTATGCGCTACACGCAGTCAACCCTCTGAAACCAAACAATATTTGTTCGCGAGATCGTCCGGGCTCATTGCATTTCCGGCTCCGATAAGGCTAACGTTGTATCACCAAGCGGGAACGAGAGGTGTCATCAGAAGAACCGAGTAAAGGAGATCTGCCATGTGCGACTACTCACTCGAAGCTTACAAGACACGCCCGGCACGCGCCGGTGAAACGATCTCGACGCAGCGGTTTCCAAGTGGAAGCATCGGCTTCGTCGGTCCCGAAAACGAAACCGTCTGCGTTTGTCTGGCGGCAGACACTCGCCTCGAACTAGCGCAACTGCCGGCGATGCTGAGCAATCCGCTCGGTATCCGCGGGGCGGTGGAAGTCACGTTCACTCAACTCGACACGACCGGCTATCGAGATGCCGTTCGCTTTCCCGGCGGACAGGTCGTGAGCCTTCAGCAACTCGGCGGGGGCGTGACAGCGCGCGTGATCAACGCGCTGGACGGTGTTCCGTCGCAAAGCGCGCACGCAAGCGAGGCGAAAGACGAAACGCCAGTATCGCAGCCAACGCCCGAGACGGTTTGACGGCAGCACCGCATGTTCGGCTGGCACGCCGTCAGCCAAACATGTTGCCGGGATAGTCCCGGCACATCATCCTCGTTCCCGCTCCGGCGGTCGCTCGACTTCGGCGTCGACGACCGCCGTTTCGGTACCGAGGCAAACGTGTCTCGACCACGAGATCAGACAGTGCACCCTGCAGCCTACTCGGCAGCGGACGGGGAAGCGCATGTTCGCATCAACTCGGCGACACAGTCGCGAACGCCCTCCTGCCAGCGCGGGAGCGAAATTCCGTGCATCTCAGCAAGTCGCGCGCAGTCGAGCCGCGCGTTCACAGGCCGGACAGCCCCCATCGAGGTCGGTGCACTCGCAACTGGTCGGACGACGGGCGGTGCTGCGCTTGCTTTTTCTGCGTCCGCAAGTGCACCACAAAAGGCCTGCGCCATGTCGAACCACGTCGCCGTGCCCGAACCGGCCGCATGAAAAGTTCCAAAGGCAGCTGACGCGCCTTGCGTCTCGCCGCCTGATCCCGGTTTCGGTTCTGGCGCAGTCAACCGACCGGCGAGATCAATGATCGCGGCCGCGAGGTGTGGGGCATAGGTTGGCGAGCCGACCCGATCGTTCACCGCCTCGATGGGCTCCCCCGCGCGGGCCCGCTCGACAATCGCGCTGACGAACCGGGATCCACTGGCACTGAACACCCACGACGTCCGCAAGATAGCGTGTTTTGGCGCAACCGCCGCTACCGCCTGCTCTCCGGCCAGCTTCGAGGCACCGTAGACCGTGCCGGGCGACGGGCTGTCATCTTCCCGAAACGCCCGCTCCCCGAGACCATCGAACACATAATCGCTCGACAGGTGGATGATCGGGATGTCCCGCTCCGCCGCGAGTTCGGCCAGCATCCGCGGGCCGTCGCAATTGAGCGCCCAGGCTTCAGCTTCATCGGTTTCGGCGGCGTCGACATCCGTATAGGCGGCCGCGCTGATCACCACATCCGGCGCTGCATTGGACATCGCGCGATGGAGCGTCGGCTGCTCGCACAAATCGCGGGCGGGTCGCCCGACGGCGAAGCTCTTCACATCGGCGCGTCGCGGCACCAGCGAGACCAGCGCACTCCCGATCTGTCCCTGCCAGCCGGCAATCAGCAGTCGCATAGGCATCCTCGAACTATTCGACCGGCATCCGCGCAGAAATCGCATGCGATCGATGCGACAATCGTCGGCGGTCCCGCGTTAACGCTCGGTGACTGAAAGTCCGCGCTTTTGATTAACCGTTTTTTTCGTTCCGAATCCTATGGTCGCGACTCCGGTTGGGTCAATTGGGAATGAAGCGTCCACATGTTTGACGCGGTTTACGAGAGCAAGAGCTCCACCTCGCTGCTTGGCCAGTACGCCGAATCACTCGGCCAGGCGGTGCTGCGCCACCGCGCGCACTGGGCCGAGCATTCCGCGCGCGTCGAAGCCGAACTCGCGAACCAGATGAAGTCCGAGTTCATTGCCAACATGAGCCATGAGCTGCGCACGCCGCTCAACACGATCATCGGCTTTTCGCGGCTGATCTGTGAACTTGAGGACCGCAAGCTCGATACGGCGAACGTCGTGGAATACGCGACGATGGTGAGCGACGCCGCAGAGCACCTGCTCTCCGTGATCAATGACATTCTGGATATCTCCAAGATCCAGTCCGGCAAATTCGAGCTCGATCTTCAGCCGGTGCGCCTCGACGAGGTCGTGCTTTCGGCGATGTCGTTCTTCAAGCTCACGGCGACGGAGAAAAAGGTCCAGCTGCTCGGCCACCTCGAAGAGGATCTGCCGTTCGTCCAGGGCGATCCGGTGAAGCTCAAGCAGATCATCATGAACCTCGTCGGCAACGCCGTGAAGTTCACGCCAGAATCCGGCCGCGTGGAGGTTTTCACCAACACCACGAACTACGGCGCGGTGGAATGCATCGTCCGCGATACCGGTGTCGGCATGACCGAGGATCAGATCAATGTGGCGCTAACCCCGTTCGGGCAGGTGGATGCGTCACGCTCCCGCTGGCGCGAAGGCACAGGTCTTGGCCTGCCGATCGCGAAGGCCCTCGTCGAGTTGCACAACGGCGGTTTCTCGATTTCCTCCGTGCCGAATGTCGGGACGGAAATCGTTCTGTCCCTCCCGAGCAAAGCGCCGGACGGCCCCCTCGACGACGAATTCAGCGACCTCGGGGCGACACCGGCCGGTGCATTCTTCCCAATGGATTCCGCTGCACCAACCACCGTCGCTTTGCCTGAAGCAGCGCTCGATACCCTCGAACCGCTCGATCCATTTCCTTCCCCCAGCAGCGAGGCGTCACCCCACGCGACCGCAGCCCACGCAGCCGCATCCAACGACGCTGCCTTGATCGATGATCCGCTCGTCGGCACCGTGAGCACGGGTCGCGGGCACGCCGCCCTTGCGGACCACGAACAAGACTACGGTCGGGGTGAACCGACCGAGACCGACGCGCCAGCTGCCAACACCCTCGCAGGGACCACCGCACAATGAACATGCACACTGACGCTTTTCCCGACGGCCCCGGCCTCGTCGAAGACAACTGGATCGGCCGCATCGTCTCCGTGACCGGCTCGAAGGCGATCGTGCTGCTCGACAACCACAAGCTGTCGTCCATCGACCAGGCGCACAATCGCCCGGAGATGGGAACGCTGCTCGGCCTCGACACGGACAAATCGGTCAGCCTCGGTCTCGTCTCCGCACTGAGCGTCCCCGTCCCGGCACAGCGCGAGGACGACAGCGAGATCTGGATCGCGGAACTCAGCCTTGTCGGCGAACTCGTCAAGGACGCTGATGGCATCCCAAACAAGTTCAACCGCGGTGTCTCCACCTATCCGGCGCTCGGCGCACTTGCCCGCCTCGCGACCAAATCCGAGCTGGCGATGGCGTTTTCGAGCGAAGGCGATCACGCTGTCTGCGTCGGCGCGATCCGTCAGGACGCCTCGATCCCCGCCATGGTCAAGACCGATGATCTGCTCGGCAAACACTTCGCGATCCTCGGCACCACAGGCACCGGTAAATCCTGCACCACCGCACTTATTCTCCGGGCCATTCTGGAGAAGAATCCTGCCGCACACCTCGTGATGCTCGATCCGCACAACGAGTACTCGACCTGCTTCGGCGAAATGGCGGAGGTTATTTCACCCCGCAACATGCAGCTTCCGCACTGGCTGCTCACCTTCGAAGAGCTCGTTGAGGTGCTGATTGGCGACCCGACAGACCGCAAGCAGGAAGTCGAGTTGCTGCAGGAGCTCGTGCCGCTCTGCAAAAGCAAGTACGGCGCAGCGAGCCGTGGCCAGCAGGGCAAACTGGCCCGCGCTGTGGTCGACAGCGGACGCTACACGGTCGACACCCCCGTACCGTGGCGGATCAACGACCTGACCCAGTTGATCGACGAGCGCATGGGCCGCCTCGAGAACAAGCGCGATCTCGCCCCCTTCCGCGCACTCAAGACGCGGATCGACACGATCACCAAAGACCACCGCTACGGCTTCATGTTTGGCGGGATCACCGTCGACGACATCATGGCCGACGTGCTCGGGCGTATTTTCCGCGTGCCCGTCAACGATCGCCCGATCACCATCCTTGAGC
>JBCBJG010000151.1:0-7785 GCA_038523655.1 Pseudomonadota bacterium | reverse complement strand
AGATGTAGCGGGCCGACCGGGCTTGCCGCATGGGCCGCGCTGGCCAAGGCTTGCCGCACTGCAGATGTGGGCCTACGCGCCGATCTGTGACGCGCATTTATCCGCTCTTTACCATGATCACGCCTTCGCACCGTGTGCAGGGCGAACAGGTGCTTCGTCAAAGCGTTGGTTAACCGTCATTCTGCGAAATAGGCGATCGTGGTTTGGAGAAAGTTCGCCGACGTCGCATGGGCATCAAGGTCAAAAGAGACCGGCCATCACGCCGAATGCATCACCGGGTCACCGCGCCGCTCTTCGTGACGGTTGCGGGGGAGCGGGCACGCGCGGCTGATTGGAGCCTAGGTGGACTGCGGGTCGAAGACTTCGCGCAGCCGGTGCCATGCGTTGGTGAAACGGTGGAGCTGGACGTCTCGATCCCGTTTCAGGGGTTCGACGTCGCCTTCAAGACCACCGGCGAGATTGTTCGCAACGATCCGGACGCCGGCATGTTCGCGCTCAAGTTCCTCGAGCTCGGGCAGCGCGAAGCGGAATTGATGTCCCATTTCGTGGAGGAGATCGTCCGCGGCTCGATGGTCGACATCGAGGATACGATCCAGCGGATCGATGTCCCCGTCACGCCGGTGTCGACGAAGCCGGACCCGAACCCGATTGCTGAAATTCCGGCGCGACGGTTGCCGGTGAAGACGATCATGATGAGCGGCTTTTACGCCATGCTCGGTTTTGTCGTGTTCGGCTATCTTGGGGTGATGCTCTACGCCAACTATTTCCGGCTGGAAGTGCGCTCGGCAGTCATTGATGCGCCGATGGAAGCTGTGAAGGCGCAATTCCGCGGGCGGATCGTCTGGGCCGATCACCGGCCGGGGACGTCGGTGAAAACGGGAGATATTCTCCTCTACGTCGCGGACCATGAACTCGAGAAAGAGATTGATTTCGCGCGCATCGAGGTGGCCGAACAGGAGGCGTCGCTAGCTTTCCTGCGGCGCAAGCATGCCGATGAGCTGCGTCGGATGGAGGGCCTCGCCGACATCACGCTGAAAAATGTTCGCCAGCGCAAACTCGAGATCGATGCGCTGGCGGCTGCGGCGACGGCAGCGGGGACGCAGGCCAAGCGGCTCGGCGCGCTGCTCGGTGAAGGCTTCACGACACGCCAGCGTGTGGAGGAAGCGGAGGCTGCCTACATCGCTGCGCAGAAAGCGCTGGAGAGCCGACGGCTCGAACTCGAGGCGTCGGCCAAGCTCGCGCGCAAACATCTCGGGCGCCGGCACTACACGGGAGAAAATTTCATCGGTGACGTTGGTCGCGTGGCTGCCGAGGTGGAGCTTGCGGAAAAGCGTATCGGCATCGCGTCGACACGCCTCGATGTGCTGTTGAAGCATCGCGCACGGCTCGCGGTGCGCGCGCCGTTCGATGGGGTGCTGCTCGATCTGCCGCGGGTGGATATGGCCGCCGTCCGCCATGGCGATACGGTCGCGGTGATCGAACAGCGGCGGCGTCGCCACGTGACGGCATATCTGACGCAAGACGAGGTGCTGAAGGTCGGGCTCGGCGACCGGGCGCATGGGTTCATCCCGGCGCTCAACGAAAGCCTGCCGCTGACGATCGTGCAGATTGATCGGACGACCGGGTTCGTTGCCGAGAGCCTGTCGCAATATCGATGGCGGGGTGAGCGGGACCGTTCCGCGAAGATCACGCTTGCGTTCGAACATCCAAAGCTCGTCGACAACGCGTCGCGATATCGCTCTGGTTTGCCGGTGATCGTGCTGTTCGAGCAGAAGAACACGAACCAGCTTTTGAGCGAGATCGAGCGACGGATAAAAATGCTCGCGATCTCGATCACCGGGTCGAGTGGGTCGACGGTCGGACGCTTCGGCGAGGCCCGCACACGGGCGCCCGAGCGGATGCCGACGGTTCATCCGCCCGCAGTGATACGTCAGCCGATCGTGGAACACGAAGGCGCGCGACCGTTGCCGCCGGTGCGGGTACGCCGCGCGGATCGGGAAGCCCGTTTGCGCACGCGCGAACGCGATGGCAGCCGGTATGACCGATAACCTGCAGCAGCGCATTCGTGCCGTCGCGCAGGATTATCGCTTCGAGGACTTTGCGCACCGGCCTTCGTTCGCGGAGAAATGGGGTCCGCGCACCCTGTTCGCGATCGCGCTGTACATCGCGGTCTGCTTCATGGCGCTCAACCTCGTCCCAAACACGATCTGGGACCCGAGCGTTGCGCACATCACGTATGTGATCGGCATCCTCGGCATCTGGCGCTACGGGTGGTGGTTTAATCATACGATCCGCGCGTCGATCTACGGGAACGTGACGTACCCGCGGATGCGCGCGCGTGCGTCCGAGATCTGGGACGGTGGGTGGCGGCCGGAACAGCTCCACTTCATGATGACCACGTTCCGCGAGCATCGCGACATCACCGAGCGCGTGATCCGCGGCATCTGCGATCAGGTGCGCGAGGCGGGTGTGCCGGGGACGATCTGGCTCGGGTCGGGGGATCTCTACGACGAAAAGCTGATCGAGCAGCATCTTCGGCTTATCGCGTCAGACCTCGACATCACCCTGCGTATCGTTCGCCAGAATCAGCCGGGCAAACGCATCGCGATCTCGTTGATCCTGCGAGCGATGGTGCGGGCGGGGATGCCGGATGACGCGCTCGTCATCTTCATGGACGGAGATTTTGTTATCGAGCCGGGGGCGGTGCGTAAATGCCTGCCGCTCTTTGAGCTCTATCCTGATCTCGAGGCGCTCACGACCGACGAGGAGGTTATCTGCATCGGCCCGAAGTGGATGCAGCGCTGGCTGACGATGCGGTTTGCACAGCGGCGGATCGCGATGCAGTCCCACTCGATGTCGCATCGTGTGTT
The DNA here is from genome assembly GCA_038523655.1 of Pseudomonadota bacterium. Classification (GTDB taxonomy): domain Bacteria; phylum Pseudomonadota; class Alphaproteobacteria; order Rhizobiales; family CALHAX01; genus CALHAX01. The sequence continues at coordinate 4,915 of JBCBJG010000151.1, read as the reverse complement.
GACGCTCACCGGGCGGATGTCCGTGTTTCGCGCGCGGCACGTCAAGTCGTACGAATTTATCCGCTTGCTCGAAGCGGACTATCTCGAGCACTGGCTCTGGGGGAGCTTTCGATTTCTGTCTGGTGACGACAAGAGCACCTGGTATTATCTCCTCAAGCACGAGGCGCGGATGCTCTACGTGCCGGACGCGAACGGCTACACGATCGAGGTGATCGAGGGTTCCGCGTTCAAACGGATGGTTGAGAATTTCCGGCGGTGGTCGGGGAATATGCTCCGCAATGGCGCGCGCGCGATCAAGCTCGGGCCGCGCAAGATGCCGTTTTTCATCTGGTGGTGTCTGATCGACCAACGCGTTGCGATCTGGACGATGCTCGTCTCGCCGACGCTCTGTATCGCTGCGACCCTGCTGTCGGATTCGACGTACCTGATTTCCTACATCGTCTATATTGCGGTGACGCGGCTGCTGCTGTCGTTCTGCCTGTGGCTCTACGCCCGGGAGGTGGATCTCAACTATGTCTGGATCCTCTATCTCAACCAGATCACGAACGCCGTGGTGAAAATCTACGCGCTGTGGCGGCTGTCGAAACAGAAGTGGGCGAACCGCGGTAACCAGAAGGCCGGGTTTTCGGATGGTGGCCTGGTCGAGGTCGCGCGCAATACGATGGCGCAGTATCTGACGACGCTGTCTGCCGCGATGCTGGTGCTCGGGACGATTATTTATGCGCGGCTGCTCGAGACGCCGGACTGGAATTTTATCTCCGTTTTCGTCTTCGGTAGCGGATCCTGAGCGCGACGCATCTGCGATCGCGGCAGGGTGATTTTCTCTCATCGATCTAGAATGAGACGGTCGCGGATAGATCGCTAACGCTGCTCCTTCGGAACTGGCGCACCTTATTTCTCTCTTAAGTGCCGGGGGTGCACACCGGGCACGTTGGGTAAGCGTGCCGGATGGTTGATCTCGTGCGCGCAAGGAGGCGCGCTGCGGCGACGAAACTCCGGCCCACGGTATCGTGTGGGGACGGGAGTTGAACGTGAGTGAGTATCAGACGCGTGCAGTGCGCGCAGAAGACGTTGTGGGTGACGCGGAGATGCGCGAGGCGCTCGATGCGCCGGAAGTCAGGTCAAGCGTGTGGCCGGCCGATGTCGTGCTGCCAGGTCGGGCGGCGGCCGAACTGCCGTCAATCAGCGTGGTCGGTCTCGGCTATGTCGGTGCCGTGTCGATGGCCTGTCTGGCGGAGCGTGGGTTCCGCATGGTCGGTGTGGACATTGATGAAGCGAAGACCGCGGCAATCGCTGCAGGGCGGTCACCGATCGTCGAGGCGCAGCTCGAGGAATTGCTGACCAGCGGCGTCGCCGAAGGTCTCATCACGACGACCAGCAACCTGGTCGAGGCCGTGCTCGGTACCGATGTTACTTTCATCTCGGTCGGAACGCCGACGGCGGACGATGGTGGGTGCGATCTCACCTATATCCGCGCTGCGAGCAAGGCGATCGGCGTAGCTCTCGCGGAGAAAAACAGTTTTCATGTCGTGGTGCTGCGGTGCAGCGTGCCGCCGGGGACGACGCTCGAGGTTGTGGGGGAGGAAATCGCTGCAGCGTCCGGCCGGGTGCTCGGGCAGGACTTCGGGCTCTGCTTCAACCCCGAGTTCCTGCGGGAAGGCGTGGCTGTTGCGGACTTCTTTGCGCCGCCGAAGACCGTAATCGGGGCGAGCGATGCGCGGTCGCAGGCGATGGTCCGCTCGATCTACGAGACCATCGATGAGCGGGTCATCTTCACTTCGATCGAGGTCGCGGAGATGGTGAAGTATGTCGACAATGTCTGGCACGCAGCGAAGGTGACGTTCGGGAACGAGGTCGGACGCCTTTGTCGCCGGCTCGATGTCGATAGCCACGCCGTAATGGACATTTTCGTCCAGGATACGAAGCTGAATCTTTCGCCGTATTACCTTAAGCCCGGGTTCGCATTCGGTGGGTCGTGCCTGCCGAAGGAAGTGCGGGCTGTCGAATTTCTCTCCCGGCGGCTCGGGGCAGAACTGCCGATGATCGACGGGCTGATGCGTTCGAATGCGTTGCAGGTGCGTGAAGCGTTCGATCGCCTGTGCGACTTCGGGCTTGAGGACAAGACCGTCGGCTTCCTCGGCGTGACGTTCAAGCCAGATACTGACGATCTGCGCGAGAGCCCGACGCTCGATCTGATGGCGCAAGTGATGGATGCGGGGGTGACGGTTCGGGCGTTCGATCCGAACCTCGCGTTCGGGCCGCACCTTCAAGGTCAGATCGATTACGTCCGTCACGCCGCGCCGCATCTGGCGACGTTGCTCGGTGATATCGAAGGACTGACCGACAGCTCGGCGGATGCGTTTCTCGCAGGCGTAGATGTGATCGTGGTGAGCCACGCGACCGACCGGTTCCGCGAGATCGTGCAGCAGCGGGGCGCTGGTGTTCAGGTTCTTGATCTGGCGCGCCTGTTCAAGGAGCTGCCGCGGGATGACGGGTATCACGGGCTCAGCTGGTAGCAGGCCGCCGGCTCGCGACCGCACTTGGCTGCGTATGGTGAGATGGCGGGGGGCTTTACGGCGCCCCGCTGTCGGTGGTTTCGCATTGGTCGTGATGGGCGGTGTCCTGACTGTCGCCACTGCGTCGTTGGCGAGCGGCGCTGAGCTTGTTTCCGACAACGCGTGGGCCGTGGTTCCGCCGGCCTGCGCGCGTGGCCTTGGGTCCGCCGTGGTTTTTCCCCGCTTGCGGAGATCGTCCGGCCCATCCCGACAGCTGATCCGCGGAGACACGATCCTGCGGCAGCTCGAGCGTAAGCCCGTGCGTCAGCCATGGGGTATTGCCGAGCGGGTGCGCATTGGGCCGATCGGTCCGCAGGGTGCACCCGGGTTTGTGGTGGTGCTGCCGAAGGGCTCGATCAATCCGGGTAACGCATCCGCTCCGAAGGGCGGGATGGGATTCCGCTGGCGCCCGGCTCGAAGACGCGGCACCTCGGCGTGTCTCACCTACGCTCTTTTTCTTCCGCCTGATTTTGCATTTGCACAGGGAGGAAAATTGCCGGGACTGTTCGGCGGTGATGCGCCTGTTGGCGGGCGTCGGGCAACCGGTCGGAACGGTTTTTCGACCCGGCTGATGTGGCGGCGCCGCGGGCGGGGTGAGGTTTATGCGTATCTGCCCGGTCATCCGCCCCGACGAGGGACGAACATGGGGCGAGGGGCGAGTTTGGGGCGCGGGGCCTGGCGGTTTCCGACCGGCCGATGGGTGCACGTTGCACAACGGCTTGATCTCAATCGGCCGGGGCGCCGGGACGGGCGTGTTCGGATCTGGATCGATGGTCGGCTGCGGTTCGACCGCGGCGGGCTTGTGGTGCGCACGCGTGCCGGCCTCACGATCGACGGGGTGATGGCAGACGTCTTTTATGGCGGCGCGTCGCCGCGTTGGGCCGCACCTCGAGACACATTCATCGGCTTTTCGCCGTTTGTGCTCCATCTCGTTGGACGGTCAGGTTCCTAACCGACCACGTATTGCGGCAATATATTGCGTAAACAACGTTTCATGCGCTTGGGAAACTTCTGACCACACCCTATCCGGCAGGTTGGCCCCATGACAGGGCGAACACCGCGTTCTACACTGTCACTCATCGGTCAAAAGTGGGCGGTAAGCCCGAGACCGGGATAGCGCTCGACACGGGGAGGGAGAGGCATCCGCATCGTCGTCCATGTTTCCACCTCCTCGGCGCGCGACCGCCGTCCGGGCGCTGCATTCCGGCAGCTCGACCGTTCCGATCAAGGGAGATGGGACCAGAATGAACCACGTAGATGATCTTCTTAAAGGCCTGAAGGCCGGCCGCATGTCGCGCCGCGACTTCATGCAGGGGGCGCTTGCACTCGGCGTGACGGCGCATGCTGCGACGATGATGGCCGACAAGGCGCTCGCTGCACCGAAGCGCGGCGGTAACCTCCGCCTCGGCCTCGCCGGTGGCTCGACGACCGACCAGTGGGACGGCGCGACACACTCCGACAGCGTCATGATCATGATCGGCCACGGCGGCGTCTTCGACTGCCTGACCGAAGTGACGGCCGATGGCCAACTCGTCGGTGAGCTTGCGGAAAGCTGGGAAGCGTCCCCGGACGCGAAAACCTGGACGTTCAAGCTCCGCAAAGGCGTTGAATTTCACAACGGCAAGAGCTTCGGCGCCGACGATGTGATCGAGTCGCTGCAGCACCACATGGGCGAAAAGACAAAGTCTGCCGCCAAACCGATCGTCTCGTCCATCACCGAGATGAAGAAGGTGGACAACCACACCGTTCAGATGACGCTGAAGGCCGGCAACGCCGACTTCCCGTACCTGATGAGTGATTATCACCTGACCATCTTCCCGGCCGGGATGAAGGAGAAGGCGTTCAAGGAAGGTATCGGTACCGGCGGTTACAAAAACACCGGGTTCGAGCCGGGCGTGCGGGCCTCGGGTGAGCGCTTTGCGAACACCTACAAAGACAACTGCTACTTCGATAGCTACGAAATCGTCGTCGTCGGTGATGCGGCTGCCCGCATGAACGCGCTGATGACCAACGAAGTCGACACGATCAATCGCGTCGACCTCAAGACCGAGAAGCTGCTGAAGCGCAACAAGAACGTCGAGATCTTCGAGGTTACGGGCAACCAGCACTACACGTTCCCGATGCACACGAACGTCAAGCCGTTCGATAGCCAGGACGTGCGGCTCGCGATCAAGTACGGCGTGAACCGCGAAGAGATGGTTCAGAAAATTCTCCGTGGCCACGGCGCCGTGGCGAACGACCATCCGATCGGTCCGGCGAACCAGTACTTCGCGAAAGATCTCGAGCAGCGTGCTTACGATCCAGACAAGTCAAAGTTCCACCTGAAGAAAGCCGGGCTTTCCTCTCTCAAGGTCGATCTT
>JBCBJG010000150.1:0-7791 GCA_038523655.1 Pseudomonadota bacterium | reverse complement strand
CTTGGCCAGTGCGACGGCCTGCTCGCCCATCGCCTTTCGGGTCTGCGCGTCGAGAAACGGGCTCGGCGCTTCTTCGATCACCTTCTGGTTGCGCCGCTGGATCGAGCATTCGCGCTCACCGAGATAGATCGTGGTGCCGTGCTTGTCGGCGAGCACCTGGATCTCGATGTGCCGCGGGTCGACGACGAATTTCTCGATGAAGACGCGGTCGTCACCGAAGCTGGACTTCGCTTCCGAGACCGACGAAGCAAACCCGTCGGCGACCTCTTCGCGGGCGTTGGCGATCCGCATGCCTTTGCCGCCGCCGCCGGCAGACGCCTTGATCATGACGGGATAGCCGATCTCGTCGGCGATCCGGACCGCTTCATCGGCGTCGGCAATCACGCCTAGATGCCCCGGGACCGTGTTGACCTTGGCCTCGTCCGCAAACTGCTTCGACGCGATCTTGTCGCCCATTACTTCGATCGCGCGGATGTTCGGGCCGATGAAGGCGATGCCGGCCTCATCCAGCGCCTTGGCGAAGGCAGCGTTTTCGGAGAGAAAACCGTAGCCCGGATGGATCGCTTCGGCGCCGGTCTTTTTGGCCGCGTCGATGATACGATCGATCAGGAGATAGGACTCGGCCGCGGCGGGTGGGCCAATATGAACTGCCTCATCTGCATGGCGGACATGCAGGGCATTGCGGTCTGCATCCGAGTAGACGGCGACGCTTGCGATCCCCATCTCTCGGCAAGTCTTGAATACGCGGCAGGCAATTTCGCCCCTGTTGGCGACAAGGATCTTGGAGAACATCGGCTTTGAGAACTGGAAAGAACGGTCGCGAGGGTTCTAGACCGCCGGCGCGGCAGGGACAATCCGGAGTGCATTCCGCCGAGCCTGCACCGCGCGAACCGATCGCCGAGCCGGAGCCGACACCGATTTCCAGGCGCGACGATGCCCCGGTCGCTGGGCCGCTTCAGAATGATCCAGGTCGGCGCAAAGCTGCGCCAGCGGGGGCTATGATCGCCAATGTCGGCGCTTGGCTGATGCGCCAGGCGCTGGAAGGCACCGATATCGAGAACGTGATCGTGGGATGCTGTGCCCGTCTGCGTGCGGCCGGCATCCCGATCGCACGCGGGCATTTCGCGTTCACCGTGTTACATCCGCTGCATCGCGCGATCGGTGTTACCTGGCAGCGCGGGGAAGGTACGACCGTTCAGGGCTATCCGCACTTGCCTGGCGGCGTGGTGTCCGACGCCTTCACCAACAGTCCGTTCTACCATCTGCTGGAGAACTACCTGGACCATCTGCGCGCGCCGATCAGCCCGGTCGCCGGGGCGAACCAGTTTCCGATCCTCGACGAGCTCGCGGCAGACGGCTTTACCGACTACCTCGCGTTCATCGTCGGGTTCGGGGAGAAGTCGAAAACAACCCACCCTGAAGGGTTCGGGATGACTGGCTCGTGGGCGACGGATGACCCGAGCGGTTTCAACGATGCCGAGATCTCCGCATTGCTGCAGATCGAGGAGCAACTGGCCGTCGCCTGCAAGCTCGCGGTCAAACAGCGGCTGATGCGGAATGTGACGGAGACGTACCTCGGTCGGGACGCGAGCGCACACGTTTTGGACGGCCAGATCAAGCGGGGCGATGGGCAACAGCTTCGCGCCGCGATCTGGTATTCGGACATGCGCAGATCGAGCACGCTCGCCGACCAGCTTCCCCGACAGGAATTCATCGAGACGTTGAACAGCTACTTCGATGTCACGGGTGGCGCTGTGCATGCGGAGGGTGGTGACATCCTGAGTTTCATCGGGGACGGGCTACTTGCCATTTTCCCGACCGATGGGACGGCGCGCAGTGCACGTTCAGCCTGCCGAAAGGCCTACCGTGCGGCGGCGGCGGCCCGCCTTCGGCTCGACGAGGTGAATGCCGAGCGCGCGGCGGACAAGCGGCCAATCATCGACTACGGCACTGCGCTCCATCTTGGCGAAGTGATGTACGGCAACGTCGGCGTGGCGGAGCGGCTGACGTTCTCGGTATTCGGCGGTGCGATCAACGAGGTTGCCCGCCTCGAGACACTTACCAAGAAACTCGGCATGCCGATCCTTATGAGTGAGGCGTTCGCCGACGCTGCCCGGTGGGATGCGACGAAGCTCGGGGCTTACCCACTTCGGGGTATCGGGCGCGAGATGGAGGTTTATGCACCGCACGCCGATCGTGCGCCCAAACTGGCTGCGGTGCGTTAGTCGTGGCGAACCGGGCGCTCTGGATCGTGATGCTCGTCGCGGTGGTCGCGCTCTTCATCGCGTTCGAGGACGGGCTGCTGCAACGCGCCGGCACGCTCACCGTGAGCGAAGAAGGCGTGCCTGCGGATACTGTCCTGCTCGAATGGCGGGGCGAGGTTGCCCCGCCCATGGAAGGTATGATCCGCAAGGCTTACCGCGATTTCCGAGGCAACAAGCGGCGATTTATCCTCTCTTTGCATTCGCCCGGTGGGCTGCTTGGTGAAGGCGACCGGGTAGTCCGGTTGTTGCGGCGCATCGCGCAGACGCATCAGCTCGACACGGTCGTCGAGGCCCGGCGGACTTGTGCCTCGATGTGCGTGCCAATTTTCCTCCAGGGTGAGACGCGGCTTGCAGCGCCGTCGAGCCGGTGGATGTTTCATGAGCCGCGCGCGTTCGACATCGTGACGGATGAGGCCGTGGCGACGGACCCGCGCGAGACCGAGGCAATGACCCAGCGGTTTCTGCAGCGTTATTTTCCGCAGGCGGGGGTGCGCGAGGCGTGGCTGAGCAATGTACGCGAGCAGATGCGCGGGCGGGATTATTGGCGCAGTGGCGCGCAACTCGTCGATGAGCGATCCGGGGTGGTGACGAGCCTCATGTAGCTCGCCGGCGGAGCGCGGCGGTTTGTCTGCCAGCACCGCAAGTGCACTGTACTCGTTGCGCGCGGTATCCGCGTTCGGTGCGCATAATTTGGCCTAAGCGCTGCGCGTGCGCGGTTTCCCGGCTCTGCGGGCACGGGCGGCAAGGCCGGATGCCCCTTGCGTGCGATTTGCGCGTCAGGCGAATGCGGCAGGTTCGATCGCGAGGCGTTCACCACCAAGCTGCCCGAAGGTTTTCATCCGGCAGGTCAGCACAATGACCTGATGCGCCCGCGCGGCCATGCGCAGCGCATCGAACATCCGCTCGATCCGCATATCGTCGGAATAGACCAGCGCATCATCGAGGATCAGTGGCAGTGGCTGTCCGCGTTCCGCGAACAGGCGGGCAAAGCCGAGCCGGATCAGCACGCCGAGCTGTTCCTGTGTGCCCATCGAGACATCGGAAAACATCTCCGGTGTGCCGTTGCGCAGAAACCCTTGCGCCTTGAAGTCTTCTGCGAACTCGATGCGTGCACCAGGGAAGAGGGTCGAAACGTACGGTGACATTCGCTCGACGACCGGTTTGGTATAGGCGGCGCGGGTTTCTTCCGCGACATCGTCCATCGTCTCGGCGAGTAGCCGGAGCCCGGCGACGCGACGCTCATGGTAGGACACGTCTCGCTCGGCGATCTCGAGATCACGCGCACACTCGGCAACGCGCTCATCGACCCCGTCCTCGCTGCGCTCGCGCAGCACGGCTTCAGCAACACGCACCTTCTCGTCGATTACCCGGAGGGCGGCCGCGCTGGCGTTGGCCTCCTGCAGCGCTCGGGCGTGACGGTCGCGCAGGTCCGCAAGTGCCTCCGCGCCGACCGCCGTCTCGCCCCACGCAGCGACCTGACGGACCGCCTCGTTCTCGCGGGTCGCGGCGCGCGCAACGTTGGCCGAGAGTTCGGCGAAGTTTGCGGCGCGGCCGGGCGTGGCGCTGCCACCCGCGCCGGCGAGTTGGGCAAATAGCCCGGAGATCTGCGCAGCACGATCGTCGACCTCGCGGCGCCGGGCGGTCGCGGCGATGCGCGCTTCCTCGAGCGCCTTGGCTGATTGCTGCAGAACATCGTCGGCGGCCGTCTGGTCAGCACGACATGTCTCGATGTCCGCGGCGATCGTGGCGCGCTCACGCACCTGCTCGTGCTCATCACGCGCTGGGATCGCTGCCAGATCTCGGTCGACGCGTGCGAGGCTTTCATCCAGCGCATCGATGCCGGACGGCGCAAGCGTCGCGAACCGCTCCTCGTCGCTCAGCAACATCTGCTCGCGTCGGATCCGATCGTCACGACGGCTCTGCGCCTCCTTCAGGGAGGTCACGCCGAGATCCTGCATCAGCGCATCACGTTGGGCACGTTGCGCGCGCAAATCGTCGGCCTCGTCGTCCCGGTCGCGCGGCGCGCCCGGGTCGACGACAAGGCGGCCGATGCCGTCGATCATCAGCTCCACACGTTCCGTGACAGGCCGGGCGAGACCGTGCGCAAGTGTCTGCTTGCCGGCGTGGACGCGCCCCTCCTGTCCCTCGTCGTAGTGCATCGTGATCTTCGGGGTCTGCTGCTCGATCAGCAGCGACAGCTCCGCAATTTCACCGGCGAGCGTCTTGAGGCGCTGCAGGGTTTCCTCGGTGACGGGTTCGTCCGCGAGGAATGCACGGGTCTCAGCTGCGCGATCGCGCGCCGCAATAGCCTCGTCACGCCGGGCTGCCTCGCGGCTGCGCCGCTGCTCCAGCGCGTCTCGCTCGCCGAGTTGGACGGCGCGGGCATCTTCCGCGCGCAGCGCGTCGAGCCGCTCGATAATCGTAGCCCGGCGGGCCTGCGCCGCACGGTGCGTTTGTTCCGCTGCGTCCTGCGCCTCGCGCGCCTGCGCCAGCGCGGTGGTTGCCACAGCCTGCACCTCGACCAGCGTGTCGTGTTCCTGCGCCTGCTGCTCGAAGAAGGCGAGTGCCTGACGGGCGGCCGCGATCTGGTGACAGGCGGCTTCTTCCTCGGCGCGCGCTTCACGCAGGCGGTTGGCGGCATCTTCTGCCGTTCGCAGTGCCGTCTCTGCCGTGCGTGCGACCTCAGCGAGATTGGCAGTATCAGCGTCCTGTCGGGTGGCTGATTGCTCCGCGCGCAATTTGGCGAGTGCGGACATCCGCTCATCAACCTCGCGGCGCGCCTGCTTGGCCGATTCGAGGGCTGCGCGCGCGGCATCGCGGGCGGCGACAGCGTCGGCATACGCGCCGCCTTTGCGGGGCCCGCGGGAGGAGACCAGCGCGGCCAGATCATCCGCGAGCGAGTGGCGGACCTTGTCGCGCACCGCACCGCCGGTGATCGCGCCGACCTCGGCTTCCACGGCGCCGCGCAGAGCCGACGCGTTGCTTTGTGCGGCGGCCTCGAGCGTCACGGGTTGTGTGGCGGCGTTTTGGGCGACCCAGAACAGACCGAAAGGGAGCTGCGACTTCAGGTAGTCCTCGAGCCAGTGCTCCACGTCGTCCTTGCGGGCCAGCTCCTCACCGGTATCGCGATCGGCCAGCACCGCATCGGGTTTGCGCACGAACTGTTTGCGCAGGCGATATCCCCGACCGGCGAGGTCGAAGTCGATCTCGACCAGCGGTGCGCCGCCGGAATAGGGCTGGATTGCCTTCATCTTCTTGGTGCCGGCGCCGGCGGAGTATTTCTCTGAAATGACCGTGCGCACGGCTTCGAACAGCGTGGATTTTCCGTCCTCGTTCGGCGCTGCGAGCACGTCGAGGCCGCCGCTCAGCCCCTCGATGCAGACCGGCCCGGTGAACCTGCGAAACTCCTGTACGCGAATGGCACGCAATCTCATGGCTCGGCGTGCTCCTCGTGGCGGGCCAGCAGCTCGGTCAGCGCGTCGAGCGCGGCGGCCTGATCTTCAGGCGATGCAGAAGACCGATCGACGCGGCGCATGAGGCGAAGCCCGACCTTGTGCAGCTCGCTGCCTTCGGTGAGGTCTGACAAATCGTCGAGGCTCGGGGTGCGGCGCAGCCCGCTGCGGTCGGCGTCGACGAAACTTCCCTGCGCGGCGAGCCGGTCAAGCGCACGCCCGACATTCGCAGCGGCATCCAGCGCGACCGCGCCTTTCAGTGCGAGACGGACGACGCAGTTGCGCCGGGTTGCCGGCAATCCGTCGAGCGCCGTCTCGAGCCCCACGATCTCGCCGGTTGCATCGACACCGGCTTCTAGTTCGGCCCAGGCGAAACGGGCGACCCGGTGTGCCGTCACACCGACCGGGGCGCCTCTGCTGGGAATGTCGACAAGCAGCGCATGGCCCGGTGCATTGTCGCGGAACCCATCCGGTTCCGGCGTACCCGAATACCAGGTTCGCGCATTGATCTCTTTCAACCCGTGATCATCGCCGAGCGCGAGATAGTCCAGGCTGGCCTTTTCTGCGCGGGCAGGATCAAGCGGAACCGAGGCATGGTCGTCGCTGCCGTAGCGGCCGATCGCGCCATGCGCGAGACCGAGCCGAATGTTGCCGGGCGTGCTGGTTGCGTCGTCCATCCAGACGGTCGGATCGTTGGCGACCCGCCGGGCGATGAGCGGCGCGGGAAGAAGCGTCACGTCATGACCGATCTCGACCGGCACTGGCGTTGTATGCACGGTGACGTTCCCCGGCAGGCCGGCGCGGGCGGCGCGGTCCCAGATGCCACCAGGGCGGGCTGGATCGTGGTTTCCGGGGAGAACGTGCCAGTGCACCGGCGCGGCCTCGGCCATTCGGGCGAACGGGGCCTGCAAGGTCACACCGCCGAGCCCATCGCTGTCGAAAAGGTCCCCCGCGACCAGCACGAAGGCTGCCCGGTTATCACGCGCAAGCTGCGCCATGCGATCGATGGCATCCAGTCGAGCGTCGGTTAGCCGGACCTGCCAGTCCTTGGGGAATTGGGTGAACGGCTTGCCGATCTGCCAGTCAGCCGTGTGGATGAAGCGTACAGCCATTGATCGTGGTCAGCGGTGCCGTTGCAAGATGCAGAACATAACGCGAACATATGTGCGCGTCGAGTCCCGCTCGTCGGCGAGGAAAAACGGTCGGGAGGCTGTGCTGCAAGCCCCATGCCCGCCCTTTGCGGCGTTGCACACAGTTTCGCGGTCCCTCGCCGCGCGACCAGCGGCACCTAACGTGGTTCCACCATCCGTGGACGTGGTGGCGTCGGACTGCGCGGGATGTGGAGCTTTCGCAGCACCCTGAAATGGCACCTGCCTAAGACATGCCTGGGACCTGCGGGTAGGACCTGCCGGGAGGGCCTACCTTAACACCTGGCGTGCGCCATCCCGTGGGGTCTGCAGAAAAGCGCGGGAGCCGGCCGGCTTTGCACGCCAGACGATGTCGCGCTGGCGGATCGCAAAGCCTTCGGTCTCCACATGAATGAGCTCGAGATCGCCGTTCGCACAACGGAGGAAAATGGCCACCTCGCCATCCGGTGCACGCCTGACGGCGAGAAGTTCGCCCGTGGCATCGAGCGTGCGCGGCGTGGCACCGTCCGGCTGCGCCATCACAACGGTCGCCGCATCGCGCGCACTCAGACGCCCATCGCCGTTCGTGTCCTGCTCGACGACGGAAAAGACGAGCGCGAGCGGTACATTGCGGCGGGAAGCCGTTCGGCTGCGCACGGCCTGTGCGGTCAAGATTACCGCCGTGTCGCGTTCGAGGATGCGGCGGCGCTCACCGGTGGCCAGATCGACGACCAGATAGTTGCGGATACTTGTAGAAGATTTCGACGCAAGCCCCGTGCGATAATTCTCCTCGCTGACAATTGGTGCCCAGACGGTGCGACCGCGATCCAGATCCTGGACGCTTGAGATGCGGAGCTGTGGCGCGCGCGCAATCTCGGTTGGCCGGACGGACGGTTCAGCCTGAGGCGCGACCGCGACGTTGCGCGCATCGCGGGTGATCTTCCGGGT
>JBCBJG010000149.1:0-7807 GCA_038523655.1 Pseudomonadota bacterium | reverse complement strand
CCTGCGCTTGTCAGTGGACACTGACAAGCGCAGGTCACCGCGGGCGGGTGGCGCAGCCTCGAGCCAGGCGCGGAGATACGCCTGCAGATCGATCTCGCGCGGCGCCTTCACGAGCACGCGAAACCGGTGGCGCCCGCGAATGACGGCGATCGGGGCTTCGACCGGGCCGAGCACCATGATCGAGCGGGCGGCCGGTGCCGCACGCACTATTTCACGCGCATAGGTGTCGGCTGCGAGCTTGTCGCGTGCGGTCACGATCAATGCGGCAAGGCGACCAAAGGGAGGATAACCTGCGGCGCGGCGCTGCTCGATTTCGCGCTCGAGGAACAGCTCACGATCGCCAAGTACGGTCGCCTGCATGACCGGGTGTTCGGGGAGATGCGTTTGGATAAACCCGCGGCCTTCCGTGCTGGTCCGGCCTGCGCGTCCGGTCACCTGGGCCAGAAGCTGGAAGGTGCGCTCGGCAGCGCGCGGGTCTGCCTGACCAAGGCCGAGATCGCCGTCGACCACGCCGACGGTCGACAGCCCCGGGAAGTGGTGGCCCTTCGCCACGATCTGCGTGCCGATGATGATGTCGGCCTCGCCGCGCGCAATGGCGTCGAGAATGCCGCGCATTTCGGTCACGCCAGGCGTTAGATCGCTCGAGAGGATAGCCAGCCGGGCCTCGGGCCAGATCTCGCGCACCTCCTCCGCGACACGCTCGACACCAGGGCCGCAGGGGATCATCGTGTCCTGCTCCTGACACTTCGGGCAGACGCGCGGAAGCGGCATCGTGAAGGCGCAGTGGTGGCAGGTGAGCCGGCCGCGGAACCGGTGCTCGACGAGGTAGGCGCTGCATTGCGGGCAGTCGATCCGATGTCCGCAAGCCCGACAGAGTGTGAGCGGGGCATAGCCGCGGCGGTTGAGAAACAGGAGCGCCTGTTCGCCCGCGGTAATCGCCTGCGTGACCGCTTCGACGAGCACCGGGCTAAGCCAGCGCCCGCGGGGTGGCGGATCCCGACGCAGATCGATGGCCGTGATCTCCGGTAGTTCAGCGTCGCTGTAACGCTCGGTCAGGTGCACATGGCGATACTTTTTTTCCCGCGCGTTCACCTGGCTCTCGATAGACGGTGTTGCGGAAGCGAGCACCACGGCGGCCTTGCCGAGCGAAGCACGCACGACCGCCATATCGCGCGCCTGATAGAGGACGCGGTCTTCCTGTTTGAACGCGCTCTCGTGTTCCTCGTCGACGATGATGCAGCCGAGATTGTCGAACGGGAGGAAAAGTGCCGAGCGGGCGCCAATGATGGCACGGGCTTCGCCAGTGGCGACGGCCCTCCAGATGCGTCCGCGCTCGCCTTGCGACACCGCCGAATGCCATTCGAGCGGGCGGCAACCAAACCGCGCTTCGAAGCGGGCGACGAACTGACCGGTCAGCGCGATTTCTGGCAGAAGGATCAAGACCTGTCGGCCCTGGCGCATGGCCTCGGCGGCGGCCTCGAAATAAACCTCCGTTTTTCCGGAACCGGTGACGCCGTCGAGCAGGTTGACATCGAACGTGCCTTTGCCGACCGCGTTTCGGAGCTGCGCCACGGCGGCTGCCTGGGCCGGTGCAAAGGTGGGCGCGGTATGATCCGGGTCGGGCTCGGGGAAGCGCGCAGGGGGAAGTTCCGCAGCGACGAAACACCCTGCCTTGACCAGACCGTCGATGACAGCGCCGCTTACACCAGCTGCGGCGGCAAGCTCAGCCTTCGGGCGCGGTTTGCCATCTTGGGCAGCGGCAATCGCGCGTTCCCGGCCCGGCGTCATTCGGCTCGGCGGGTCGGCGACCATACGCACACCGATGCGCGGTCGTTGCGGCTCGAATGCGGCTCGGGCGCTCATCATCAATCGCACGACCATCCCGATCGGGGTCAGGGTGTAACGCGCGACCCATTCGGCGAAGCGCATCGACACGTCCGGCAGCGGCGGGACGTCGGCAGCGCGAATAATCTCCTTGAGTTTCGTCGGGTCGACATCGCCCGCTGTTTTCGCCGGATCGAGCGAGGTGCGCCAAACGACGCCCATGCGTTCCTGCGCGCCGAAGGGCACGCGGACAAACGTCCCGGGGGGCGCGTCGATATCGGCGGGCAGCAGGTAGTCGAAAGTCGTGTCCAACAGCATGGGCACGAGCACAGGCACACGGCTCAACAGCGCCGCGCTGCCTGGTTCGGCGTATGTCAGCAGGCTTTCCAAAGGGGGGCGGGCTCGCTACGGGTACCGGACGAATCGGGGATTGAGAACATAGCGCAAACATCGGGACGGATTTCGGGCAGCTGCTGTGTGCGACGCTGCCCGTATCGAGGTGCGCATCTCGCGATCATACCCCGAAACGCGCGGGTGGGCGCGGCGGGGTTAAGAAGAACGGGACAGACGGGGGCTCGCGATGAAGTTTTTTGTCGATACGGCGGATGTTGCCGAGATCAAAGATCTGGCCGACACCGGTCTGCTCGATGGCGTGACGACCAACCCGTCGTTGATCGCGAAAAGCGGGCGCGATTTTGTGGAGGTCGTGGCCGAAATCTGCGCGCTGGTCGACGGGCCCGTTAGTGCCGAGGTGACGGCGACGGATGCGGAGACGATGATCGCTGAGGGGCGCAAGCTCGCCGCGATCGCGGACAACGTAGCCGTAAAGGTCCCGCTTACATTCGATGGTCTCAAGGCGTGCAACGCGCTTACGTCCGATGGGCATCAGGTCAATGTCACGCTCTGTTTCTCCGCCAATCAGGCGCTGCTGGCGGCGAAGGCCGGAGCAACGTTTGTCTCGCCGTTTATCGGACGGCTCGATGATATCGGTATCGACGGGATGGAGCTGATCGCCGAAATCCGCGCGATTTACGACAACTACGACGCGCTGCGGACCGAAATTCTGGCGGCTTCGATCCGCACGGTGAACCACGTCAAACAATCGGCGCTTGCCGGCGCGGATGTGGCGACGGTGCCGCCTGCTACCCTCAAGGCGCTTGTCCGCCACCCGCTGACCGATGCAGGGCTCGAGGCATTCCTGGCGGATTGGGAAAAGACGGGACAAAAAATTCTGTAGCCCCACGCCGGTGGTCGAACACTCGCGGCAACCCGGCTTAATGTCGGATACGTCGTTACGCTGACGCGCCAGTCGTGATGGCGGATACGGTTCAGCCGGGTTATTGCATTCAGCCGGGTGGTAGAAGCTGATCCGGGGCGGCGATCCAGCCGTGCTTCGTCATCGGTGCGCGATGGGAAGGGTTCGGCCCGGCAAGCGCGATGATCTTTTGTTTAAGCGCCGTCGTCTCGAGATCTGGCGATTGCTTCAGCATGCGGGCGGCGAGCGCTGCGATCCTCGGGACCGCGAAACTCGAGCCCGAGACAGCCGTGCGCGCTCCGTCGAAACCGATGCTCTTGATGCGTTCAGAAGGTGTCGCTATATCGATGATCGATGCGCCGGTGTTCGACGCGCGAGGGAAGCGGCCGAACGGATCTGTCCCGGCGACGACAAGCACATTCGCGAGCTGGAACGCGGGAGGATAAATCGGTCGTTCCGCAAGATCCCGGCCTTCGTTTCCGGCGGAGACGATAAACAAAAGCTGCGGATTGGCTGCGGCGGCCGCGCGAAATGGTTCCCATTCTTCACGGCGATAGCCACCGAGCGGCATCGCGACGATGCGGGCCTCGGTATAGGCGATCTGGGCGATTGCCTCCGCGAAGGATTCGGGTCGTTGCACCGCAAACCGGTAAGGCTGCAGGCGCGCAGTTGGGGCTTCGCGGAGAATAATTGCGGCAACCGAGGTGCCGTGACGGCGGATGCGTGACGGCCCGTCTGCGCTCGGGATATTGCCGACGCTCGATCCGCTCCGCCGGCCCGGAGCCGCATCGAATGGTGTGAGGTCGTCGTCCTCGAAATCATAGCCAATGATGTCGCCTTCACCGTCACGGGCGAGGCGCTTGGAGATGACGGGCAGGGTGTAGTTCACGCCGGTGTCGATATGCGCGACGGCGATGCCGCCCGGATCGAGCCCCGGAGGTACGCGAGGTTCGGGCTCGGCGCCCACCGCGTGGATCGACCAGGCAACCGCTAAAGCGAGGGTGACAAACCGGGTGCCTGTTCGGCTGCGCGCTGCGCTAGTCTGTGTTCGGCGCATGGGTCTGGGATGGGCGTGCCTCACTTGCCGTGCCGCGGGAAAGCGCACTGCTGCCGACGGCGCCCGAGGACAATGGCGCGTTCATTCCGGCATCGTCGCTTTGCGGTGAGCGCGCGGCGGTGTCTCCGGCGCCGAACGGTCCGACGATCCGCTCGAGGAAATCAGCAATTGCCGGCACATCGTCGAGGTCGAAGGTCGGGCGGTGCCCGTTCTCGACCGGAAAGTCCGCTGCAACGCCGAGCACCATCATGTCGCGGGCCGCGATCGACCGTTGATCTAACGCGGCGCTACGGCGGGCCTCGATCTTGGGAAGCGCATGGCTTTTGTATCCCTCGACCAAGACGAGATCGCAGGGAGCGAGCTGGGTCAGGACTTCGCCGAGATTGGGTTCGGGTTGGCCGCGCAGTTCCCCGATGATCGCCCAGCGGTCGGGCGATACAATCGCGACCTCGCCGGCGCCGGCTGCCCGGTGGCGTGCGCTGTCTGTCGAGCCGTCATCGATCGAAAAGGCGTGATGCGCGTGTTTGACCGTCGACACCCGCAGGCCGCGACGGGTGAACTCTTCGACAAGACGCACGGTCAGAGTGGTCTTGCCGGAATTTTTCCAGCCAACGATGCCGACGACAGGCGTCACGTCCGGCATTCAGCCCTCACCGCGTCTTCACGACCGGGCGATCAGTCGCTCAGCCGTATCGAGGTCTTCCGGGCGGTTCGCGTTGAAGAACGGATCGACCCCGTCTTCACCCACCGGAAATTCGACAGAAACGGTATCATGGGGGCCAGTCCAGTCCAAAACCTTTCTGGTTCCGGTGGTGAGTGCGGCGGCGAGATCGGCGCGGAGGGAAACGGGCCAGAGACCGCAGACGGGATGGATGCGCCCGCCGGAGCCGGCGAGGACGATCCGGTCTTCGGCTTCCGCGCGGGCGGCGTCGAGACGGGCGACGAGATCGAGCGGCACGAACGGCGCATCGCCGGGGACGGACATCACAGCTGTTGCACCGCTGTCGGCGGCGGCGATCATGCCGGCGAGCACACCTGCCAACGGGCCGGGTTGATCGTCGATCGGATCGGCAATGACGTTCAGTCCGTAGTGAGCGAAACGGGCCGGGTCACCGTTCGCGTTGATAAACAGAGTGCTGACCTGCGGGGTGACGCGTTCGATCAGCCGCTCCAGGATCGGTCGACCGGCGAGTTCGCGAAGGCATTTATCTCCACCGCCCATACGTCGGGCTGCGCCGCCGGCGAGCAAAACGCCGGCGATCTGAGGTGGATTATCGAGAGTGGCGCTCATGGCGTCGTCTCGGCCCGCGGGCTTTGGGCATCCCCGACCCTTTGATCGTCCTCGCCCGTCTCCGCCTGCTCGACGCGCCGGGCTGATCCCTCAGCCGCATCATCCGTCGCATCGAAGGTGATCCTTTCGCTGCCCGCCAGCGCGATGAACCGCTTTCCACGCGCGCGGCCGATCAGCGTCAGGTTGGCCTGGCGGGCGAGATCCACGCCCCAGGCGGTGAAACCGGAACGGGAAATCAGGATGGGCAAGCGCATCTGGACGGTCTTGAGGACCATCTCGCTCGTCAGTCGGCCAGTCGTGTAAAAAATCTTGTCGTCGGCCCGGATGCTGTTGAGGAACATGTAACCCGCGATCTTGTCGACGGCGTTATGGCGGCCGACATCCTCGACATACAGCAGCACCTGGTCGCCACGACACAGCGCACACCCATGGATGGCCCCGGCCTTGAGATAAAGGCTCGGCAGCGTGTTGATCTCGCGGGCAAGCGCAAACATCCACGACGTCCGTAAGGTTGCCTCGTCGCTGAGCTCGACCGCCTCGAACGCATCCATCACGTCAGCGAAGACGGTGCCCTGCGCACAGCCGGACGTGCGGATTTTGCGCGCGAGTTTTTCCTCGTAGTTCGTGGCGCGCGCGGTGCGCACGACGACGGTATCGATCTCCTGGTCGACATCGATGGCCGTGATCTCGTCGTCGTCGCGGAGCATATGCTGGTTGCGCAGGTAGCCGACGGCCAGCAGGTCTGGATGGTCGCCGATCGTCATCATGGTGACGACTTCCTGCGCATTCAAAAATAGCGTGAGTGGGCGCTCGGTGACAACGGGTGTCTCGATGCGGCGTCCATCCTGGTCGATCCCGTCGATGGGCTGGGAAAGCCGGGCATCGTCGGGCGTTGGCAGGATGGTGTGAGCCGAGACGTCTGCCATATTATTCTCTCCGCATCCCCATTTGCCGGTATCGCCACACGACGCTTCTCGAACCTGGTGCTCAGACCCGCAACGCATGATCGGCCGGCCTCTGCCGGAAGCGGCCTGATGCACCGCTGTGCGACGGTGTCCGGTTGACCGCACGAGCCACGACGTGAGAGGTGCGCGCAGCCTAGCACCCAAGCCAAGAGACGATCGCGGTGACGAAAGATGACGTCCTCAATGCGCTCAAGCGCGTCAAGGGTCCCGATCTCGATGGGAATATCGTGGAGCTCGGTCTCGTCTCGGAAATCGTGATTGCCAACGCGAAGGTCTACTTTTCGATCACCGTCCCGCCCGAGCGGGCCGAAGAGCTCGAGCCATTGCGAGAAGCGGCTCAGCAGGTCGTGGAGGAGATCGATGGCGTCGAGCAAGCCGGGGTCGTCTTGACGGCGCAAAGCCAAACGGGTGCGAGCGCTCCACCTCCACCTCCATCGGCACCTGCAGCAGCGCCGAAACCGGCACCGGCAGCGGGCGCCGCCAAGGCTGCGAACGGTGGCGGCGCAGGACCAACGCCTGGACGACCGGCGCAGCAACCCTCGCCGAAGGCTGTAGGGGTGCCCGGCGTCCGACACATCGTTGCCGTGGCGTCCGGTAAAGGTGGCGTCGGAAAATCCACCACGTCGGTCAATCTCGCGCTTGCGCTCCAGGCGAATGGTTTGAAAGCCGGCGTCCTGGATGCGGATATTTATGGTCCTTCGATGCCCCGGCTGCTCGGCATCACCGGGCGGCCACAACCCGTGCAGGGTAATGTGCTCAACCCGATGGAGGGCTACGGGCTCAAGGTCATGTCGATGGGGTTCCTCGTCGACGAGGGAACGCCGGTCGTCTGGCGGGGGCCCATGGTAATCTCCGCGCTGTCGCAGATGTTGCGCGAGGTGCTTTGGGGGGAACTCGACATCCTGATCGTCGATATGCCGCCCGGTACCGGCGATGCGCAGCTCACCATGGCGCAGCAGGTGCCCATGTCCGGCGCGGTCATCGTGTCGACACCACAAGACCTCGCGCTGATCGATGCGCGCAAGGGCCTCAACATGTTCCGCCAGGTAGATGTCCCGCTGCTTGGGATCATCGAAAACATGAGCTACTTCGAATGTCCGTCGTGCGGGACCCGGTCCAACATCTTCGGGCACGGGGGCGCGCGGGATGAAGCGGACAAGATCGGCGTGCCATTCCTCGGGGAAGTCCCGCTGCATATGGATATCCGGGAAAAGTCCGATGCAGGCCAACCGGTTGTTGTGAGCGCGCCGGAGGGGACCCACGCGCGGCTCTATCGCGATATTGCCGAGAAGGTCTGGGCCAGTGTGGATGGGGCGACAGACGCGCGCCGTGCGGCACCCGCCATCGTGATGGAATGATCATCTAGCCGGTCTCCGCCAGTCGCCATCCGCCGATGCCTGACGCTCGATGCCCGG
>JBCBJG010000148.1:0-7835 GCA_038523655.1 Pseudomonadota bacterium | reverse complement strand
TTTCTTGTCACGCCGCTGTGGTCCGAGACGAAAGAGGACCGCGAAGACAAGATCCGCGCGCTGCTCGATAGCGCGCTTGCGATCGTCACGGATGTCCCGATCGTCGATATGCAAAAGACGATCGAAGGCCGGAGAAAGAACATCACCGACCTGCAGGGCAATATCGCGAAATTGAAGGAGCGCCAGCTCACCGCGCCGCAGGATAGCCTTTTGCCGGGAATTCTCGCCGACACGGTCGACAGCCTCGGCGAGGAAATCGGCGATCATGAAAAGCGGATCGAAAAGAACCGCGAAGATATCGCCGGCGCGAAAGCGGATATTCACTCCGCGCTCGCTGCATCGGGCATCACCATGTCGTCGGACCAGCTCGACCTGCTGCTCGACAGTGTATTGTCGAGTGATCTCGTTCGGCTTGTCGCGACGTTCAACGCAGCGAAAGTGATCGACGAGCAGCTCGGCCAAATCGTCCAGGCGACCGGTGACAACACGCAAGCCGCGCGGAAGTACTTCGCGATGCATGCGGCGCTGTTTGCGATGCTGGTACACGCGCAGGACGCGCTCATCCAGAAGATTGATACGCGTTACATGCCGCGCCTGAAGGCGATCGAAAAAGACATCGTGCGGGCGGCTCAAGAGACGAAGCGGCTCATGAAAGGCGCGAACAGAGCGGATCAAACCCGCGCGCTTGAAGCAAACGTGCGCTCGCAGCAGTTCGCGCGTCGTGTCGCGCAGTACTATCGCCGCTACCTGCTCCAGCAGCGCGAGCAATTGGCGAAAGCACGGTTGAAAGCCATCCGTGATCTGCGGATCGCCGACAATACGTTCGAGACGGTCGAGGCGAGCTTTCAACTCCGTTCGTTGATCCGCGATGCGACCTCTTCGTTCGAGGCGATACAGAAACTCGAGGCACCCGGCTTCGACCAGATCTTCAAGGATCAGGAGCTACGGCGCGAGTTCGAGAACCTCACCCGCAAACTGGATGTGCCGACGAGCTGAGCCCCGCGACGAGCGCGAGCGTCTTCTATGGTCGTGCCGGGAAACTGTCGTCAGTCCAGATAGTCGTCGCGCTGTCGGGAGGAATTCTCGCTGCACCGGGGACTCTGCATCTACTCTCCGCAGCGCAAAAGCCCCATCACGCGCCACGCATTCGTGACCGCGATCCCCATGCGGTAAGTCCTATTTTAATCGATTTGCCCCACTGTTTCCGCGTTACCGCCTAAGTTCGGACCGGCTTTCCCCGTGAATGCTCGGCTGAACGCAAGATGCCGATAACGGCACCGGGGGAACAGGGATGGCGATGGAACTGCGTGGCGGCGCTCGGCGTCGCCTGTTCATTACTGCGTGTTTTTGCTCCCCGCTTGGCCTCGCGCTGGCGCAGGGCCTCGACGCGCGTGCGGCCGGCGGTGTGACCGTGCTCGAGCGTCATATGGACGTTGGGCCGCGCAAGGGGCGCGCGACCAACGCGCCGCGCCGGGAGGCGGACCAGAAGCTGCTCAACAAGTGGCCGCTCTACCGGACAAAACGTGGGCAGGAAGCCTTCAACGCGGCGATGGCGACGCTGGCGGCGACCGACGTGGCGCCTCCCTCCGCACGTGCGTTTCGCGGATGCGAAGATCTGACGTGCTCTCTCGATCTGCCGAAAGTGGACGCGCGCGGTTGGCTTCCGGCCGGACGGCTCTGGACAGCGCCGGATAAATATATCCTGATCGTGCACAGCCCGCGCCCCTCGCGCAGCAAACCGCGCCGACGCTCGAAACGGTCGATGCGGATTTTCGTGTTCCACGAGTTCCATAACTCGACGCGGAACACTGACGTATTCGATACGATCTCGGCGCATAAATTCTCCGTTTTCACGCCGTTCTACATCGGCAAGGAGGGGCGTGACGCGCGGGGACGAAAATATGTCACGCTGGTGCAGGTCGCACCCTACGATGTGGTGAGCCGACATGCGTCCAACCTCGGCAACCGAGGGCCAGGCGTCGAGGTGGCGAAAAACAAGTGGGAGCCACTCACGCCGCTGCAGCGCGATGCGGGGGTGCTGCTCGCCGTGATGTCGAAGCAGGCTGCGCCTCAGCTGAAGGTCGTGCACCACCGCTACAAAGAAGGACTGCCGATGCTGAAGGCGTATCGCGCGCGGGCGGCGGCGGTTCGCAAGCGGTTGGCGGAAGGCGCGCGGAAACTGCCGTTCACGCCGGCGAAGAAGGCGCGCCTTGCCTCGGTGCGCGCGCCGCTGAACACGCTGATCAAGCGCAAGGGATTGCAGCCGGCACGGCGGCTCGCGGCGCTTCCGGGGGCCAAACAGCCGAAACGTGCCGCCGCACCGAAGCGAGTCGTGACCTACGTTGCGCCAAAGATCGCGGTGCCAGCGCCCGCGCGGGCGCTTCGAGCTAACCTAGCCTCCATCGCCAGCGCTTCTGCGATCCCATCACCGCGGCTTGCAACGCGTCCAGTCACGCCACCCCTCGCGACGCCGGGGCAGACCGGACGGTCAGGATTTACGCGCGCATCGGAGACGGGCGCACCGGCGACCACGGCACCAACGTATAGTCTCGGCGCGGCAGAAGCCGTCGAGCCAAGCGAAGGCACCACCCAGGCTGCGACGGCTGAGGCCGTCAATTCCGGTCCAGCTGCGGGTACGCCGGCGCCGGAAGGTGCGCTCACCATGAACGGCCTCTTCAAGCTTCTGTTCGGCCAGCCATAGCTGGACGCTACGGCGCCGTGCTCGGCAGCGGGTCTACGCGATCGACGTGGCGGACAAAAAGTGCAGCGGCGAGCGAGAGAACGCACGAGATCAATATCATCGTGAGCAACATGCCGGCGGCATTTTCCGGCGTAACGACGACGCCGGTAATACCGGACATGATCCCACCCCCGAGCATGGTGAGCGCGCCCGAAAGCCCGCTCGCGCTGCCGGCAAGTTGCGGGCGAACGGAGACGGCGCCGGCGCTTGCGGACGGGATGGCGAGGCCGTTGCCGAAGCCCATGGCCGAGATCGTGGCGAAATAGACGACCGGCGGCGCGGCATCAGCGGACACCAGCGCGAGGCCGACGAGCATCGCGAGGGTGGCCAGGCCGCGCCCGATAATCATGGTCTTCGCCAGCGGCCAGCGCTCCGCAACCCGACCCGCGGCAAAGCTGCCGAAGAAATACCCAAGCGTCGACGTACCGATCCAAAACCCGAGTGTTTCGCTCGGCATCGCGAATGCGTGGCGGGCAACGAGCGGCACACCGCCGAGGAAGGTGTAGAAGGCGCCGGTCGAGAACGCGAGACAGAGCGCATAGCCCCAGAAACGACGTGAGCGGATCAACTCGGGATAGGCGGCGAACTGAGCGGCAAAGGTGCGGGACGGCGAGAGATTTGTCTCCGGAAACGTGCGCCAGACGAGCCCGAAGACAACGATCCCGAGCACGACGAAGGTGACAAAGCTTGCGCGCCAGCCAAACCACGCGTCGATATAACCGCCGGCGAGCGGCGCAAGCATCGGGGCGACGGCCATCGCCATCGAGATGTAGCCGATGCGCCCTGCCGCCTCGCGCGCGTCGCTCGTATCGCGCACGGCAGCGATCGCGATCACCCAGCCTGCAATGATCACCCCCTGCAGCAGGCGAAACCCGAGAAACATCGTGATGTCGGTCGATACTGCGCAGCCGAGTGAGGCGAGGATGAAAACTGCCAGGCTGCCGAGCAGGACCGGGCGGCGGCCGAACCGGTCCGACAGCGGGCCAATGGCGAGTTGCATAACCCCCGTCGAGAAGGCGTAGCCCGCGATTGCGAGGTTCACGAGTGCGTAGTCGACCCTCAGGTCGGACGCGATGTTCGCCAGCGACGGCAGGAACATGTTGAGCGACAGTGTCGCAAACCCGGTGATCAGGACGAGCGTGAGGAATGCGGGACGCGGCGCGGCAGTGAGCGCGGCAGCGGGCGGGGAGGCAAGTGCCGCATCGATGTCGGCAGTACCCGAGTGTGTACCGGGCGCGGTCGGCGTACCATCAACCGGGGCGGGCGACCTCGACATGCGATGTTCTCCGAATACGGCGTGCCGACGTTGCGCCCCCGGCCGCGTCAACCGTAAGGTCCGCTCAGGATCGCTCAAGGAGACCCGCCGATGCCCATGCCTGCCGCCGACATCGTCGCGATGATCAAATCGGCTATTCCGGACGCCGACGTGACCATTACCGATCTGAAGGGTGACGGCGACCATTATTCCGCCAGGGTGGTTTCGGAAGCTTTTCGCGGTAAGTCACGCGTGCAGCAGCACCAAATGGTCTACGACGCGCTCGGCGGGCGGATGGGTGGAACGCTGCACGCGCTTGCGCTGCAGACTGCGCCTCCGGCGGAGACCTGAACCGTCGTCAGTGGTCCGGTGCCCCTGCCCTCGCAGGCATCGGTCGACGCTGCTGAGTGATCCACGTCGCGCGTTGATTGGAGTGGCACGTTGATTGACGGGGCGCGTTGATTGACCAGGCGCGTTGATTGACGGGGCGCGACGGAGACGCCATCTACCGGGAAATGCCGGCACACCAGCGCCTTAGGGGAGACTCGCTATGAGTGAAGCTGAAATCCACGACTGGATTCGCAAAACCGTCGCCAACAACGACGTCGTCCTGTTCATGAAGGGAAACAAAAAGTTTCCGCAGTGCGGTTTTTCGGGACAGGTCGTGCAGGTGCTCGACCATCTCGGCGTCACCTACCAGGACGTGAACGTGCTCGAAGATATGGGCATCCGCGAGGGGGTGAAGTCTTTCACCAATTGGCCGACCGTGCCGCAGCTTTATGTGAAGGGCGAATTCGTCGGCGGCTGCGACATCATCCGCGAGATGTTCCAGGAAGGCGAGTTGCATACGCTGCTGGAGGAAAAAGACGTCCCGCACCACAAGCGCACGGCAGTCGCCTGAGCTCGGTTCGCCTCAATCACACACCTCGCGCGGCGGGCAGACCGTGAGCACGCAGGGTGACGACATGAGCCGTCTCGGCGCCTCAAGAAACGCGCCACGAGGCGCTAGAAGCGACGCCGCCAATGCGCGGCGTCCTTTTTTTCCTGAAAGCTGGAGCCGGGCTGGCCGCGCGCTCGCGCGCCAGACTGACTGGCAGGAGATCATCCGTCGCGTCGCGCTCACGCTCGCGATCGGAGGATCTGCGTGGCTGCTGTTCCTCGGTGTCACCGAGCCGGTGCTCAAACTGACCAAACTCTACTTCCTCGAGGACGAGCACTCACTCTGGTCCGTGATCCGCGCGCTGTTTGCAAAGAATGAGATCTTTCTCGGCGCGATCATTTTCACGTTCTCGATCCTGTTCCCGGCGCTGAAGCTATTTTATCTCCTCGTGGTCGCGATCTCACCGCCGCTCGGCGACCGGCAGTATCTGATGCGCTGGATGTCGTGGTTTGGAAAGTGGTCGATGCTTGACGTGCTCGTTCTGGCACTCGTGATTTTCTACGCGAAATCGAACGAGCTTGCGGATGCGGCGACGCTTCCGGGCGTATACTACTTCACCGGCTCGGTTGTGCTGACGATGGTCGCGTATAGCTGGGTGAAAAAGATCCCGGAGTGAACGTCCGCTGTCGTTGGGGCAGCCGTCGTTGGGAAGCCGCGGCTCAGCGCAATGTGCCGGCACGCAGTACGCGATACCGCTTGGCGAGGAATCGGCGCTCATAGCTGTCGTCGCCACTCAACGGGGCCGGGCCCAGATAGCGCACGCGAACGCGCGCCGTGCCCTGGCGTTTGAAATCGAGTACTCGGGCGGCCTCGCGCGACATGTCGATGATCCGGTCGTGCGCGTACGGACCGCGATCATTGACGCGCACGATGACATCGCGCCCGTTCCGCAGGTTGGTCACGTGGACATAGGACGGCAGCGGAAGGGTCGGATGCGCGGCCGTGAGCGCGGCCATGTCGTAGACCTCGCCATTCGCGGTTTTGCGCCCGTGGAACAGCTTGCCGTACCAGGACGCGATGCCGACGCGATTGTAATTCTGGTTCGCCTGCGGGACGTATCGCCGACCTTTGACGAAGTAGGGTCTTCCAAGCTTGTGGTGACCACCGCCCTTCGGAACCGGTTGGCCGAACGAGACCACTCGCGGAGAAAAACCCTGTTCCGTGCCCGACGATGTGCCGAGACACCCCGTGAGGACAAAAGCAGCAGCAAACGCCGCACCGCGACCGGCTTTGATCGTCATCTCGTCGAACCCTACGCAACCCACTGTCCCCGGCATGGCGGGCAACTGGCGCGGCAGTGTGACGGGCGTCCGGCGATTTCGTGACCTTCGGTGACGGCAGGGGCGGCGACGGCACCGGCGGCACGCGCGTAAAGCTGTGCGCGCTGCGTCGGTGTGATCGACGCGCTATTCGGGATCGCTTAGCAGGTGGGCTGCTTACTCGGCGGTAGTTCCCAGCTCTTTCGGCATTTTAGACGTCCCTGCGCGATGACCCTCGATACCCTCCCCTCCATCTCGCGCGACGAAGCGCGGCGCATCGCGCTCGCGGCACAAGGGTTCACATCGGCATCGGCCCGCACGCCCCCGGGCTGGGCACGCATGCGCGGGATGATCGATCGGCTGGGCCTGCTGCAGATCGACAGCGTAAACGTGTGCGTCCGCTCGCATTATCTGCCGCTGTTCTCGCGCCTCGGTCCCTATTCGATCGAGCGACTGGATGCGGCGCTGCTCACGCCTCGCCCCAGTAGCCGTCGTCACTTCGAGTATTGGGCGCACGAAGCGTCTTTCCTGCCGCTCGATCTCCATACCGCACTCCGTTGGCGGATGGCCGACGCACGCCGGGGCATCGGCATCTATCGGATGTGTGCGGAGGTTGCGCAGGAGCGTCCTGATATCGTGCGTGAGGTGCGGGAGCGGATCGCAAGCGAAGGCCCGCTGCCGACACGCGCATTTTCCTCTCCGCGGACGGGCGCACCTGAGATCTTCGATTGGCAGGCAGGTAAGTGCGCCCTCGAATACCTTTTCTGGACCGGAGAGCTGACATCTGCCGGGCGGCGAAGTTTCGAGCGCGTTTACGATCTGACCGAGCGGGTGTTGCCGGCTGACATTCTCTCCGCCTGCGACCTCGAGCGCGCGGATGCCCATGCCGCGCTCACCGCCCGCGCGGCACATGCATACGGCATCGCGACTGCCGCCGATTTGCGGGACTATTTCCGCCTGCCCGCCGCCGGTTTCGCCGCAACGATCGACCGGCTCGTCGAGGAAGGCACGTTGACGGCCGTCATGGTCGAGGGATGGGACCAGCCGGCTTATCTTGCGCGCGACGCCGCCCAGCCGCGCCGGATGACGCCAACCGCATTGTTGACGCCATTCGATCCGCTCGTCTGGTTCCGGGCCCGGGCGCAGCGACTTTTCGACTTCGACTACAAAATCGAGATCTACACGCCGGCGGAAAAACGCCAGTACGGATATTATTCCCTGCCGTTCATGCATCGAGGCCGATTGGTCGCGCGCGTCGACCTCAAGGCTGAGCGGAGCGGGCGTGTGCTCGAGGTGCGCTCGGCCCACGCCGAGCCCGGCTGCGATTTGCCGACGGTTGCCGAGGCGCTGGCCGGCACACTCGAGGTGTTTGCCGCGTGGCTCGGGCTCGAGCGCATCGAGGTTTTCGAGCGAGGAGATCTGACGCCACTGCTCCGCAAAAACGTGCGCTGAGGCAGCGGGCGCGGCTGGTCAGGTTCAGGCTCTACGGCAAATGCCGACCGGCACGATGGCGACCCCGGCACGATTCGAACGTGCGACCTGATGATTAGAAGTCACCTGCTCTATCCAACTGAGCTACGGGGCCATGCGCCAGTTTCCGGGGTTATCGTGAGTTTTTGATGCTCGATCAAGCGGCAGTAA
>JBCBJG010000147.1:0-7895 GCA_038523655.1 Pseudomonadota bacterium | reverse complement strand
TCCAGCTCTTCCTTCGCCTCGTCGACACCCGCCACATCGTCAAATGTCACGCGACCATGGCGTTCGGTCAGCAGCTTAGCTTTCGATTTACCAAAGCCCATCGCACGTCCGCCGCCAGACTGCATTTGACGCATGAAGAAAATCCACACGCCAATCAGGAGCAGGAACGGGAACCACGAGATCAACGCGGCGAGTAGGCCGCCCCCCTCGTTCGCCGGACGCGCTTTGATCTGCACGTTTCGCGAGCGCAGCTGCTCGACGAACTTCGGATCGTCCGGCGCGAAGCTTTTAAACGATTTGCCGCTCGTCAGTTCACCGGTCACCCGCTGACCTGCGATCACAACGCTGCGAACATTGCCCTGTTCGACTTCGCGCATGAGCTGCGAGTAGGCGATCTCGTCCGGATCACCGTTTTGGCCCGGGGCCTGAAACAAATTGAAAAGCGCCAGCAAGAGGCAGGCGACGATTACCCAAATCGCGAAGTTGCGGAGTTGCGGGTTCATGAAGTCTCCGGTGTGGCGGGCCGCGTGGCGCGGGTCGTTGTAAATTTAACGTCGCGCGGGCGCCCGCGGTTCAACCATCGATACGCGGATCGCGTGAAGATAGGGTTCCGCCTGTCCTTTGCCAAGCCGGGCGCACGCGGCATCTTGCTCGGATCACGCGGGCTGTCGGGCATGTTCCTGCAGGGTCAGTGCCACTGGCTCAGCCAGGCCCGCCTTCGCTGCGCCAGGGCGGCTGGCAGACTTCGTAAGTCCACGCATCGTCGCGCGGGGTCGGGGCATGTACGGGAACGTGAAGCATATTGGTAAAGACCACCGGCATGGCGGGCCGCGCGGCGGCTGGAACCTTGTCGCACCATGACAATTGCGGCCGATCGGTGCCGGGTGCATACTGCCCACGCTCGCCCCACGCAAAGATCTGCGCCGGCCGGCGGCCCTCTTGCGCGGCCGGAGGGCGAACCACGAAGCGGTTGTCCCAGCCCGTAGCCGCGGCGGCCTCGTTAACCGCACAGGTTCCAAGACCGGCGCGGCCCAGCTCGCGGGCGATGGTGAGCTGCGTTTCGCCGACGCTCAGCGCACAGCCACCGAGGGTCCACGCGGCTGGTGCGGTAACATCGATCAAGGCGTCAGCCAGCGTTTCAAGCTGAGTGAGGCGCGCGGCCGGGAGATGCGCGAACGGCTCGGACGTGCGACCGGAGACGGCCGTAGTTAGTGCGCCAAGAGCGCAGATGCGGACGGCAGCGGGCAAGGCCTCGTAACGATGCCTTTCGAGGACTGCGCACGCCGAACACTTCCAGGCTTGCGCTAGCTCCGGCGCTGCGGCGAGCGCTTCCCGAACTGCCCAGTCGACCGCGTCAGCATGCTGGCGCAAACGGGATGCCGTGCGATTGATCGCGGCACGTGAAACACCGGCATCCTCCAGAGCACCCAGCGCGCTGCGCACACGCGTTCGCTCGTAATGAACGTCGGCGTTCGTCGGATCATCATGCCAAGCGATGCCCGCCTGCTCGAGGGTCACGGCGAGGCGTGCGCGTGGGACATTCAGCAACGGGCGAACAAGCGCGCACGTGGCTGGGGGAGCATTATCCGAACCATCCGGCCGCATTACACAGAGATCGCGGCGCGGCGCGATGCCGGCAAGCCCACGGGCGGACGACCCTCGCGCCAGGCGCATCAGGAACGTCTCGGCCTGATCGTCCGCGTGGTGCGCGGTAACGATCGCATCGCACGTATTTTCCTCCGCGAGCGCACATAGCGCATCGTATCGAGCAGACCGCGCATGCGCCTGCGAGATTGGTTGGTCGGCCGTGCGCGTTAGATCGAGGCGCCGCGTAACGAACGGGATGTCGAGCCTGCCGGCGACGGTGGCGACGTGGGCGACCTCGTCGGCTGCCTCCGGGCGCAGCCCATGATCGATGGCAGCAACGGTAAGGCGCGGAGGTTTAATGCGCCGGTGGGCCCTGCTCCGCGCATGCGCAGTCGCCTGCCAACGGTGTGCGAGCAGAAGGAGCGCTAGACTGTCCGCCCCGCCAGAGACAGCGAGAAGCAAGTGCTCGAAGCCCGCAAGCGGCTGGAAAAGCGCCTCGAGTTCTTCGTCGCGCACGGGCGCCCTGGCGGCATTTGAACCCGCACTGTCATTCTCGTTGGACGGCACGGCCTGCGATCGCCTCGCGGTTGGCCTAGCAGCGCAAAATCAGGTGCGACATCCAGCGCGCTGCCGCTCTGCCGCCACACGGCGCGTCACGTGGGCCGGAGCCTTCGGAAACTTTGCGGTCAGCTCATCGAACGTCGCGCATGCACGCGGTTTGTAGCCGAGCCGGCTCAGCGACATGGCCAGTTTGAGCAGGCTGTCAGAAGCTTTCGCCCCGCCGCTGTACTGTTTGTAACCTTTGAGGAACGCCTTGGCAGCCGAGCGGTAGTCCTCGCGAACGTAATGGGACTCACCGAGCCAGTATTGCGCGTTGCCGGCGAGCTTGTCGCTCGGATGGTTGCGCACGAATTCAGCGAACGCATTTTCCGCCGCACCGAAGTTTTCATCGAGCAGATAGCCGTACGCGCGATCGTACGCTTGGCGCGGAGACAAAGTCAGGCTGGCGGTTTGGCGTTGATTAGTTGCGACGTCCCCTTCGCTCAGGATGGAGCCGATCGGGTCACGTTGCACGGTGACCGGCGGCGTAGCAGCGGTTGCTCCTCCGACTTCGGGCGTCACGGTTACGGAGCCGAAGCCGCCCGTGTTGCCGGACGCGTCGCCAGACGTATCGAACGTTCCGCGTGGTGCCGCAGCCGCTTGCTCGAAAGAACGGGGCGCAAGGGGCGCGGCTGGTTGCGTGTAGCTGTTGTTGGTGACGCGACCGGCTGAGAAGCTGCCCTGCTGCAGCGCACGGACTTCGCGCGACAACTCGGCGATCTGGCCACTCATCGCGCGGACCTGGATTTCGAGTTGTGAGACGTCCCCGCCACCGACACCGCGGGCCGGCGTTGCCACGCGCGCGCTTTTGGCCAGCGACTCCAACGTCCCGATCGTCACTTGCATCTCGACGAGTTGCTGCTCGAGCTGCTCGATCCGGGCATTGAGTTCAGCAGTATCGCCAGACGCCTGCTGCGCAACGGCTGACGTGCAGGATAGCCCGAGAAGGGCGATGGCGAGGCACACCGCGGGCAACCTGCGATTGCCGGGTTTCGGCGAGCGGGAAAATGCTGCAGCAGCCAAGGTCATGTCGGTCTCTCAGCAGGGGCGGGCGGAGGCTTTTTGCATGCGGAGGCTTTTTGCATGCGCAAGGCCAGCGCAGCAGCCGGTATCAGCTGCCAGCCGGCTTGTTCAGCACCGTGACGGAACGCCGATTTTGCGACCAGCACGAAATGTCGTCGCACACAGCTACCGGACGTTCCTTGCCGTAGCTGATCGTGCGGAGCCGCGATGGGTTTACGCCGGTTTGCGAAAGGAAACGGCGGACGGTCGTCGCACGGCGCGCACCGAGCGCGATGTTGTATTCGCGAGTGCCGCGCTCGTCAGCGTGTCCCTCGAGGGTGATCGTGTAGCGCGGGTAGCGGTTCAGCCAGTTGGCCTGCGCCCGCAGCGTGCGCTCTGCTTCAGGCGTTAGATTGCTGCTGTCCGTGGTGAAGTAGACCGTATTGCCGACATTCACGGAGAAATCGCGCTGTGTACCGGGATTGACCGGACCGCCGCCGCCGTTCAGTGAGCCGGCCGCGCCGTTCGCCAACCCGACGCCCGGTGTGTTGCCCTGGCTGGCGCAAGCTGCAAGTGCGAGCGCGAGGCAGACTGACCCCGCTACGGCTGCTGCCGAGCGCTGCCGGCCGGGCGGCTTGCTAGCCCCGATGATCTCGGCTGACCGTGATTTCCGTGTTCCGACGCAGGACATCGCCTACCCCCTCGTGCGCGGTGTCGCGCAACCGTATCTCAGCTTCTCGCCGCGCTCGGCGCCTACGGCGCATGTCGCCAGTTTGACGATGCGGGTGCGTGCGGCTCGTCAGCGCGCGGCCTACGCGCCGGATAGTGCCAAATTGTGGCCGTGGCCTCAATGCGGTGCGCGGGTTCGGCCTCCCGCATGTGCGTATCCACGGCACGGGCAAGCTGACCAAACGCTTCGCCACAACCGCCGGGACAAGACGTCGGATCCGGCTTCAGCCCGATGCCGTCGGCGTTCGCCCGGCCCGAAACGAAGAAAGCCACGATGTCCCGCGAGCGAGGCACCGTGGCTTCCAGAAACCTCTCCGGACATCCCGGAGAACGGCCAGGCGCGGTGTAAACCGCACGGCCGCCTTACTGCGTGACGGTCGCAGCCGGCGCTTCGGCGCCGAACTTGAGCGTCTCGTGAGCGACTTCCTTACGGCAAGCCGTCAGCGCGGCTGCTGCGATCACAGCAACGATCACTGCTTTTTTCATGGTCTTCTCTCCTCTGCAGAGTTGGCGAGTTGCCAAGACATCGCCTAACGTTACGATGTGATTCAGCGCAACGGCCCAGCGTCGGCCTGCTGTGGATTAAGATCGTGGTTGGTGCGCATCCGCAACGGTTGGAACCCGGCCGCGTTGCGCCGGTTAACGGGCCGTTACCAGCGGCGGTTTTTCATCGATCGAAGCGCGTTTTTTGTTGCTGCTTTAGGGACTTGATGATCGATGCCGGTCCATTGCGCCACACCGTTGTGGCGGTCCTGACACGGGGCTTAACCCATCCGATCTGC
The DNA here is from genome assembly GCA_038523655.1 of Pseudomonadota bacterium. Lineage (GTDB taxonomy): Bacteria > Pseudomonadota > Alphaproteobacteria > Rhizobiales > CALHAX01 > CALHAX01. The sequence continues at coordinate 3,195 of JBCBJG010000147.1, read as the reverse complement.
ACACGGAAGTGGACCCTACTTGAGCGGGGGTGACCACGCCGGGTCAGAGGCGAAGGCAGGCGTTGGCACCCGGCGCTCGTTGTAACCGGTCAGATCGATCGAGTAGAGGCGAGGGCCGCCCTTCTCACCGGGCGTTTCGCGAAAGAACATCAGAACGCGGCCATTCGGCGCCCAGGTCGGCCCCTCGTTGTGATAGCCGCCGGTCAGGATGCGTTCGCCCGACCCATCGGGGCGCATGACACCGATCAAGAAGCGACCGCTCAACTGCTTGGTGAAGGCGATCAGATCGCCGCGTGGAGACCAGACCGGTGTCGAGTATCGCCCGCCGCCATAGCTGATCCTGCGCTGCGCCGAGCCATCGGCGTTCATGATGTAAAGCTGCTGGCCGCCATCGCGGTCTGATTCAAAAACGATCTGGCGACCGTCCGGGGCATAGCTCGGCCCGGTGTTGATCGCCTGGGTCTGCGTCAGGCGGCGGCGTTGGCGCGAACGAAGATCGAGCTCGAAAATATCGCTGTTTGCGCCGTTGTTCAGGCTCATGACGATCCGCTGACCATCCGGCGAGAAGCGCGGCGCGAAGGTCATGCCTGGAAATTCACCAACGACTTCTTGTGCACCGGTCTCGACGTTCATGAGGTGTACGCGCGGGTTGCCGCTGCGATAGCTCATGAAGGTGACAAGCTGCGTCGACGGGCTGAATCGCGGGGTAAGCACGAGACTCTTGCCGGACGTCAGGACGCGTAGGTTGTGGCCGTCCTGGTCCATGATCGCGAGGCGCTTGACCCGTTTGCGCTTGGGGCCGCTTTCGTCGACGAACACGACGCGGGTATCGAAGTACCCCTGCTCGCCAGTCATCCGCTCGTAGACGAGGTCGGCGATGATGTGCCCGATCCGTCGCCAATTGCGCGTCGACGTGTTGAATACCTGGCCTGCGAGCTGGCGGCCGGCGACCGGGTCCCAAAGGCGAAACTCAGCGCGCAGCTTACCGCCCGGCTCTTCCGACAGTCTGCCGAGCACGAGCGCCTGCGCCTTGATCGCGCGCCAATCGCGAAAACGGGGCGTGCGGGCGACGTCGGTGCTGGCCGCAACGAATGACTGGCGATCGAGCAACTCGAACAGGCCGGACCGTTCGAGGTCAGCGGCAACCACATTCGCCACGGCGACAGCCTGCGCCGATGCGGTCCCGCTGCCCGCGTCGAAGGTCGGGACGGCGATGCGGATCGGATCGATGTTGCCGCGTGTCACCGTTCCCTCAACGGCATGGGCGGATGGCAGCGCAGCGGCGGCTAGTAGGATGACGGTCGCCGCGCAGGCGAAAACGGATCGCGCCGTGGCAAGGGCCGAGTGGCGGAGGCGTAACAGGCTGAGACTCGATGACGTCATGGTTTGTCTGTCTGCATCAACGGCGGAGCATTGCTTCGAGATCGAAGGTAATCGTGTTCTTTTTCCAGTCATCGTATTTCTCGACCGGCAGGCGATAGGGCTGGCATTCGAGTACGGCGCGGACGGACGCCTCTGCTGCGATCTGAAAGAACGGTGATGCGCCCGGTCGCACAACTTGTGGAATGCCGTCGACCGTGCCGTCGCGACGCAGGCGAAACGCGACCACGGGTCGGTACCGCTCCGCATTTTTTGCGCCGGCAGGGATCGCGAAACAGTTCCCGATCTGGCGGATGAAGAAGTCGAACTCGCTGACCGTCAGCTTGTCGCCTACCCCGTCCGGGGCTCCCTGATCCGCCTCGACCGGTGCTGATGGCTTGCGCCGCGCGACCGTCTTCGGTTTTGGCCCCGCCTTTTTCGTCGGGTCGAGATCGAGGAGGGTCGAAAGGTCGTCCGCGTCAAAATTCTTCGGAGTGTTGCGGGCGCTCTTTTTACGGGTCTTCCGCGTGACCTTTTTCGGCTTCGGCTTAGCCTTCGCCGGCTTGGGCGCGACCTTCGGCTTCGACGGCTTGGGCTCCGCCTTTTTCGGTTTGGGCTTGGCGACCTTTTTCGGCTTGGGTTTCTCGACCTTCTTCGGGACGGGTTTGGGCTTCGGCTTCGCTGCCGGTTTCGGCTTTGGTTTCGGCTCCGGCGCCTTCTTGAGCAGATCCTTGATCGGGTCGGATTTGGGCTGCGGTGGCTCAGCTTTCGGCGGCGGCAACGCAGCGGTCTTCTGCGGCGCCGGCGGCTTCGGCTTGGCCTTCACCGGCAGTTTTTTCTCCGCTTTCTTTTCCGGTTTCTTCTCCGCATCGCCCTGCTTCTGACGCGTCAGGTCGGCGATGTTGGAAATATCGACGACGATCGGCTTTGGTGTCGGTGGCGACTTCGGCTCGGTTTGCCCGATCGAGACGACAGCCCACGCAAGCAAGCCGCCGTGCAGCATCAAAGAGACGAGAAGGCCGATTTTCATCGTGACCTCCCTCAGCCACCCGCGTTGGTCAGCAGCGAGACTTTCTGAAATCCGGCTGCATTGATTTCCGTCATCACCTTGATCACGAGACCGTAGTCGACGGCCGTGTCGCCGCGCACCAGGATGCCGTCATCGGCACCGCCCTTGTTCAAGGCCCTCAGCTTCACGCCGACCTCCTCGAGCGTGATCTTGACGTCCTGCAGGAAGATATCGCCGTTGCGGGTGACTGAAATCGTTAGCGGGTCCTGACTGGTCGTTGCGACCTCGGGGGCCTTTGCTTCCGGTAGATCGAGCGGGACGCCGGATGTCAGAAGCGGCGCTGTGACCATGAAGATCACGAGCAGGACCAGCATCACGTCGACGAACGGCGTCACGTTGATTTCGCTCATCGGCGCGCGCGCAAGCCGGCGCGAGCCGCGCCGTCCGCCACTTCCACCGCCGACAGATGCGCCCATCGCTCAGGTCCTCACATCAACCTGGCGCGAAATGATTGCCGCGAATTCGTCGGCAAAGCTTTCGAGACGCTGGCTGAGACGCTGCGAGTCGTTGTTGAATTTGTTGTAGAAGAGGACGGACGGGATCGCGGCGAGCAACCCGAGCGCGGTTGCGAACAACGCCTCTGCAATCCCCGGCGCGACGACGGCCAGGCTCGAGTTTTTGGAGATCGCGATCGCCTGGAAGCTGGTCATGATGCCCCACACCGTACCGAACAAGCCGATAAACGGCGCCGTCGAGCCAACGGAGGCAAGAAACAGCAAGCGACGCTCGAGCCGGTCCATTTCCCGGTTGATGGTCACATCCATGAC
>JBCBJG010000146.1:0-7935 GCA_038523655.1 Pseudomonadota bacterium | reverse complement strand
GCCGCGGCTTGGCCAAGCTGAGTTGCCGCCTCCCCCGTCGTTTGAAGGGTCTGTTCCATCGATCGTTCTCATCACGCATGCAGGGGAGGGCGGTCCCCGTTTCCCCGCGCGTATTTTTATGGGGCATGCGATGCAGGAGCTAGGTCAAGTTTGCCGGATGCGGCCGGGCTTCGGGGAACCTGACGGACGGCGCGCGTGCGTGCCCGGTGCCCCGGTGTCAGCTGACGTATGTGCTTTAAATCAGAGGGTTAGCGGTGAGCGGGAGTGCACAAGGCGCATTGGGCAGGCCGCAACGGCAGGTCTCCCGGCATGCTTGCCGCGTGCTTTTTCTTGCTGAGTGACATGCATTCACAACACCCCTTACGCTGGAAAACCGTTTCCGATACGCTTCCGACGACAGGGATCGCGACACTGTTCGGCAGCCAGGAGAACCATCAGAACATCGTCGACGACCCGACCAGCGCTCACTCCATCAACCCTTGGGAGGAACCGATGGAACGAGACGAACAGCGCCGCGCGCGCCACGTCGTGCAGGTCAGCTTGACCGATGAGGAGATGGCGGCGCTCGTCGGATGGCGGGCGTCACATGGCGTCGATTCCGATAGCGAAGCGTTGCGCCAACTTCTGCGCCACGGCTTGCTCTGCGAAGTCGGCCGCGTCTTTCGCGCGCTCGATACGCCCAAGACGGCACGGCGCACGCGTCGTCGCTCACACGGCAAGCTCATGCCGTCCGCATAGAGCCCTCACCACAAACGCCGAAAGGCACACGTCCAGGCATTTAATCTCCCGTCAAACTGGCGGAGAGGGGCAGTTGCGGCTGCTTTCTCATGGCGAGCGAACCGTTAAGATACGGCGGTGGCTAATCTTCGTTCCGTGTAGCGCGTAGGCGGAGTTTGAGATCCGCGAGATGTCCCGCAAGGCTGATCGATAGCCCGATCGGCACGCCCGGCCATGGACTTCCCGCGAGCGCGGCGCGGAGAGCGATCAATATCCCGAGCGCGGCGACCGCGTTGCTGATGATCGCGCTGAGCGGCGGGAGCTTGAGGCCCCCGCGAAAGCGCAGGGCAATCAGGACCGCGATCTCGACCGCGAGGACGACCATCACCGCATCGGCGATATGTGGGCTGGTGACAAGCTGCTCGAGCACGCGGTCTCCTTTCCGTGCTGGTGAAGGGAGCTGCGCCCGGGCAGCCGTACGCGAGTAGCCCAGCCGCTACGGTGATGTGCCGGAACAGTGACGGAGGGCGTCCCCACGCGGCGAGCGACTTGGCGTACCGGCATCTCTAGGTGAGGGCGGTCTGGCAGGCCGGCTTTGCGGGACGTCGCGGACAGAAGCGCCGCGGCCGGTCAGGCGGCCTTCATCCCCAGCAGATGCGCTGTATCCTTCAGGAAGATTTTAATCCGCGCCACGGGCGACGAGGAGACCAGCTCTTTGTGCATGTAGGACTGCCACGTGATGCGCTGGACGTCCGGGTCCTCGCACATGCGCACGAACCGTTCACGGCGGTTTTCAGATGTGTACCAGAAGTACTGCATGATCCCGAGAATCCAGAAAATCCGACCGTGCAGACGCATGAAGCGGCGGCGCGCGGTGGCGAGCTTCTTGGCTTCGCCGGTGGCGAGAAACTCGAGCACGGCATCGCTGGCGATTTCGCCCGAGAGCATGGCGTAATAAATTCCCTCGCCGGATGCAGGCGCGACGACGCCTGCGGCATCGCCTGCGAGCAGCACATTACGACCGTTGTCCCAGACCCGGCGCGGTTTCATGGGGATCGGCGCGCCTTCACGGCGGATCGTGCGCCAGGTGTCGAGCCCGGCTTTGCGGCGGATACCTTCGACAGCGCGCCGCAGGGCGAACCCCTTGTTAGCGGAGCCGGTGCCGATGCTCGCGGTTTTCCCGTGCGGAAAGACCCAGGCGTAAAAGTCAGGCGAGAACTCGCCCTGGTAATACACGTCGCACCGTTCGGCGCTGTAGACCGGTGAGCCTGCGGCTTGATTATTCTCCGCCGCACGATCCCCTGCCGGATGGTGGGGATCGGCTTCGACGATCTCGTGGTAGGCGAACACGCACTTCGGCGCGCGGTGTTTGGGGAGGGCTTCCTTGGCAACCTTCGAGCGTGCACCGTCGGCGCCGATCACACAGCGTGCGCACAGCCGCCGGGTCTCGCCGTCGCGATCGCGCGGAGTGCGGAGGATAACGGTCGCGGAGCCGTCCTCGTTCTGTTCGAGAGAGAGAAATTCTGCGGTCACGCGTTCGGCGCCGGCATCGGCTGCACGGGCCCGAAGCCATTCGTCGAAATGCTCGCGGTCGACCATGCCGACATACCCGCCCTCTATGTGCATATCGACGGCGTTTTCTGATGGCGCGATCACGCGCGCAGTATCGATCCGCGCGACGATCAGCTCGTTCGGAATTGCGTAGTCGCGGACGAGACGGGGCGGGATGGCGCCGCCGCAGGGTTTGATGCGCCCGGCTTTGTCGACAAGCGCAACTGAGACGCCGGAGCGGGCAAGTTGCTCAGCAGCGGTCGCCCCGCTCGGGCCACCACCGATGACGATCACATCGTATGCTGTTTCGTGGGTCATTGCGAAATGCTCCTGGCGTCAGGTCGCAGTGGACGGTGTGAGGATTGGGTCGAGGCGGCGCCCTCGCTGGCTGTCATGCGTAGCCGGGCGTAACTCCGTGCGGGAATGGGCGGCGAGGCGTACGGCAAGCATGGCGGAGGCGACGAAAACCAATCCTTCGAGGATGAAAACGGTGCCGTAGGCGGTGGCGGGCGATCCTGCGAACAGCCCGGCGATATCGACGAGGATCGTGCCCATCAGGCCACCGAGGCCAAACGCGATCGCCTGTGCTGCGCCCCACAGGCCCATGCGCGTGCCGGTGCGGTGGCTGCCGCCTTCGCTCGACAGCGCCATCATCGAGGCGATCGCGGCAACGGCGAAAATTCCGTTGGCGAACCCGAGGAGGAAGACGTTCGTCGCGAGCGGCCAACCCGGCCCGACATATCCGCCGAATGCGAGGGCGACGAGTGAGAGGGCGGAACCACAGCAGCCGGCAACGACCCAGCGCTGCAAGGCGAAAGGATCGCCGCGGCGCCGGAGCCCGGCAATCGCGCCGACGAGCGCCATACCGATGAAGACACCGCCGTGCTGGACCCCCGAGAGTTGTGTGCTTTCGCCCGGCGTCATCGCGAAAACGAGTCCGGCGAAGGGCTCGAGGATGAGATCCTGCGCGCTGTAGGCGAGCATGGAGAGAAAAACGAAGATGGTGAAACGCCGGGCGGTGGCATCTGCCCACGTCTCGGCGACTGCCTTAAGAAAGCGCGCATTTGCAGTGCCGCTCGCGATCGGGGCCGCCGGGGAGCTCTGATGGTCGGCGTTGGCTCGGCCAAGAGAGGTCGGTTGACGTCCTTCGACGCCAAACAGCGCGACGATCGTTACGGCAAATGCCACGGCGCAGACGGCGATCGTCACCCAGATCAGACGGGTAAAGGAGAATGGATCGAGGTTGGCACCGGCAACGATCGCGGTGATCACGAAGCCCGCAATCATCATGAGCCAGACGATGGTTGCAGCCGGTGCGCGGCGGGCGGGGGCGGTGCGGGAAGCGAGGAGTGCGAGGAGTGTCGTGCCAGCGCAGCCGACGCCGATCCCGATGATGACGAACGCGCCCGTCACGAGGAGTGCGCCTGCAAGCGGTGCTTCAGCGAGGAGCGCGGTCGCGATGGCAGCGAGGATGGCACCGGCGGCGAGGATGGCCATCCCGGCAATAATCCACGGCGTACGCCGTCCGCCGATATCGGAGCCGAAACCCCATCGTGGGCGCAGGATCTGAACCGCATAGTGCAGCCCGACCAGAGCGCCTGGAATGCTCGCGGCGAGCGATAACTCGACGACCATGACACGGTTGAGCGTTGCGGTCGTGAGCACCACGATCGCACCAAGCGCCGTTTGCACGAGGCCAAGACGGAAAATGGCGAACCAGGATAGCGGGCTCGCGTGCGCGGTTGCGTCGGCGCGTGGGCTGATCATCGGCGGCGGTCTCCCAGGCACTCGGTGGAGGGGATATTGCTCGGCGACGTCGTGCGGGTGCAGAGCCCGCTCGCGGAGCAAAAAACTGGTTGAGAGAAAAAAGGTGTGGTTCGCATCAGCTGACCAACCCACGCAGAGCAACGGCGCATACCATCATGCCGAGCACGTAAAGCGTCGTGCCGGTGGCGTTGTACCAGGGTGCACGATCGCGGGGGTTTGCAAGCAGGTGTCGCATGCAGGCGACTTGCGCGGCGAGCAGCACTGCGACGGCGCTTGCGGCATACGGAGCACCCCAGATAATCAGCAATGCGATGACGACGAGTTGCGGGATGCCCATGACGAGGCAGGCAAGACAGGCGGCCCGATCCGGCCCGAGCATGGCCGGCAGTGAGCGGATCCCGATTTCACGGTCGCCATAGAGAGATTTAAAATCGTTGAGCGTCATGATGCCGTGCGCGCCGAGGCTGTAGAGCAACGCCAGCGCGATCACGCGGCCGTCCGGGATCGCGCCGAGCACGGCGGCCGCGCCTGTGAACCATGGCAAGCCCTCATAACAGAGGCCGACCGCTGCGTTGCCCCACCAGCCGTTCTGTTTCAGCCGCACGGGCGGCGCGCTGTATGCCCAGGCGAGCACGACCCCAAACACGGTTGCCGCGAACACGGCCGGGCCGAGCGCCGCCCCAACGAGGAGAGATAATGCGGTCCAGATGGCAGCGATGCGCAAGCCCCAGCGGCCGGGAATACGGCCGGACGGAATGGGGCGATGCGGCTCGTTGAGGGCGTCGACATGGCGGTCGAACCAATCGTTCGCAGCCTGGCTCATGGCGCAGACGAGCGGTCCGGCGAGCAGCATGCCGAGCAAAGCCGCGTGCCACGTGTCGGTGAACGGGCGGCCCGCGGAGATGACACCGCAGGCGTAGGCCCACATCGGCGGAAACCACGTGATCGGCTTTAGCAGCTCGAGCACTGCCGAAGGCGTTGGAACGCGTTGTCTCGATGACGCGGGCGCGGAAAGATCGACCATGGCGCCGAAAGTAGGTTTGGCGCCCTAAAGTGTCAATCTAGCTTTACGGTAAGGATTGCGAGTTTGCTGATGGCCAACCGTTGTCGCGAGCCGATGTGATCTGCTTTTGGAAGGGTACGCGCAGCCTTCAGCCGCGTTCCAGATCGCCGATGTCGTACTGACGCATTTTGGCATAGAGGCCCTGGCGGCTGAGGCCGAGCACTTCCGCGGCGGACGCCTTGTTGTGGTCGGTCAATTCGAGGGCGGCCTCGATGCACAGCCGCTCGATCATGTCTTTCGCCTCACGGACCAAGTCCTTCATTGGGACGCGGCCGATGAGTTCGGACATGCTGTCGAGCGATCGCGGGAGCGGGGTGTTCGTCGTCGGAGCGCTGAGCGCGCGCCCGCCAACCGGTCGCATGGTGAAGCCGAACAGCGCTTTATCCGCATTGTCGAGTTGCGCGCAGGAAATATCGACAGCTTCGCTGGACCCGAGGGCGCCGTTCAGCACCGTCGCGAAATGGCGCACCGTGCCGCGGTCACGCAAGTTGTTCAGCAGAACGCCGAATTCGACGCCCGACCGGCCGATGTAGTTTTCGAGATTATCTCCGCGCGCGTCGTCTTCGGATGAGAGCTGCGCCAGATCGAGGAAGGCGGGGTTGGCCGTCAGGATACGTCCGTCCGCTTCGGTCACAACGAAGCCGTCCGGAAGCTGCTCGAACAGGGAGAGCAGATGCACACGCGGCTGACCGGAGCCGTTGTCCAGTTCGTTGTCGCGGGTCATAGCCAGCATGACCTGCGCACCGTCTTCCGACTGGACGAGCGAGCCGGTGACAGACAGGGGGATGCGGCTGCCGTTGAGGCGCGCATCGCGCATCCGGGTTTCGCCGGTCCGGGCGACCTCGCCGATCATCTCGTTGAGCGCACGCGTCTCAACGCGCGAAAACCATGATGAGAGCCGCTTGCCGGCGACGCGGGCGACAGGCTGGCCGAACAGCTCGCTCGTCGCCGGGTTGGCGTCGACGACCTTGCCGTTATCTGGGTCGATGATGATGACAGCTTCGTTGGCGAGCCGGAACAGCAGACGGTAGCGCGTTTCGAGTTGGCGCATGCGCGCGTAGTCGCGGGCGATCGACTGCTGCGCCTCGACGACCTGCTGCTGCATGGCGGCAAGGGAGCGTAAATCGCGGCCGATCGCGACGAAGTTGCCCTTACTGCCGAGCTGGAGCATCGCGTACTGGACGGGCAACTCCTTACCGCTCGGCGTGATGTGGTTGACGTGGCGAGCGCGGCCCAGGTCCTTGCTTGCGGCATGCTCGAGCAATGCATCGATCTTCGGGTGGCTTTCCCGCGCGACGGTTTCGCGCCACGATTGACCGACCCAGTTGCGCACGCCTTCGCTCTCGAACGAGGCGTCATTGAACGCGACATCGCGGATCTTGCCGCCGCGATCGAGGACCAGCGCGATATCGGCGGCGGCCATCATTGCAGCCACGGCAGACTTTGCGTCGATGTCACCGAACAGGCGTTTGGGCGCCTTGAAGGTGCTCGTGGCGGGGCGGCGGGGGTGCGTCCCCGGCTCCGCGTGCGGTGTGTCGGGGCTGCGCATCATTTGGCGACCCCATCGGCACGTGGTTTTGCGTCGGCTAGGCGGTTCGCGACGTCCACGGCGCCGTCTGCACTCGTCGCGATCGCGTCCACGCCGAGATCGTCGGCGATGGTCGGGTCTTCCGCGATCACGAAGCCGCCGAGCAGAATAGGTGTCGACGCGAGAGGACGGGCGCGGCGCAGATTGGCAAGCGTGTCGCGGAGGGCCGGGATGAAACGCTCGGAACTGAGCGAAATGCCAATGACGTCAGGGCGGGCATCGGCGGCGGCCGCGACGAGCTCGCCGATGTCGGGGGTGTGGGCGATTCGGCTGACGTGCCAGCCGTGCGACCGGAACAACCAGCCGACGAGGCTGGTCGGAAAGGTGTGCTGTTCGCCAGGCGTCGGCGTGAAGAAAATTCGCGGTGCTGCGGACTTTTTCTTCCCATCATGTCCCGTGGCCTCGGATGCCGTGGCGCCAGCCGGATCGGGCCGCTCGCCAAGGCCTGCGAGCAGGGCTTCCAGCCTGCTGACGCCGACCGTGACCTCGAAGAACGTATTGGTGTCGTCGACCCAGCCTTCGCCGAGGGTGCGCGCGGCACCGCCGAGGCCGTCGAGCACGATCGTGCGGAGCGGATGTCCTTCGCTCCGCCAGCGTTCCACGATCGAGGCGGCGGCCGAGCCGTCTTGCGCGAGGGAGGCCTGTGCAAGGCGTTGAATATCATCCGCTGCCAGGCCATCGGTGTTCACGGGCGGGAAAACCTCGATGGCGCGCCCCGCGGTGGGGACTTGAAATAGCGGGTGGGGCACAGCCGGTACGGCACGGTCTGTTGGCCGCGCACGGTCGAACGGTTGTTGGATGACCTCGTCTCCGGCGCGCCTGCATTCGGCTGATTGGTTATCGGAAGGCTTTGATGCCAGCGCTTCGGAGTTGGGGACCTGGATGCTCGCCGATTGGCGGCGGGCGAGAGTCGGCAGGATGTCGCCCGAGATGAGTGCGAGCAGTCTCGCACTTCCCGGCTCACCGATCGTCGGATCGGTTGTTTCAACATCGCCTGTCCTGTCCGTCATGTTGTCCACATGGCCCGCGTTCTGACGCTGCTTTGCCGATTCCACGAGGCGTAAGCAAAGCCTACGCCGACATCCAACGCGCTGCACGGATCCAAACCGTCCCGGCGGGTCACTGCGCGCATGCGCTTCGGCAACATAGTGCGTTAGCTTACCGGTGCGCCGAAACGGCGACAAGTATAAACATTTTGCGCTGTCAAGTTTTGTTGACAGGCGGGATGCCGAGCGCCTAGCGTGCGTTG
>JBCBJG010000145.1:0-8020 GCA_038523655.1 Pseudomonadota bacterium | reverse complement strand
TGGTGTCGCTGCGCCGGCGGCAAGCACTGTCTCGTCGGCATCGATCACGCCGAGAACGGTCTCAACACCGGTCACCCGGCCCTCCGCCATGCAAATCCGCTCGGCGCGCACACCCGCGATCAATTGGGCGCCGTTGGCAATCGCGCGGCGGAGGGCCGGGTGACCGGTGTTGAGACCGTTCTCGGCGTGATCGATGCCGACGAGACAGTGCTTGCCGCCGGCGCAGCGACACCATTCCTTGTCGCAGACATTGCGCCATGGCTCGAACTCACGACGCCCCCGGGGGTCTTGGTCCACACCATGCCCACCGAAAGGTTTCTCGAGCCGATCGTGCTCCTCGAGGATGTGCATGTGCGCCAGGACGCGCGCGGGCGGCTCATCGCCGGTGCTGATTTCGGCGGACGCACGGGCGCAAATAGCCCGCAAGAAGTGGCGGACGCCGTCATGCGGGATCTGCGGGCTGCCTTCACCGGGTTAGATGACCTCAAGATCGAGGCGGTTACGGTCGGTGCTCGACCGACCCCGGCCGATGGCGCGCCGATCGTCGGGCCACTTCCGGGCGTCGAGGCGTTGACCGTCGCGGTCATGCATTCGGGCGTAACGCTTGCGGCCATCGTTGCCGACGCCGTGGCAGGCGCGCTTGGCGAAGACGGATGGATTGATGAGATCGCTCCATTTTCCCCCGCGCGTTTTGTACCAGCAGACGCCAGCGTTGCGGCGCATGTCGATGATGTCACGATAGCCAAGGCACGGACGGCATGATCAAGGCCGGTGCACAGACCATCGCCGAACTGGTCGCCGCGGCCGAGCGGCGCATCGAAACGGTCCCGGCGGTTGACGTCATCGGGTGGGAGAATAAGTCGGACACCGTTTTCGTTGACGTGCGCGACATCCGCGAGCGGCAGCGTGAAGGCATGATCCCCGGCAGCTTCCACTGCCCGCGCGGCATGCTCGAGTTCTGGCTCGACCCGGCGAGCCCCTATGCGAAGTCGATCTTCGCAGCCGACGTGCGCTTCATCTTTCACTGCGCGAAGGATTGGCGCAGCCTTCTGGCGACCGAGCGGGCTACTGACATGGGGTTACGCCCTGCCGCGTCCCTTGTCGGAGGCTTCGAGGCCTGGCGCGCGGCAGGGGGAGCCGTCGAACAGCTCACGCCTCGCCAACCCGGAGGATAATCGCCCGGTGATGCAACCTTCCGGCGGGTCGGCACGTAGGATGCAAGTCACCAGTTGCGGAAGAGCGCATCAACCATTGCGCCTGACGAGGGAGCTTAATTGCCAGATGACGACGTCGGTGCGCTTATCCGCTGTGTCGCACGCCCGATCGATGCGCGGGGCGGTGGCGCGTTCGTGCGCGTGGAGACAATGGCCATCGCCCCGCCGGCGCTCTGTGCAGATGGCGCTCATCGCCGCAACCATCGTGGCTGGATGCAGTGAGCCGCAGGACTTCACCCGACGCCCGAGCGAACGGATCGAAACCGCTTCGGCCGCCACGGGTCCAGCATCGCCGCGGGAAACGTCCGTGTTTGTCTCTGCCGAAGCACCGCTCACGGTATCGCCGCAAGACATCGCAAATCGCCTCCCGTCGCGGCTGGCATCAGGCCGCCGCCGCGTAGCGCGTGGCGCGTGCATCGAGCGCTCCGGGCGGAGCCGCTGTACGACTGCGCGTCTGAGCTGGCGGATGGAGCGTGCAGGTGACGCGCGCATTGCAAGCACGGAGCGCGGGCTGCGTGTTGTCCTTCCGGTCAAATTCACACTCGATGCCCGCGGCAGCGGCTTTGCCCGTGCCCGCCGCGAAACACGCAGTGAACGCCGCCTGCTGACGGCCGAGTTCGCGGCGACGCTGAGCGATCGATTGGTGATAACGCTTGCGCGACGTCCAACGGTGCAGCTCGCCGGTGCGGAGAAAATCTCCGTCCTCGATGGGACCGTCGATGCGGACAGTTTGGTGCCGTCACGGGTCGCAAGCGCGCTCGCTGGGCTCACGCCGCCGCTCAATCGTGCGCTTGCCGATCTTATGTTCGCTGACACCGTGGATCGTGCCTGGCGCCAGTTGCATTATCCGGTTCAGATCTCTGTAACGCCCAGGCGATGGCTGCGCGGAGATCCGAAAGCGATCACGTTCGGTGGGTTCGTCGCGCGCGAGGGTGCGCGCGCAGCGCGGATCGCGATCAACGGCCCGCTTGCGCTTTACGATGACGAACGCCCACTTCCTCTGCTGCCGCGCCCGCGGCCGGCACCGCGCGATGCCTCGAGCAAGCTTGCATCCGCGCAGTCAGTGCCCGCGCGAACCGCGGCCAACGATGACAGCGCGACAAACGCCGGCTCATCTTTGCCGACGACCCGGCTGAGCGCACCGGTGACACTGCCTTACACGGAGATAGCCGACCGCGTTCGCGCTGCGTTGGAGAAGGCAGGGCCGATAACAGCGCGTGCTGCCGAGGCGGGCGCTTCAACCGAGGGCGCAGCGGCTACGACACAATTCGACATCACCGGCGTCGAAGTCTTCGCCACAGGCCAGCGTCTTGCCCTCGCGGTGAGCCTGAGCGGGCGACCGGCAGATGCATGGCAGCCGATTGTCGGCACGGTCTATCTCGTCGGCACGCCTTATGTTGCGCCATCGAGCGACATGATGGGCCTGCGCGCAGTCGAGTTCACAGCACTGCGACCGATCCCGGCGCTCTTCGAGGATGGAAAATTCATCATCCCGGACGCGCCGTTTATCTCCGCGTTCGACACCGGGATGCGGATCCCGCTCACCGAACGGTTTTCCAGTGAGCTCGCGCGGATCAATGCGTTGACCGATGGGACCCTCGTCGACGGGTTGTCGCTCGCGGGGAAATTTGATCGGCTCGCCGTCGCCCAGTTGCGACCGCAGCGTGATGGGCTTCGAATTGATCTGGAAGCCGTCGGTCAGCTTGTGGTGGAGAAAAAAGCGGCCCCAAATCCGGCCCCGCCATTGGTTGGCCGGGAGGCCGTCTCCACCGAACAGTGACGCAAAGGGCGTGTGCGATGTTCGGCGAAGGCCGGTGCAGCCCGGGCGTGGAGCCAGCGCAGCCCTCGGCGTGGAGGCCTCGCTTTCCGCCCCTAGTCACAGGCCGCCGCTGCCACCGCTCCGGAGACTGCGGGAGCACCTGCCAAGCTGGTACGCATTGGCTGCGAAGCGGTCGTCACCCCCGCCGTGGGGTGTCGATACGCATCAAACGGGCGCGCGATCCAGCTGATGAACTCGCTGGGCGCTGCCAGGATCGACCGTGCGGCCGCGCGCCAGAAAAGCGAGCGTTCGCGCCGCGCCCGAGCCACGATGTGCGCGGTGACAGCCCTCTGTTCCGGTGCCGTCAAATCGGCGAATGCGACGGGCGCGCGACCATTACCGCGGCGGACCATCCCGGCGCTCGTGACGCCGGAGCCGGTGATCGGCGACAGTGGGGCTGTGCGGGTTGTGAAGGTCGGCGTGTTCGACAGCGGTGCGCGAAACATTGGGGAAGACCTCGCTTGCATCGGTTGGGTGTGTGGCAAGGGAGATAGACGGCTATCGCTGCGAGATAATCACCTTTCTTTGACATAAATTATCCCGTACAAGCGAATAATGGCATGGGATGGCATATCGCTTGAATTGTTTGTCCGCGCTGCCACGCTCGGTGCCATCGGTCGCGCAGGCGCCGAGCTGGGCCTGTCGCCTACCGCCGCGACGCAGCGCATCAAGAACCTCGAAACCGACCTCGGCGCGCAATTACTCCACCGCACCACTCGCGCTGTCTCGCTCACAACCGAGGGAGAGAATTTCCTCCAGCACGCGCAGACGATCCTCACGGAAATGGACGAGGCGCGAAGCGATCTGACCGGCAGCCTGACGGAAGCGACCGGCGAGCTGAAGGTCACGGCGTCGGCCGTTTTCGGCGAGCGGTTTATCGTCCCCTATATCGAAGATTTTTTCGCCGCGTTCCCCGGCATCAGCGTGCGTCTCGACCTGAGCGATCAGATCGTCAACATTATCGAGCAGGGGTTCGACCTCGCGATCCGCGTCGGCGCCCTCGCGCCGTCCACGCTCATTGCGCGTCGGCTCTCGCACAATCCACGGCTCCTTGCGGCGAGCCCGGCCTACCTCGCGCGCCATGGCACTCCTGAACGCCCGCAGGACCTGCGCGAGCACGCCTGCATCATGCTTGCCGGCCAGCGCAGTTGGGAGTTTGCCGGCCCCGACGGCACGGAGCACGAGGTGCGCGTGACGGGTCGGCTGTCGAGCAACTCGGGCTCGGCGATCCGCAACGCGCTGCTCGCGGATCTCGGGATCGCGACACGCTCACTCTGGGACGTCGAATTCGCCCTCGCAGACGGCAGTCTCGTGCCGGTGCTGCCGGACTATACCGTTCTGCCGGAGTGGAAAGTCTGGGCTGTGCGCCCGCCGGGTCGCCGGGCGCCGGCACGCGTGCGTGCCTTCACCGGGTTCCTCGAGAATGTGATCCGCACAAACTTCCCCGCCGGCGCCTGACGCGCGGGCCAAACTCTGCGCGAGCCATACTCTGCGCGAGACGCCCGCTGGCCGCGCACCGGCCAACCGCCAGCCAGAACTGCCGACCGTTTTCGCGGAGTAAAAACCGCTGGACGTCGGATACGTCAGGCGCCTTTAGGCAGCGGGATGAACTCGTCATTGTCATCCGGCGGCAGCTGGAAGCGCCCATGCGCCCAATCGCCGGCACGCCACGCCTCCTTCGCCGCCTCGATCTTCTCCTGCGATGAGGCAACGAAGTTCCACCAAAGATGCCGCGGCCCACCAAGCGTCTCGCCGCCGAGCAGCATCAGATGCGCACCGGCTTCGCCCGCGACGAGCGTGATCGCATCTCCCGGCCGGAACACCGCCATCTGCCCGGTCTCCAGTGTATCCGGGCCGCAGGTGACGGCGCCCCCGACGACGTAGATGCCCCGGTCCTCGTGGTCATCGGGCAGCGGCAGCTTCGCACCGGCGTCGAGATGCACATCCGCGTAGAACATCTCCGTGAAGGTCTTCACCGGTGCGCGCTCGCCGTACGCTGACCCGAGGATCAGACGGACAGATTTTCCCTCCCCTTCGATAAAGGGCAGTGCGGCCTCCTTCACGTGCTCGAAGTCGGCATCGCGATCTTCGTCCGCTTCCGGAAGCGCAACCCATGTCTGAATGCCGAACAGGCTATGCGGGTTTGCGCGGGTCTCTTCGCTGGTCCGCTCGGAATGTGTGACGCCGTTCCCGGCGATCATCCAGTTTACCTCACCCGGGTAGATCATCTGGCTGGTGCCGAGACTATCGCGATGCTGGAACTCGCCCTTGAAGAGGTACGTGACCGTCGCGAGCCCGATATGCGGATGCGGGCGGACATCGATCCCCCCGCCGCCGGTCACGAAATCGGCAGGTCCCATCTGATCGAAAAAGATGAAGGGGCCGACGAGTTGGCGCTCGGGCGCCGGCAACGCACGGCGGACCGCGAAGCCGCCGAGATCGCGCGCACGCGGAATGATCAGGGTTTCGATCGCGTCGACGGCGTCGGCATTCGGGCATGCAGGCTCGAGTGCAGGGTTCCAGCTCACGCGGTGGCTCCTCGTCCGCGCACCGCGGACGTGTCAGGGCGCGAGCGCCCGCGCAACATGCGAGACGAAAGCGCGCCGGGTGTCAGGATCGGCACCCGCATTTGCCACCTTCTCCAGCATTC
Organism: Pseudomonadota bacterium; assembly: GCA_038523655.1. Lineage (GTDB taxonomy): Bacteria > Pseudomonadota > Alphaproteobacteria > Rhizobiales > CALHAX01 > CALHAX01. The sequence continues at coordinate 2,337 of JBCBJG010000145.1, read as the reverse complement.
CGACAAGCGAAGCGCGTTCCTCCGGCCCACACTTTTCCAGCAGCGTACGTCGCACCTTAAGAAAACAGGTCTCAGGCTCCGTCACGTCGCGGACCAGCCAGCGCGCATAGGCCCCCAGTTCGCCGACGGCCGCAGCGTCAGCGCCGAATGCCGTCTGCATCTGCGAGGCGAGCAGCGCTTCATCACGGGCCGTCAGCGCGCCATCGGACTGGGCGAGCGCGGTCATGAGCGCCGCCGCAGCAATCCGCGGATCGTCGACATCGCGCAGCGGATCGCCAAGCTTTTTGCGCCAGGCCCGGCGGCGCATGCCCTTGCGCACCTCGCCGGCCGCATCCGCGACGCCCTGGCCGAGCGGCGACTGTGACAGCAGATAGAAGCGATAGGCCGCGATCCCGGCGACCGTGAGTAGCGTAACGAGCCCAGCAACGATGTGCATGGCGTGTCCCCTGTCCATGAAGCGGCTGCCCGTCTCCGAGCAGGTGGCGAGAATGCCCACAGAACATGCATGGAAGGTTGAGACGCGTACGTGCGCGCGCTGCCGCGGCGTTGCGGACGGCCGGGACGGGGGACCGCGCAGGACCGGGCAAATTTAAAACGTCGACCGCTTTGGAGCGCTGCGCAGCGCCGTGCCCGTCGGTCCGTGGCACGAACGCTTTGCCGAATACCGCCTGCCGCGGGTATGCCAGCGCTGAAACGCCTGCGCGGCTCGCTCCTGGTTCCGTCCGGGGGCACGCGTACGCCAGACCGGAGGAGGCCCGCATGCCGCAGCTCACGACGCGCCACGTGCCGTCAAGCGAGGAAGCCGAGGCCAACGCACACGCGATGACTTCTCTGGTCGCTGAGTTGGCGGCGGCCCGCGCAATAGCATCGGCCGGCGGCTCCGAGCGCGCCCGCGAAAAACATCTCGCCCGGGGAAAGCTGCTGCCGCGTGACCGCGTGCACGGGCTGCTGGACGCCGGCACACCGTTCCTCGAGATTGGGGCGCTCGCCGCATACGGCATGTACGGCGGGGATATCCATGCTGCCGGCGTGATCGCTGGAATCGGCCGGGTATCCGGTCGCCTGTGCATGGTCGTCTGTAACGATGCGACCATCAAGGGCGGCACCTACTTCCCGATGACGGTGAAGAAACACCTCCGCGCGCAGGAGATCGCCGCAGAAAACCACCTGCCGTGCATCTATCTGGTCGATTCCGGCGGAGCCAACCTGCCGCACCAGACCGATGTGTTCCCCGACCGCGATCATTTCGGGCGGATTTTTTTCAACCAGGCGCGGATGTCGGCGGCCGGCATACCACAGATTGCAGTGGTGATGGGGTCGTGCACTGCGGGTGGCGCGTATGTGCCTGCGATGTCAGACCAGAGCATTATTGTCCGCGGTCAGGGCACGATCTTCCTCGGCGGCCCGCCATTGGTGCAGGCGGCGACCGGAGAAAAAATCTCGGCTGAGGAACTGGGGGGCGCCGATGTTCATGCCCGCGCGTCGGGCGTGGTCGACCATGCGGCGGATGACGATCATCACGCGCTGGCGCTTGCCCGCGAGATCATCGCAACGCTGCCGGTCAGCACCGACCATGCGTCCGCTGGCGGCCAACCGATCCGCCGATCGCGCCCACCGGCGATCGACCCGGTGACTCTCGACAGCGTCGTGCCGGCCTCCCTCGCGACCCAGTATGACGCCCGCGAAGTGATCGCCCGGCTCGTCGATGCCTCCGAGTTCGATGAGTTCAAGCCAGAGTACGGCACGACCGTCGTCGCGGGCTTCGCTCATATCGAAGGCCATCCCGTCGGGATCCTTGCCAACAACGGCATTCTTTTCTCCGCGTCCGCCCGCAAGGCCGCGCACTTCGTGGAGCTGTGTTGCCAGCGGCAGATCCCGCTGCTTTTCCTCCAGAATATCTCGGGCTTCATGGTTGGCCGCGATGCTGAAGCTGGCGGCATCGCCCGCGACGGCGCGAAAATGGTGACGGCGGTGGCTTGCGCCGATGTCCCGAAAATCACCGTGCTGGTTGGCGGCTCGTTCGGTGCGGGCAACTATGCGATGTGCGGCCGGGCGTATGCACCGCGTTTCCTGTTCTCTTGGCCGAACGCGCGCATTTCCGTCATGGGCGGCCCGCAAGCGGCGCACGTCCTCTCGACCGTCAAGCGCAATAGCCTCGAAGCGGCGGGTGAGAGCTGGTCCGCGGAGGCGGAAGCAGAGTTTCGAGCGCCCGTCGAAGCGCAGTTCGAGGCGGAGGGAAATCCCTATCACGCAACTGCGCGCTTGTGGGACGACGGGATTATCGCCCCGTCCGAGACGCGCCGGGTCGTCGGCCTCGCGCTAGCGACGGTCCGCAAT
>JBCBJG010000144.1:0-8127 GCA_038523655.1 Pseudomonadota bacterium | reverse complement strand
GCCGCTCGTCAAGAAATACGACGTGCCGGTGGTGGCGATCTCGAATGACGAGACCGGCATTTCGGAAGATCCGGATGTCCGCTTCAAAGTCGCGCGCAAGATCGTCGAGCGGGCAGCGGACTTCGGTATTCCATCCCACGATATCGTGGTCGATCCGCTGGTGATGCCAATCGGCGCCATGGGCACGGCCGGGCTGCAGGTGTTCGCGCTGGTGCGCCGGCTGCGCGACGAGCTCAAGGTCAACACCACGTGTGGTGCATCGAACATTTCGTTCGGCTTGCCGAACCGGCACGGGATCAACGCAGCCTTCCTGCCGATGGCGATTGCATCCGGCATGACTTCTGCGATCATGAACCCATGTCGGCCGCAAGAGATGGAAATGGTCACCGCGGCGAACGTGCTGATGTCGACCGATACCGATTGTGCGGCGTGGATCAGAAAGAACCGGGTCCAGGCTGATGCCACTCCCGGTGTAGAGACGAGCGGACGACGGCGCGGGGGGCGTCGGACCCGCACGGCTGCCTGAGCGGCGGTCGCATTTCCAGAAGAGGCGATCGGGGGATGGACGAACTCACGAGCGACGGCACACTCGATGTGGCGGAGCTGCCGGCGGCAGATGTAGCTGACACGCAAGACGCGCTGGTTCTTTTCATGCCGTCCGGTCGGCGGGGGCGCTTTCCCGCCGGTACGCCGATCCTCGATGCGGCTCGTTCGCTCGGCGTTTACATCGAGTCCGTTTGTGGTGGGCGCGGCATCTGCGGGCGGTGTCAAGTCGCGCCGACCGAGGGACAGTTCGCCAAGCACGGCATCGAAAGCCGCGCGGATCACCTGAGTGCGGTCAACAAGGTCGAGGTGCGCTACGCCGACAAGCGCAGCCTCTCGGCAGATCGACGGTTGTCCTGCCAGGCAAAAGTGTACGGCGACGTCGTCATCGATGTGCCGACGGATACGCAGATCAACCGCCAGGTTGTGCGCAAGCGTGCCGAGAACCGGCGCATCACCCGCGATCTGACGACCCAGCTTTGCTACGTCGAAGTCGAAGAGCCGGATATGGAGCAGCCGCTCGGCGATCTCGAACGGCTGTATGAAGCGCTCGAGCGAGACTGGGGTTTCGCCAACCTGCGCATCGATCGGTTTATCCTCCCGCGCGTGCAGTCCATCCTGCGCAAGGGGGAGTGGAAAGCCACGGCGGCGATCTACGACAACGGTGTCGGCCAGCCGGTGATTACCTCCCTCTGGGCAGGGTTGCACAATGATGCGCTCGGCCTGTCGGTCGATATCGGCTCGACGACCATCGCTGCACATCTTTCGTCGTTGTTGTCCGGGCGCACGCTGGCATCTGCCGGCACATCGAACCCGCAAATCCGGTTCGGCGAAGATCTGATGAGCCGCGTCTCGTACGTCATGATGAACCCCGACGGGGACAAGGCGATGACGCGCGTTGTGCGTGAGGCGATCGCCGCGCTGATCGAGAAGGTGTGCAAGGAAGCCGACGCTGACCCGACCAACATTCTCGAAGGGGTGTTCGTCGGAAACCCGATCATGCACCACCTGTTTCTCGGCATCGATCCGACGGAGCTCGGCGGTGCACCGTTCGCGCTCGCGACCTCCGGCGCCCAGACATTTCCCTCCCGCGAGCTTGGCCTCCCGATGAACGAGGGCGCGCGGGTTTACACGCTGCCGTGCATCGCCGGGCATGTCGGTGCGGATGCGGCGGGTGCTACGCTCGCCGAGGCGCCGCACAAGGGCGATGAAATGACCCTTCTCGTCGACGTCGGGACGAACGCGGAGATCGTGCTCGGCAACCGGCATCGGATCGTGGCTGCGTCATCGCCGACCGGCCCGGCATTCGAAGGTGCGGAGATTTCCTCCGGCCAGCGGGCGGCCCCCGGCGCGATCGAGCGCATTCGCATCGACCCGGAAACGCTGATCCCCAAAATCCGCGTGATCGGGATCGACGCGTGGTCGGACGAAGACGAATTCGCGGAGAAGATCGACAGCGTCGGCGTCACCGGCGTTTGCGGGTCCGGGATCATCGAAGCGATCGGCGAAATGTTCCTCGCCGGCATCATTTCCGAAGACGGCGTGATCGACGGCTCACTCGCGGAGAAGAGTGACCGGATCGTCGCCGATGGACGGACGTTCTCGTACGTCCTCTGGCGCGGCGATCAGGAGCTGCGCATTCTGCAGACAGACGTTCGGGCGATCCAGTTGGCGAAGGCGGCGCTCTATGCCGGCGTCAAACTGCTGATGGACAAATTGGAAATCGAGCAGATCGACCGGGTGAAGCTTGCCGGCGCGTTCGGCACCTATATTGATCCGAAGTATGCGCTGGTGCTTGGGCTTGTGCCCGACTGCGAGGTGAAGAACGTCAAGGCCGTCGGCAATGCGGCCGGCACGGGCGCGCGGATGTGTTTGCTGAACAAGGGGCACCGGCGGGAGATCGAGGAACTCGTAACGCGGATCGAAAAGATCGAGACGGCACTCGAGCCGCGGTTCCAGGAGCACTTTGTCTCTGCGATGGCGCTGCCGAACAAGATCGACGCATTCCCGAAATTGGCTGCTGACGTGGTGCTTCCCGCGCGGGTTGCGGCGGCCAGCGTGTCGGAAGGTGAAGCGCCGCGTCGGCGACGGCGGGCGCGGGGCTGATTGGCAGCTGGCGCGACGACGCACAGCGTTAACGTTCGGTTAACGTCTGCTGGCGCACCGTCGCGGTATGGCTCGACTGTTTTCATGGCTGCGCCGGGAAGGCCAGCGACCGCTGCCGCTCGACGGCACGGCTGACAAGGTCGTTGACGCATGGCTTGCGCATCTGCGGGATGAGCGGGGAATGGCTGCGACGACGCTCGAAGCGTATGCGCGGGACATCCGTCAGTTCCGGATGGCACTCGAAGCGCATCTCGGGTTCCCGCCCGGGTTGACCGAAATCGTCAGCGCGGATGCCAAGTCTTTCCGTTTTTTCTTCGCTGAGCGGCGCCGCGAGGGGGCGTCGAGCCGCAGTCTTGCGCGGACGCTTTCTGCGCTTCGCAATTTTTATCGGTTCCTGGACCGAAAAGGGCACGGCGCGAACCATGCGGTGCATGCGATTTCGCGGCCACGCGTGGGCCATGCGTTGCCGAAGCCGCTGACGGTTGCGCGGGCGCTTGATGTGGTCGATGCGCCAGCCGATGCGGAAGGGGACGACTGGGTTCGCCATCGTGATACGGCGATTTTCTCTCTCCTTTATGGGGCGGGCTTGCGCATCTCCGAGACACTGTCGTTGACCGTGGGCGAAGCGCCGACGGGACACCGCGAGACGATGCGCATTCGCGGTAAGGGAGGAAAAGAGCGTCTCGTTCCGGTGCTGGCGATCACGCGCGATGCGCTAGCGCGATACCTTTCACTCTGCCCGTATCCGCAGAACGCGGACGATCCGCTGTTCCTTGGCCAGAAGGGCGGGGCGCTCAGCCCGCGCGTGATCCAGCTTCGCGTTGCCAAGCTACGTGAAACGCTCGGTCTGCCGGATACGGCGACGCCGCATGCGCTTCGTCATTCGTTCGCGACGCATCTGCTTTCTGCGGGCGCGGACCTGCGGCAAATCCAGGAGCTGCTTGGACACGCCAGCCTGTCGACGACGCAGATCTACACCGAGGTCGATCGCGATCGGCTCCTCGATGTTTACGCCATAGCGCATCCGCGCGCCTGTGTAGACGCCGGAGACTAAATCACATCCCCACGTCAGAACCTGACGCTGCGTGCCTTTCCTTCGCGCCGGTGCTTCTCAGGACCCGGAGAAGTATTGAAGATAGCGGGCGTTCACCCAGCCCGTGTGCTCCGCATAGGAGATTTTTACCCAGTTGCCGCTGCGGGCCTGGATGATGATGCACTGGGTGCCGTTTCGCAGGCCGGTGACGATCGGGAAGCGCACACTGGGGCCTGTGCGCACATTTAACACATCGTTCGAGGCGACGTTGTAGACCTGGTAGCTGCCGCAACAGGCGCAGGCGTGTGCGCGCTCAATGCCTGCGGTTAACAGGCCCGTGGCCAGCAGCGTCGGGGCGAACATGAAGAAAGCCGTGAAGATGACGCGGCGCACCATGATTTATCTCCTTCGAGTTACGTCTCGTCAGCCGAGGGCTGCCGGTGCATTGGGGGAGCAGGCGGATACCGCCTTGTTCGACAGCCCAAGGCGGCCACAAGCAATAGTGGAATAGGCAGAGCGGATTGCGGCCAGACTTCCTCGTAAAAAAAGGGCGCCGAAGAAGGCGCCCTTTTTCGTTCTCGATATCGCCGCGCTGCGGCAGCGGTGCGGGCCGACTATTCCGCCTGCTTGCGCTTATAGGCGTCGTTCTCGTGCTTAATGCCGACGATCAGCGCGACAACGCACATGACGATCGAGACGCCGAGCCAGACGGCTTCCATGCCTGATCCAGCGCCGGTGTACATGGCACCTTCCGCGCCGTTCCAGGTCGCTTCTGCAAGGGGTGAACCCATTTTTCTCTCCTATTTGAACGGTGCGGTCATTCGGCAGGGGCCGCGGAGGCGCCGATGCCTTCAGGATAGGCCGAGGCCGGGACCTTGGTCGGGTCGAGACCTGCGAGCTCAGCGGCTTCGCCGACCCGAAGGAGACCGATCGCCCTCAGAACGAGCGACACCACGTACCCCGGGACAAAGCCGAGCAGGAACATAACAACCGCGCCGACCAACTGGCCAACGAAGCTGATCTGCACCACGCCCGCGTCACCCTGCAGCGCGGGGTAGCCCATTGCGAAGATGCCGACCGAGATGACACCCCAGAGACCGAGCGTGCCGTGGACGGTGACGGCGCCAACGGCGTCATCGATGCCGAGCTTCTCGAAGAAGCGGTACGAGGCGGGCATCATGCAGGCACCAACGAAGCCGACGGCAAACGCCAGCGGTGGCCACCACAGATCGAGGCCGGAGGCGCAGGAGATAATTCCGCCAAGCGCGCCCGACATCATCCAGAACGGATCCCGGGTGACGAGCCAGGCACCGATAATCCCACCTGCAAAGCCCATGAGGATGTTGAAGGTCATGCCCGACAGCGTCATCGGCGTGCCGTAGATCGTGTTCCAGCCGGTTGCCGACCATGACCACGCCTCACCCGGTACGATCACGCAACCCATGAGGAAGCCCCAGAAGCCGGCGATAATCGTCATCAGGCCGATCAGCGTGAGCGGCATGTTGTGGCCGGCGATATGGTTGGCGGAGCCGTCGGCGTTGAACTTGCCGATCCGCGGGCCGAGGTTGATCAACACGCCGAGGGCAAAGAAGCCTGCCACCGCGTGAACCAGGCCGGCGGCGCCGAAGTCGTGGTACCCCCAGTTCTGCACGAGCCAGCCGTCGGCATGCCAGCCCCAGGCTGCGCCGAGCACCCAGGCAAAGCTGCCAAGCACGATGGCGAGGATGATAAATCCGCCTACCTGAATGCGTTCGATGACTGCGCCCGACATGATCGAGGCCGTCGTTGCCGCGAACAGCGTGAAGGCACCGACGAACACACCCGTGATGTTGTCGCCGAGGTTCGGGCCCATGACGGCGCTGATCGGGTTGGCCGCACCGACTGCGACATCCCAGCCGGAAATGCCGTTCGGCCCTGCGCCCATGCCAAAGCCCTGAGGGAACGCGTAATACACGAACCAGCCGAAGTAGTAGAACGTCGGCACCATGAAGGCGAAGGCGAGGATGTTTTTGATGCCCGAGGCGAGCACGTTCTTCGTGCGCGAGGCACCCATCTCGTAGGCGAGGAAGCCGACGTGAATGAGGACCATCAGCGGAATACAGAGAAAGTAATAAACCTCCGCGAAGGCGGTGTTCCCCGTTCCCGATTTCTGCCCGAGCGCGGCGACCTGATCGATCAGCGGCTTGAGCTCAGGGCTGTTTTTCAACAGCTCTGCGAGTTGTTCTTCCATCTAATTCTCCCTGTCTCAGCTCCAAAGAGCAGGGAAAGTGGTGACCGCTGGGGCGGCCGACCGGTTCGAGGCATTGGCTTTTCGCGGACGGAGCGTCTGCGATGCCGACCTCTTCCCCCTGCGAGCCAAGCGTCTCGACGGCCAGGCCAGCGAGATCGCGTCGTTAACCGCGTCAGTCTGGCACAAAGGACTAGCGATGCAAACCAATCCGGTCCAATTTCAGACCACGAATAGACCAATTCGCGGATGAAGAGTATGGCGGAGACGTTGCCCCAAACCGAAGCCTCGCGGTCGCATCCCTCGGACGGACCGGAGCTTCGCGCAGCTCCTCCCGGGATGATCGAGGACACGTTTATCGGCTGGCAGTGCCGGATCCGCCAGATTGCGATGCGCCAGGACGCCGGGCGGCCCTCCGAAGGCATGGCACCACGCGTGACGTCGGGTAATGGCGAGGTGCTGCATGCGCGGATGGTCGTGCTCATCGTGCCGCGTACGCCGATGGAAAGTACAGCGTACTTCAAACATCAGGTTCGCAAGAGCAACGACCGTCGCGAGGTGCTGGAGAAGGGACTGACCTACCTTCAATCCACGCATTTCCAGGTTCGGACCGGGTTCAGCACGGAGATGACTGCGCTGTTCGCTCCCCAGTCGCCGGCCGCGACCGATCTCGCGGCGCGGCGGGAGGTTTGGCTCGATTTTGCGCAGTTTGGTCAGGCTTACCGCTTGCCGTGTCTCACGCGCATTCTGGATGTGCGCGAGGACGCCTATGCGGCCACGCTCTGGCACAACCGCCTCTTCAATCCGCATCTACCGGACGGTGCTACGATCATCGGTCTCACTCCGGACTGGGAGCGCGGGTTGATGGGCGGGCCGGGGTAGACGAGGCGTCGGCGCATTTGCTCCAGGGCCTAGCTTGTCGGCGATGTGCTGGACGGTGTGGTTGTCGATGGTGTCCGTGCGGGTGCGGCGCCGTTTAATGGCTGCAGTGGGACGGTAACCACGCCATCGTACTTGTTCATTGCGCCAGTGCCGGCGTCGACCGCGAGACCGATCACGCCGCCGACGAGCAAGTTCCCCGCAGTCATCGCCTCGAACTCAGAGTTGAGGACGACCTGCGCGGGCTGATAGCCCGCTTTCTCGCACGCGACCTGAATGTTCTGGCTGCTTTTGCTGACTTTGACCTGGCCCGGTGTTTGCGCCACCTGTGCGATCACGCCCTCAGAGCCGCGCGTCAGCGTGCATGCTGCGCCTTGCGGTGCGGAGTTTATTCCAACGACCTGCGTCGTGCCTTTTGTAATGGATGCACATGCGCTGCACGTGATCGCGACTGCTATTACCGCAGCAGCACCTCTGACCTGACCCAACACGAGACTTCCCCAATACCTGCCGTCAAAGTTAGACGACTACCCCACTGTCGAGCCGTCATCTTCCGTCTACGTATTGACGCTTGGCCAGATGGGCGAGGCGCAGACGCGATGTTCGCCGTCGGGCTGTGGCCCATCAGCCTCAGCGACCGTCCAAGTCTGGCAGCGTCGGGGGGGGGGGCAGCGGCACGAGCGCATGGGCGATACCGGCTCGGCTTTCCCCGCCTCAAAAAGCAAAGGGGAGGCGACCGCAAGCGGTGCCTCCCCCGAGCGGCTCGGTCACTCCCCCCGAAGTGAAAGCCGCGAAGTCTACAGTCTAGAACTTTCTGTAAGCTCGGTTCAACTGCACCATGGGATGATCGGGTGACATCTGGAATTTTATCAGCAGTTCGCGTGCGATCATGTCACGGTCCTGCTGGTTGTCCGGCAGGTCCATTTCGTCCGGAATCGCGACCCAGCCATTGATGTTGCGATCGAACACAGCGGCCTTGCCGTCGTCGTAGCCCATGTGAACGTCCTCGAGCCAATTGAGGTCATCCCATCCCATGAACTCGATGTAGCCCTTGAGGAATGGGGTCAGCCGTTCGTAGTCGGGCAGCAGATTCACGTCATAACGGTAGCCGATGTGCTGACCGATGACCTGCTCGCGCTCACTGTCGAGACCGTCGCCCTTGCGGAACTGGTCGACGTCGGTGATTTCCGAGCCCTTGTAGCTGGTTCCAGCCATTCAATTTATCTCCGCACAATTCTGCTCTCCGCACGACGTATGGGAGAGCCCCTCATCGGTCGTCCAGGCACCTTCTCCCCGCGTGTGGGGAGAAGGTGGTGTCCTCAGATGTGATGGTAGTCGG
>JBCBJG010000143.1:0-8156 GCA_038523655.1 Pseudomonadota bacterium | reverse complement strand
GCGCGCAAGCGCTGCACGAAACGACCGGGACTCCGCAGCGTTCATGTACGTGTCCGAGGTATGCAGTCGCGACCGGGAACGTTGGACATGCGGGTTGCCCCTCAGCCCTCTTCGATCTGCCGGACCGCTTCATCCATCAATTCGACCATCGTCCGCCGGATCTGGTGGTCCGACTGCTCGACATTCTTGGCGTCAAGGTCACCCCGGATCTTGCGAAAGACATCCTCGTCTCCAGCTTCTTCGAAGTCCGCCTTGACGACCTCTTTCGCGTATCCCTCGGCCTCTTCCCGCGAGAGCCCCATGAGTCCCGCCGCCCACAGCCCAAGCAGCTTGTTGCGCCGAGCCGTGGCCTTGAACGCGAGCTCTTCATCACGCGCGAATTTCGCCTCGAAACCCTTCTGCCGATCGTCGAAGCTCGCCATGGTGCTCTCTTTCGCTGTCGCCCGCCGCGCGGGCATGGAGGAAGTTCGGGCGGACCGGACGTTGCATTTGCCGCGTGCGATCTGGCGAGCGCACCGCGACATGCCCATCCCGCCGCCGCGCGTAGATACGGTGCGCCGCGCGCCCAAATCAACCATCGCCGACTGACAGAGCACCGCGACGCGCGCTGATAAGTGCGATACCCGCGCTGGATGGAGTGGTGCTCTACGGATGCGTGAGTAGCAGACGGTCAACGCGGACCAACGAAAGGCGCGTACCGACACCTTCGGCAAACTTGGTGTGCCCGAAGCGCCGTCACCGGCACATTGTCACTGCCCGGCAATTCAGCTAATGCCGCGGGCAAATAGCAGGGCGGCCGCTCCGCGCGCTGGTGACGCGGCCATGAACCGTAGCGCAAATCCCACCTGCCGGCCTGGCAGTTGGCTGATGCACGCGACAGCAGCACACCGCCCGCACCAGGAAACGACAGTCGACCATCTTGCGCGCGACCGCAGTGCCCACCCTTTCCGGAGACCCGAGCGATGAGCCGCCGGCGACGCATCTACGAAGGCAAGGCGAAGATCCTGTACGAAGGCCCCGAACCAGGCACGCTCGTGCAGCACTTCAAGGACGACGCCACCGCGTTCAACAACAAGAAGCACGAGGTGATCGAAGGCAAAGGCGTCCTCAACAACCGCATCTCCGAGCATCTGTTCACGCTGCTTGGCGACATCGGCGTGCCGACGCATTTCGTCAAACGTCTGAACATGCGCGAACAGCTCATCCGCGAAGTTGAGATCATTCCGATCGAAGTCGTCGTCCGGAACGTCGCCGCCGGATCCATTGCGCGCCGGCTCGGCCTCGACGAGGGCTCCCGTCTACCCCGCTCGATCATCGAGTTCTATTATAAAGCCGATGAGCTCGACGACCCGATGGTCTCCGAGGAGCATATCACCGCGTTCGGTTGGGCGACGCCGCAGGAGATCGATGAGATGATGGCGCTCGCGCTACGCATCAACGATTTTCTTACCGGCCTGTTCCACGGCGTCGGCATCCGGCTCGTCGACTTCAAGCTCGAGTTCGGCAAACTTTACGAGAACGAGATGGTCCGCGTTGTGCTGGCAGATGAAATCTCGCCGGACAGCTGCCGATTGTGGGACATCGAGACGGAGAAAAAACTCGACAAGGACCGCTTTCGCCAGGACCTCGGCGGGCTTGTCGATGCATATCAGGAAATCGCGCGGCGGCTCGGTATTCTGAACGAAAGCCGTCCGACCGCGACCGACGGCCCACGCCTCGTCAGTTCGACCTGAGGAAAATTATTCCTCCCCGCTCACCCAAGCTGCACTTATCCGCTGACGACAACGAACGGAACAAGCCGATGAAAGCTCGCGTCACGGTCACGCTCAAGAACGGCGTTCTCGATCCGCAAGGCAAGGCAATCGAAGGTGCGTTGGGAGCGCTCGGCTTCGACGGCGTCGACGACGTGCGCCAGGGCAAGTTCATCGAACTCACGCTTGCGGCGACGGACCCGGCGACCGCACGCGCCGAAGTCGAGGCGATGTGCGAAAAACTCCTCTCGAACCCGGTGATCGAAAACTACGCCATTGAGTTGGAGGGCTGAAAATGCGTGCAGCCGTCGTTGTTTTTCCGGGCTCGAATTGTGAACGCGATGTCGCCGTCTCCCTCGAGCAGGTGACCAACCGTCCGGCGGACATGGTCTGGCACGGCGAAGCTGCGCTACCTGAAACCGACCTGATCGTCGTGCCTGGCGGTTTTTCCTACGGAGATTATCTCCGCGCAGGTGCCATGGCCGCGAAATCACCGATCATGCGCGACGTCGTGAAAAAGGCGGGCGAAGGCGTTCCCATCCTCGGCATTTGCAATGGTTTTCAGGTGATCGTCGAAGCCGGACTGCTCCCCGGCGCGCTGATGCGCAACGCCGGGTTGAAGTACGTCTGTCGTGACGTGCACCTGCGCGTCGAACGCACTGACACCATCTACAGTTCGCATTACGGAAACGGCGGGGTCATTACGATCCCCGTGGGCCACCACGACGGAAATTATTTCGCAGACGCCGAGACACTCGACCGGCTCGAGGATGAAAATCTGGTCGCGTTTCGCTACGTGACGCCTGATGGCGATGTGACGGAGGACGCCAACCCGAACGGATCGCAACGAAACATCGCCGGCATTTACGATCCGACCGGTCGCATTCTCGGCATGATGCCTCATCCGGAGCGTCTCGCCGATCCAGCCCTCGGCGGCACCGACGGGCGACCGCTCTTCGAAAGCCTGCTCGAAGCAGCGTGAGGCGGAGACCCGCCCGTCCCCCCCCCTTTCCCGGTCAACCAAGCTGCAAGTGGCCCCCGCATGCGATACCGTGGATTGACCGGCCAACCATCGCACGCCTGCCACGCCGTTATGAAAAGTCTGCTCGCCCCCTCACGCTGGGTCGACTAATCGGTCCGGGTATTCTCCCTCGCGACCGCGCGTTCTTCCGCGCATCCACCCATGATGCTCCGGCTATCCCCAGCACTTTTCGTCTTCCTGTGGGCGACCGGGTTCATCGGCGCGAAACTCGGCGCGCCCTACGCGGAGCCGATGACATTTCTCACCATCCGTTTCGCGATGGTTGTGCCCGTGATGGCGGTCATCGCGCTCGCCCTCTCGTCGAGCTGGCCGGACCGACGCGGTTCCATCCACGCGTTTATCGTCGGGACGCTGATCCACGGCATGTATCTCGGTGCGGTATTCTGGGCGATCGACCATGGCCTCTCGGCAGGCGCCTCAGCTCTGATCGTAGGCCTGCAGCCGGTGACGACCGCTTTTCTCGCCGCCCCGTTGCTCGGCGAACGCGTGACCCGAACGATGGTGATCGGCCTCGTCCTCGGGACGATCGGCGTGGTACTCGTGCTCCTGCCGCGCACCGATCTGGCCAACAGCGGCGCAACACTCGCGACCGTGGGTGTGTGCGTTGCCGGTCTGCTCGCGGTCACCCTCGGCACGATCTACCAGAAGCGCTTCGCGACCGGCATCGACCTCGTCACCGGCGCCGTTTGGCAATACCTCGGCGCGCTTTTGTTCGTCGGCACCCTCGCGCTCGTCACCGAGACCGGCGTCGTGGAATGGCACATCGAGTTCATTGTCGCGCTGCTGTGGTCCGCGGCGGTTTTGTCGATCGGCGCGGTGACGCTGCTCATGTTCCTGATCCGCCGCAGCGACGTCTCCCGCGTCGCGACCCTGCTGTATCTCGTGCCGGCGGTCGTCGCGGTCATCGCGTACGTGCTGTTCGACGAGCGCCTGGCACCGTTGCAGTTCGTCGGCATGGCCTGCGTCGCGCTCGCCGTCATTCTTGCGTCCAGACAGCCTGCCAGCAATAACCGCTGAAGCTGCGTGCGACGCGCAGCGACCCGGGGTGTGGGATCAATCGATGGCAAAGACGGTCGCGGAAATTGTCGCGGAGATGAGGCATCTGCGTGCTCGGCTGGCATCCGGTGCCAACGCGAGCGCGGGCAGCGCAGACGCGAGCGAAGCCGACGCGCCGCTGCCTGATACGCTCTCGGACGTTAATCGGCATGCTGCCATCGCGGCGCTCGACGCAGCGTTGCAGGCGTTGGGGCACCCGACGCAAGACGAGGTCGGCGTCGCCGATCCTTCGCTGCCGGCAGATGCCGGTGCCGCGTCGACCGCGTCCGCGGCTTCATTGGCGCTTAGCGAAGCGTCGGGCGACCAAGATTTGCCGGCGGACAACCTGAAGCGTATTCGCGGCATCAGCTCGGCGACCGCGACGGCCCTCGCCGACGCCGGGATCACGCGCTTCGATCAATTGGCCAACCTCTCGGCGGCCGACGTCGCCGCGTTGCGCGGGAAACTCGGCTATCGGTTTACCTGCCATCGGGATGGCTGGATCGAGCAGGCTGCGATTCTCGCATCCGGCGGCCAGACGCATTTCTCCGCGCGCACATCCAGCTTCGAGCAACCCGTCGACCATGTTGTCGGCGTTGCAAACGCGGCGACGCCTTCAACCACGGCGCAGGTGACGGCTGTACCGGCCGCGCCGATGACGGGTGAAATGCCCTCGCCTGACGCGGAACACCCCACTGTCCCCGCGTCGCGCCCCGCGCCCGTAGCTGAACCGATCGGCGCGTCGAAACCGACAACCAACACCAGCGAAGCATATCCCGCCGCGATGCCGACGGACACGGCCCCTCAAACCGTAGACGCCGAAGAGGAGACGACACCGGCCGATTTCGCTCCCGAGCAGCCCGCGCAGACCAGCCCTTTCGCGACGCTGCCTGCCCCGTTGGTCGTCGTTGATATTCCCGGCCAGCCGGCGTTGGACCAATTTGCCCGCACCGCAGCGGACGAGCCCGCACCATCGCGCGTGCCGGTTGCCACGAAAACCGATGCGCCGGATCTCGATGACAGGAACACCGCGGCGGATGTGGCCCCCACTTACAATCCGATCACCGTGGCGCCGATGGCGGTGGGTGCGGAAACGACAACCGAACCCGATCCCGCGCCTGCCGCATCGCCGCCACCGTCGCAGGAAGGTCTCGCCTCCCGTCTCCGATCGATCGCGAGCGCGCAGCAGGCCGCTGCGGAAGGTTGTGCCCGGGCTGATACCGGCGGAGGACCGTTCGACAGCGATCCCGTGCGCGAAGACGTGTCAGGTCAGAGCCCAGAAACCGAGCCGGCTCCCCCGGTCGAGCCAACCTCGCCAACGCCACCCGTGAATGGGCATTTACCTGGCCCACCGGTCTCGTCGGCGCGTGATGCGGCAGATATACCTGCGCCCGCTCCCTTCGCACCGATCATCGCGATGCCAACCGAGGAGCCGCAACCGCCGCTGAACAACGCGGCCGAGGTCAGCTTCAGGCCACGCACGCTGGATACGGGAGAACCCGAGCGATCGCAGGCCCTGCCAAGCACCGATGAGATGGCCAACGGCACCGGTGGGCTTCCCCCCGGACCCGCCACCGGATCGGCCCCCGGCAACGGACCGACCCAGGCACGTCCTCCGGCATCCGCCCCGGCCCCACCCAGCGACCAGCGCGACCCCGCGCTCGACCAGCAACCCGCCGGGTTCGGCGCCCGTGCGACCATCGACCCATTGTCAGAGCCCTTTTCCCCCCACAGAACGTCGATCGACGAAGCCGAGATCGTCATCGTGCGGAACGGGCAGATCGAACCACCGGATGTGCGTGTGCCAGATCTGAAAGAACGCGCTGGCGGTCTGCTCGGCCGACTAACGCGGATTTTCGACCGCAAGAGTTGAGGTACCCGCGCTTCTGCCCCTCTAGCGAAAGCGACGGGTGTGGAACGTTAGGCCGGCATACACGTCGCGTATGCTATGCTGCAGCGCGTCATCGATGCTCTTGCGGCGCAGCGCGCGCGTCGAACATGCGCACATGGACTGCGCGAACAGTGGCTTACGGGCCGCGAATTGAAACACTTAGAAAGGGGAAACCGTCATGGTCGCTCTGCCGTCAGAAGCCCTCGAGACGTTCGAAGGTCCCGTTCTCCCCGATCTCGACGACTGCCTCGCAGCCGCCTCACGTGCGGCCCGCACCACGTACGACCGCGCGCTTGCCGAGGCGCGCGCACAATACGTGAAGGACGGCCGCATCGACAGCGCCGCACTCGAAGCTGATCAGCACGCAGCCCACGGGCTCGCCTGGCTGCTCACGTACGTCACGGCGATCGAGCAGATGACCGACTACGCAGCGCGCCTGTCGTCCGAATCGCGGTTCGGCGAGCTCGAGGCGCTGCTCACTCAGATTGTCGTCGGGGAATATTGCGCGCAGCTGATCGGCGGCATTCCCATGAGCCAGAGCGAGATCGTCCGGCTCGCCGCGCTCGGCGTGGACGACAGCGCCCTGCGCGACGCCTCCGTGCAGCGGTTGATCGCGGAGGGAAACACGCCGGCGGTGCGCGCCCGCGCAATCGAACTGATTCGCGAACAGGCCGGCTCCGGTACGTTCGGCGACCCGGCACTCGACGAGACCTACGCCGCGATCGCGGAAGAAATGCGCCGGTTCTCCGAGACCGAAGTCGCGCCGCACGCCCATGAGTGGCACCTCGCGAACGACTACATCCCGATGGACGTCATCGAAAAGATGTCTGAACTCGGCGTGTTCGGTCTCACGATCCCCGAGGAATTTGGCGGGCTTGGTCTCGGCAAAGAGAGCATGTGCGTCGTCTCGGAGGAGCTCTCGCGCGGCTACATCGGCGTCGGCTCCCTCGGCACACGATCCGAGATCGCCGCAGAACTGATCCTGTGCGGCGGGACTGACGAGCAGAAAGCGCACTGGCTGCCGAAGATCACCTCGGGCGAGGTGTTGCCAACGGCCGTGTTCACCGAGCCGAACACCGGCTCCGATCTCGCGTCCCTGAAAACCCGCGCGGTGAAGGACGGTGACGTCTACCGCATCACCGGGCAGAAGACGTGGATCACGCACCCGGTACGCGCGGACCTGATGACCCTGCTGGCCCGTACGGACCCGGATGAAAAAGGCTATCGCGGCCTCTCGATGTTCCTCGTCGAGAAACCTCGCGGCACCGATGAAAATCCGTTCCCGGCGGATGGCATGACCGGCGGCGAAATCGAAGTGCTCGGATACCGCGGCATGAAGGAATACGACATTTCCTTCGACAACTTCGAAGTTCCAGCATCGAGCCTGCTCGGGGGAGAAGAAGGCAAGGGCTTCAAGCAGCTGATGGAAACCTTCGAGGCGGCGCGCATTCAGACTGCCGCCCGCGCCGTTGGTGTGGCTCAAGCCGCGATGGATCTCGCGCTGAAATATGCCGAGGATCGACAGCAGTTCGGCAAACCTCTCGTCGCCTTCCCGCGTGTCGCCGACAAGATCGTCATGATGGCCGCCGAGATCATGGCGACACGACAGTTGACGCTCTTTTCTGCGCGCGAGAAAGACGACGGTCGGCGCTGCGACGTCGAAGCCGGCATGGCCAAGCTCATCGGCGCCCGCACCGCATGGTCGGCAGCTGACAATGCGCTCCAGGTCCATGGCGGCAACGGCTTCGCCCTTGAATATCCGGTGAGCCGGGTGTTGTGCGACGCGCGCATTCTCAACATTTTCGAGGGAGCCGCGGAAATTCAGGCGCAGGTGATTGCTCGGCGACTGCTCGTGCCCTGAGCCGGCACGGTGGGCGAATTCCTGCCCGCGGTTAGTCGATCACGGCGTCTTCCGTCTCTCGGATTGCCCAAAGCAGTGCGGACCTGAAAAACCGGTCTGCAAGGCTTGCCGGCTTATCAAGGCCCATTCGGGCAAGCGCGTCGTGCTCGCTCGACCTCGGCGCATCGCCCCGCCAGGCGGTAAACGCGCCGCGGGCTACGGCCAGTTTGCGATGCTCATGCTCGGCGAGAAACTGCAGCGCTGGCACGAGCCGGCGTTCGACATGCGTCATCTCACTGCCAAGCGGAAACACCGGCAGATCACCTCGCCGCCGCGCAGAGCCGAGCACACGCTCGATAAATGCCGGCGAGTTATTCTCCGCAGATGCCGGCAGCTGTATCGCGTCGCGTATCTTTCCGCGCGCGATCGCT
Organism: Pseudomonadota bacterium; assembly: GCA_038523655.1. GTDB lineage: Bacteria > Pseudomonadota > Alphaproteobacteria > Rhizobiales > CALHAX01 > CALHAX01. The sequence continues at coordinate 166 of JBCBJG010000143.1, read as the reverse complement.
TCGGCACGCAGTTCCGGTTGAAACCGCGCATCGGCGATCGCCAGCATCGCGACGACGCATTCGCTGTCCGTCGCGCCGCGCAAATCGGCCACCCCGTACTCCGTGACGATAACATCACGGAGATGCCGCGGGATCGTCGTATGCCCGTAGCTCCACACAACGTTGG
>JBCBJG010000142.1:0-8194 GCA_038523655.1 Pseudomonadota bacterium | reverse complement strand
CTCGAAGAAGGGCAGGCCCTCGATGTCGCCGACGGTGCCGCCGATTTCGCAGAGCACGAAATCGACCCCGTCGTTTCCGTCGAGGACGAACTCCTTGATCGCGTTCGTGACGTGCGGAATGACCTGCACGGTCGCGCCGAGATAATCTCCGCGCCGCTCTTTCTCGAGGATCTGCTGATAGAGCCGCCCGGTCGTGATGTTGTCAGCCTGCGAACACGGGCGCCCGGTGAACCGCTCGTAGTGGCCGAGATCGAGATCAGTCTCCGCCCCGTCGTCCGTCACGAACACCTCGCCGTGCTGATACGGGCTCATGGTGCCCGGATCGACGTTTAGATATGGGTCGAGTTTGCGCAGCCGCACGGTATATCCGCGCGCCTGCAACAGCGCACCGAGTGCGGCCGAAGCGAGCCCTTTGCCAAGCGAGGAGACCACGCCGCCGGTGATGAAGATGTACCGCGCCATGGGAGGCGAGCGTTACACCCGGCGCGGAGAGATTCGAAGCCAATTCTTCACCGCGTCCACCGCGCTGCACGCTCATGCACTCGCAGCACCATCACCCCACAGGGCTGCGTCGCGTGACCGCGCGCTCGAGAACCGCCGCGCCCGGCCGGCTAACGCGGCCTGTCCGTTCACGCCGACTGCCCGTTAACGCGACCTGAAACCCTGCAACGGTACGATTTCGGTCCGTAACGCTTGTCGCAGGTCCAACGTCATGCGTGGACGCACCACCGACCGACCCAACCAACGTGCGCAGGTGGCGTTTCTGCCAGCGGTGCATGCGTACACCTGCGCTCTCGCCACGCTTTTCCTCCTCGCCACACCTGCAGCGGCAGAGGTTGCCTATACCGAAACCCGTGGGTCCTACGATCTGCCGGGATCGATCGCCTCGAAGCGAGACCTGAACGAGGCCATCACCCGATATGGACCGCATGCGCGAGGCAGCAGCGCCGTCGGTACCGCCCGCTCGTCGTATCGCTGGAGCAGCCGAACCGTACGTGCAGGCGGACGCTGCACGTTGGCCCGCCTGACGGTCCACCTCGACGTGCATCTGACGCTGCCGCGTTGGCGCAGTGCCTACGCCGCGTCGCAGCCCATGCAGAACACCTACCGCTGCGTGAAGTCTGTCGTGACCGTCCACGAAAAACGCCACGCAGAAATCGCGCTGGCGACAGCGCGCGATATCGAACGCATTACGCTGGAGCGAATGGTCGACGTGCCCTGCGCCAGATTCAACAAAACCATGCGCAGCGTGGTCGAGGATGTGCTTGCAGATGGCGCACGCCGCCAACGGCGGTTCGACGCGGCGGATTATCAGCGGGATCGGTACAGCAAGTGCTTCCGGGATGCTTCCGCCGCCAATTTCCGCCCGCCGCGAGGTCTCACGCGGGAGGTTGCCGTACCAGCTGCGGAACAAGCGGTTGAACGGCTGATCGCGACCCGGGCGAAACTTCTGTTACGCGCCGAGGCACAAGGCACCGCGCAGACTGGCAGCAGTCTTGAGCGCGCGCGCACACCTGGGGCGCGTATTCGAACTGCGCAGGCGCGAGGAGAGCTGGAAAGCGGTGAAGGCGTCGAGACGGATACAGAGAATGCACCAGCGTTTTGGCTCTGGCTGGCTGTATTGATCGCGGTCATCGCCGGCCTGCTGAGCCTCGCCTTCGCAGCCCTTACCCGCGCTGCCGAAGAACACGGTGGCGATGCGATGCCGACGCAGGCAAACGACCCTGCCGGCTCATCGGAAGCGCATGCTCCGCCGACCTTTGGTCGGCGACGAACGTAGCTGACGCCGAAAGCGCCGCCTACTGGGCTGGCTCGCTCGGTGCGCCCGGCGGCTGCAGCTGATCCAGCAGCCCACCGCCCTCGCCGCCCGTCGCAGGTGCCGAGCCTCCGCCAGTATTCTCGAGCTGATCGAGCAGGCTACCACCGCCGCCCACGCCGGGCTGGCCGGCAAGGATCGTCAGCAGCATGCTGGTCGCGAAAAATACCGCTGCGAGAATCGTCGTCATCCGCGTCAGCGGGTTGGCGGGTCCGCGTCCGCTCATCATCCCGCCACCACCGCCGATGCCGAGCGCACCGCCCTCGGACCGTTGCAGCAGCACAACCACGATCAGCGCGATGCAGACCATCAGGTGAATGACGAGGACAAGTGACGACATGGGTGCTCCGGAGAGGCTTCGGACGCGCGCATGATGCAACGCGAATGCGGGTGATGCTGTGCGCAAGCGGAATAGACGCCGCGCATGCTGGGCATCGACGCGCTCGTTACCTTAAGTTGTGCCGCGAGGCCAGCATCACAAGCGCTGGCGACCCGGGCGCTGGCAACACGCGCGCCGACGCTTAGTCGACGCGCTGGCGCAGCCCTTGGGGCCGCGCTTGGGGCCGCGCGGCGAACGCCGGCTTTCGTACCGGCAGAGGAAACGTCCGCCGCTCATAGAACGGTTTCGGCGCCGGCATGTTTTCAGCAAAATCCATCCCGTCCGACAGCACGCGCGGGATTGACCGGCAGCGAAACAGCACCTGCTCCAGCGTCACGACATATTGCTTCACGCGGGCGAGCCGGCTCGGCGAGAGATTGGCTGCGGCCCAAACCGGGCCCTGAAGCATGTCACGGCGCACGCCGAGGTCGACGAGGGCGTCACGCTCTGCCCGCAGCGTTGCACAGCGGGCATCATCCAACGCGGCGGCGCCGGCCGGGCTCACGGCAGAAAGTGCGATCAGAAGCACGACCGCGCCGAGCCCGCGGTCATGCGCCGTAGGCATCGACAATCCCGAGGAAATCTCCAGCCGTCAGGCTTGCTCCGCCAACGAGCGCGCCGTTGACATGGTCAACGCCCATCAACTCGCGGGCATTACTAGGCTTGACCGACCCTCCATAGAGCAGTCGCATCCCCTCACCGCGATCGCCAAACCTTTCCGTGAGCGCCCGGCGAAGCGCAGCGTGGACCGTCGCGACATCGTCCGGCGTTGGGGTACGTCCGGTGCCGATGGCCCAGACCGGCTCGTATGCGAGAATCGTGTTCTCAGCCGTCGCGCCCTCCGGGACCGACCCGGCGAGCTGCCCCTCGACAACGCTCAGCGTGTCCCCGGCCTCCCGTTGCGCCTCGCTCTCGCCCACGCAGATGATCGCCGCGAGCCCTGCGCGCCACGCCGCCTCGGCCTTCGCGCGCACCGTCGCATCGCTTTCGCCGTGGTCGGCCCGCCGCTCCGAATGACCCACGATGACGGCAACGGCGCCCGCATCTGCCAGCATCTCGGCCGACACGTCGCCGGTGTGAGCTCCGGTTGCATCGGCATGGCAATCCTGGCCGCCAACACCAAGGCGCGAGCGTTCGCACAACAGCGCAGCCGCAGCGACCAGCGTTGCCGGCGGGCAGATCATCGTCGCGCAGGCAGGTGCGCCGCGATGCTCCAACCTTTGCACCATCTCGTCGAGCACCCGCAGATGCGCGCGCAAGCCGTTCATCTTCCAGTTCCCCGCCACGAGCGGTTGAATTTCAGCCATCGTTGCCCCATTCACGAAGCGAGGAGGTCGCGAGCGGACAGACCGCCTGTCGCACTGCATTACGCGGCGGACATGCGCGGATGGTTTCCCGGGCTGTCGCCGCAGCGCGGCCTGCTTCGCAGAGTTGCGACACGCAATCAATCGCCGCTCACGCAGACACCAGACCGCCGCCTAGCCACCTGTCACCAACCGACAACGGACCCGAAAAATGCTCCAGAGAATGCGTGAAGGCACCAAATCGTGGGTCGCCGGTGCGTTTATTTTTCTGATCGCGGCGTCGTTCGCGGTCTGGGGCATCGGTGACTGGATCGGCGGCGCGTTGCAGAAAGACGTGGCGACCATCGGCGACAAGACGATAACGCAAGTCGACTTCCGCCGCCTCTACGACCGCGAGATGCGGGTCATGCAGCAGCGCTTCGGACGCGTGATCCAGCGCGACGAGGCCCGCCTGCGGGGCGTTGATCAGCGCACACTCGCAACGCTGCTCGGCACCGCGGCGATCGAGCTTCACAGCGATGAGCTGAACCTCGGCGTGAGCGACGGCGCTGTCGCCGAGCGGATCAAGCGCGACCCGGCGTTTCAGTCGATCGGCGGCGGCTTTGACCGGGATCGCTACGACCAGACGTTGCGCTTTTCCGGCGTGAATGAAGCCGCCTTCATCGAGCAGCAGCGCCGCGGCCTGATCCGCCGCCAGCTGACCGAGACGATCACGAGCGGTGTGAAGGTTCCCGAGACGCTGACGACCGCGCTCAACGCCTATCGCAACGAAGAACGCGACGCCGAATACATCGTGCTGACCGACAAGCAGATCGAGGCACCAGGCGAGCCGACCGACGCGCAGATGAAGACATATTACGAGGAAAACCCACGTCGCTTCACCGCGCCCGAGTACCGAAAGCTCAAAGCGATCGTGCTCCGTCCTGCCGACTTCGCGGACCGCGTCGAAGTCAACGAAGCCGATGTCCGCGAGAGCTACGAATCCCGGTCGCGCGAGTTCAACACGCCGGAGCAGCGGACGGTCGAGCAGATTACCTTCCCCGACAAGGCCGCCGCTGAGAAAGCCGCCGAGGAGCTGAAAGGCGGCAAAACGTTCGGAGCGCTCGCAGACGAGGTTGGCCGGGAGGACCGCTTTATCTCGCACGGCTCCATCACGAAAACCGGACTGCTCGATCCATCGATCGCAAACGCCGCCTTCGCGCTCGGCGAGCCGGGGATCACCGACCCGGTAGAGGGAGATCTCTCCACCTCCCTCGTGCGCGTCACGAAGATCGATCCCGCAACGAGCAAGAGCTTCGACGAGGTCAAGGAACAGGTTGAACGCGAGCTGCGCGACGAGCGCACGCGGAACTTCGTCGCCAACCTGTTCGACGAGATCGAAGACGACCGCGCCAAGGGTCTCGCGATCGAGGACATCGCCTCCAAACGTGAGGCGACCCTCACCGAAATCGCGGCGGTCGACCAGAACGGGCAGGACCCGGAAGGAAAACCCGTCACCGGCTTTCCCGCGAACGTCTCGCTGCGCCGTGCGGTGTTCGCCGCCGAGATCGACCTGCAGGCCGACGCAGTCGAGCTCGGCAACGACAGCTTCGCGGTGTTCGAGCTCGATGAGGTGATCCCTGCGAAGGTGCGCCCACTCGAGACGGTAAAAGACGACGTGAAGTCCGCCTGGATCGCTGAACAGAAACGCAATGCCCTCACGAGCACCGCAGCGGCGATCGTTGAGGACCTGAACAAGGGCAGGCCGCTCGCCGACATCGCGAAGGAAAAAGGCGTGGAGGTTAAAACCGCCGCTGATCTTCGCCGCTCTGCACGCACGGACGACCTGCCATCCGGTGCGATCGGTCGGCTGTTCACCCTTGGTAAGGGCGCGGCAGCGACGGCCGAGTTGCTCGGCGGCCAGCAGCGCGTCGTGTTCCGTGTCACCGATACCGAGGTTCCCGAGAAGACCGACGGTCAGGTCCAGACGCAGATCGAGAACCTCGTTGCCGATCAGCTAGGTGAGGAAATGGTCGCTGAGTATCTGCAGGCGCTGCAGTCTCGCTACGACGTCGAGGTCGATCAGGAAGCCATCGAGCAAGCCACCAGCGCCGCTGGCCCAACTGGCGCGCGCGGAGGCTTTTGATGCCGCGCGGTAGTGGCTGAGCCCGCCCGTGAGTATCACCGACGATCGCGCGCGCGACGACAGCGCCAACGCGCATGACCATGCCGATGACGACAGCGGTTTCGCCGCCGCCGTCAGCCCGAGCCGCTCAGCGTTTGAGACCGCTTATGCTGCGGGTCGCCCGCAAGTCGCCTGGACCCGTCTCGTCGCCGATCTCGAGACCCCGGTCTCCGCACTTCTGAAACTCGCCCCGGATCAGGCGAATAGCTTTCTGCTCGAATCCGTTGAGGGCGGCACGACGCGCGGGCGCTACTCGATCATCGGCATGGCGCCGGACATCATCTGGCGCGCACACGGTGACCAACCTGAGATCAATCGGGAAGCCGCCACCGATCCAGAGCATTTTTCTCCGCAAGCTACAGGGACGCTGGCCGCGTTGCGCGCGCTGCTCGCCGAGAGCCGCATCGACCTGCCGGAAGATCTTCCGCCGATGGCTGCCGGCATCTTCGGCTACATGGGATACGACACCGTTCGACTGATCGAGCGCTTGCCGAGCGAGAAACCCGATCCGCTCGGCGTTCCCGACAGCATTTTCATCCGCCCGACCGTGATGGTGATCTTCGACGCGGTCCGCGACGAGATGACGATTGTCTCGCCAACGTATCCTTCCGCCGAGGTATCGCCTGAGACTGCATGGCGCACGGCCTGCACGCGGCTGGCCGACACCGTCGCAGCGCTCGAACGCCCCTTGGACCAGACCGTCGACGTGGAGCGTGATGACGCGACCATAGAGGGCGAACCGGACGGGATCACCTCGAACACAGCCGTCCAGCAGTTCAAAGGGATGGTGCAGGCGGCGAAACGCTATATCGAGGCCGGCGACATCTTTCAGGTCGTCCTCAGTCAGCGATTTTCGATCCCCTTCACGCTGCCCTCCTTCGCGCTCTACCGCGCGCTCCGCCGCACGAATCCTTCGCCATTCCTGTTTCACCTGAACTTCGGTGGGTTCTCCATTGTCGGCTCCAGCCCGGAGATTCTTGTGCGCGTGCGGGATGGCGAAGTTACCGTGCGCCCGATCGCCGGCACCCGACCGCGCGGTGCGACACCGCAGGAGGACGCGCGGCTCGCCGACGAGTTGCTCGCGGATGAAAAAGAGCTGGCCGAGCACTTGATGCTGCTCGACCTCGGCCGCAATGATGCAGGCCGCGTGAGCGAGATCGGCAGCGTGCGCGTGACCGATAGTTTTTTCCTCGAGTACTACAGTCAGGTCATGCACATCGTCTCGAACGTAACCGGGCGCCTCGCAGACACGCACGACAGCATCGATGCGCTAATGGCTGGTTTTCCTGCCGGCACAGTCTCCGGTGCGCCGAAGGTCCGTGCGATGGAGATTATTGACGAGTTCGAGTTGGAAAAGCGCGGCCCCTACGCCGGATGCGTAGGGTATTTCTCCGCAGACGGGCAGATGGACACCTGCATCGTTCTGCGCACCGCGGTCGTGAAGGACGGGGTCATGCACATCCAGGCGGGCGCCGGTGTTGTGGCGGACAGTGTGCCCGAGAGCGAGCACGCGGAGTGTGAGAACAAGGCTAAGGCGCTGTTCAAAGCCGCGGAAGAAGCTGAACGGCTCGCCCGCCAGCGCAGCTTTCATGGTTCTTTCAAAAACAAACGCTAGGGGCGATCGTCCCTCGCGCTTAATTGACCACGATGCTCCAGCTCTTTCTTCTTCGACACGCGAAGTCCGACTGGACAGCTGGTGCGAAGGACGATCACTCCCGCCCGCTCAACAGCCGCGGCATCAAAGCGGCGCTGCGCGTTGGCAGCTTCATGCAGGAAAACAAGCTGCTGCCGGATCGCATCCTGTGTTCGACCGCCAAGCGCACCCGGCAAACGGCCGAACTGCTCACCGAAACGTGGCCAGGCAAATATCCGATCACGGTCAGTCGCAAGTTGTATCTCGCAGGCGCCGAGAGCTTCGTGGAGGTGATCCGCAAGCGAGGCGGTGCGAACAAGCGCCTGCTCGTGATCGGTCACAACCCGGACATCACGGACGTCGCGCTCGCCGCCTTGCGCAAAGGCCGGAAAAAAGCGCGGCAGGAGATCGGGAAGTTTCCAACCGGTAGCCTCGCCTGCCTTACGTTCCCAAGCGATGCATGGCGCGACATCGAACCCGGCACCGCAACGTTCGTTGCGTTCATCACGCCGAAGCAAATCGTTTGAGCAGTGCGCCATAGCGTCTGTCCGCGGTGCATCGACGAAGCCCGCCCAATCGTTCCCAGTCGCTCATCGTCGGCGACCGACAACCTCCCTCCTGCCCGTCGTCACGCGAGCGGTTCCCAAGCGGGCGTGAATGGCTCTAGAACGCGGCCATGATCACGCTGATCGATAACTATGACAGCTTCACCTGGAACCTCGTGCACTTTCTCGGGGACCTGGGCGCCACCTGTCGCGTCTACCGTAACGACGAGATCAGCGTCGAAACCGTGCTCGCCGAGGCGCCGACCGCGATCGTCCTCTCGCCGGGACCCTGCACACCGGATGATGCCGGTATCTGCCTCGATCTGGTGCGCGCAGCGGTTGGTAAAGTGCCG